>JAKPBN010000439.1 GCA_029778945.1 Spirochaetota bacterium
GATCGACCACGATGGGAGCCCCCGTGAAAAGCCAGGCTCCGCTCTCCTTGATAAAAGGTATGAGGGCCCTGTCCCGGGGATGGCTGGCATACCAGGAGGGGAAGTCCTCATAGGGGCGGTAAAGGGTCGATTCACTGAATAGGATTATGTCCGGCCTCTTTCCAGTCCGGGCAAGCTCCGCCCTTGCCAGGTCGATATTTAGCCCTAGGCCCTCCTCCTCTCCGGCCTCCCAGGGATCGAGGTTTTGCTGGACGAGGAGGGCCTGGAGCCTTGCTCGCTCCGGCCGGGCTTCGGCCAGCCTCCAGGCCCCGTAGCCCAGGTTCGCCCCAAGGAGGAGGAGGGCAAGGCCCAGGCTGACTAGAGCCGGCCTAAGCCCCAGGGCAGAGGCTCGAGGGGGTCCCGCTTTTCCGGCCCTAAGGGCCCAATAGGTTTCCGCAAGGGCCCCGTTGAGCAGGGCCAGGATAAGGCTTGGGCCATAGACCCCGCAAAGATCCGCGAGCTGGAGCATGGGGAGGACCTTGGTCTGGGTATAGGCCAGGAGTCCCCAGGGATAACCCAGGAAGCCCGTCGACTTGGCGTATTCCAGGACAATCCAGCCCAGGGCAAAGGCCAGGGGCCTCAGTTTTCCGGCGCCCTTGAGGAAGAGGCTTAGATATAGCCCATATACGCCATAGACAAAGAAGTAGGCGATCGTTGTGGTTCCCAGGGTCCAGAAGGCAAAGCCATGGAAAAAAAAGAGCCAATAGCTGGAAAAGCCATGGGCCAAGGCCCCAAAGCACCCGGCAGCCAGGAAGGTGGCCTTCCAGCTCGGCGCCTCGAGGAGGACTAGGTAGAGGGGGATGAGGGCAACGGCTCCCAGGACGGGCTGGCCATAGAGAAAGGCCTCGTTGGGCAGGCCCAGGGCCAGGAGAAAGGCCGAGGCTGCGGCGCCGCCCAGGAGGCGAGGCATCTTCATGGCCCAAATACTAGCCTCCTCTGCCCGACCTGCATAGCTCGAACAGGCCCCAGGCTTGGCCTTGCCCCGACCTTGACCCTTCCCCCAGGCTCGGGTAAAGTCCTCCCCATGGTAAAGGCGGTTTTCCCGGGTTCCTTCGACCCACCCACCTATGGACACCTCAACATCATCGACCGGGCTCGAGGCATATTCGAGGAGCTCTATGTGGTCGTTGCGGTAAACCGCCAGAAGTCGGGCCTTTTTAGCCCCGAGGAGAGGTTCGCCCTCCTCCAGGACCTCCTCTCGCCCTATAAGAATGTCTCCGTCCACCTCTGCGACACCCTGATTGTCAATTTTGCCCGCAGCCATGGCTGCCGGGTCCTGGTCCGGGGCGTGCGGTCGGTGCCGGATTTTTCCTACGAATTTGAGCTTTCCATAATGAACAAGGGGCTTGATCCCTGGATCGAGACCATTTTTATGCCCACGGACCCGAAGTATTTTGTCCTTCGGTCCAGCGCCATCAAGGAGCTAGCCTCCTTTGATGGCGACCTTTCGGCGATGGTGCCCCCGAATGTGGCCGCGGCCCTGAGGGAAAAATCCAAGGTTATCGGGCCCGGGGAGCAGTCTACTTGACAAATCACGGTTTTTTGTGTACGTTAACGGAACTTTGTCCCGTTGCAAATTTTAGGGTTTAGAGGTTGTAGCCATGGCTGTACCCAAATTCAGGACTTCAAAAGCGCGCACGCGGAGGCGGCAGTCGATCAACATGAAGTTGACCGCCCCTTCCCTTGTCACCTGTGGCAACTGCGGGAACCCTGTGCTCCTGCACAGGATTTGCCCCAAATGCGGTTTTTACCGCGGTCGCCAGGTCATTTCGCCGGAATCTAAGGCGTAAAGGAGCTTTTTCATGGACGAACTGTACGAGAAAGTCAAGAAGATCATCGCCGAGAAGCTCGAGGTAGAAGAGAGCAAGATCACGCCCGAGGCGAGCTTTCGCCAGGATCTCGGCGCCGATAGTCTCGATACCTATGAGCTCGTCTATGGAATCGAGGAAGAGCTCGGCATCACCATCCCGGATGAGAAGGCCAACGAGTTCGAGACCGTCAAGGACGCTTACGATTTCATCAAGACCCAGGTGAAGTAAGGGCCCGCCCGCCCGCGGGAGATAGGCTATCTTGTTGTTTATCCAGAAGAGCGCCATCTCCCGGGAGCGGAAAGCCGAGCTCCTCGCCTTCGGTCGGACTGCGGGGCTGAGGTTCAAGAGCATCGAGCTTTTGAACCTCGCCCTGACCCACCGCTCCTTTACCAACGAAGACACCGCCCATTCCCCCAACAACGAAAAGCTCGAATTCCTCGGGGACTCTGTCCTGGGGATGATTGTCGCCACCTACCTCTATGGCCTCCTCTCGGACAAGGCCGAGGGAGACCTGGCGAGGATCAAGAGCTATGTGGTCTCCGAGGACAGCCTCTCCCTGGCCTCCCACGAGCTTGGTATCCAGGACCATCTCCTCATAGGCAAGGGCGAGGAGCTGTCCGGGGGCAGGGAAAAGAAGGCTATCCTGGCCGACGCCCTGGAGGCCCTGATCGGGGCCTACTACCTCGACTCAGGCTATGAGGCGGCGACCCGCTTTGTGCTTCGCCTGGTGGAGCCCGAGATCCTCAAGGTCCTCCAGAACCGCCACCGCAAGGACTACAAGACCATCCTCCAGGAATACGTCCAGAAGTACCACAAGTCCTACCCCAAGTACCTGCTCGTGAAAAAGACCGGTCCCGACCATGACCGGACCTTCTGGATCTCCTGCCTCGTGGGCACGACCGAATACGGCCCCACCCAGGGCAAGAACAAGAAGGAAGCCGAGCAGAGCGCCGCCCGGATCGCCTATGACAGCATTGTCGAGGCCGGGGGCCTCGAGGCGGCCCGGCTTCTCCAGATCGAAAACCAGTAGCGCTTAACTAGCGGCCATGGACCATGATGACGACCCCTTGGGCCGCCTGGTTTCGTATGGCCTTGAGCCTCTGGTAGCCTGGGGACTCATACCATGCCCGCAGGGCGGCCTCATCGGGAAAGCGGATGATCACCGACCGGCCCGGGGGGGGACTTCCCTCCAATGTGAGGGTATCGTCATCCACGGCCACCACCTCTCCCCCGGAGCCCGCAAAGACCTCGTCAAAGCCCCCCAGGTATTCCGCGTACAGGCCGGGATCGGTGATCACCAGGCGGGCGACAAAGAAGACGCTCATGGGGACACTCCATACTTGCCCTTGATCTTCCCGGCGATGCCGAGGAGGGTTCCCCTGCTGTTCTGGGCGGGGTCGTCGAGGACGGTCTCGAGGAGCTCCGAGAGGATCCGTCCCATGGCCGGTCCCTTGGGTATGCCTATCTCGGCCAGGTCCCGGCCGCCTACGGCCAGGTCCTTGATGCCCAGGGCATCCTCGGCCTTGAGGATAGCCTCTATCCGCTCCCGGAAGGGATCGAGGAGGCGGGGATCCGCCGGGATGCCCGCCATCCCCGAGGTGTCGGCCCGGCGCAGGGCAAAGAGGGCCTCCACGGAGTCCCTGCCCACCCGCGCGACAAAGCGCCGGACCGCTGCGTCGGTCCAGGCCGGCTCGTAGAAAAACATGTGCTGGGCCACGAGGTGGACCACCGCCTCGGTGGTGGCGTTGGGAAAGCGGAGGCGGCGCATCAGCTCGGCGGCCATCCGGGCGGAGTATTCCTCGTGGCGGTAAAAGGTGGGGATCCCGTCCTCGCCAATGGCCTTGGCCCGGGGCTTGCCTATGTCGTGGAGGAGGGCCGCCAGGCGGAGGACGAGGTCTTCCCCGGACTGGGCCGAGGCATCCACCGAGGCATAGAGGTGGTCGAGGACATCAAAGACATGTAGTCCCTTTTGCTCGACTCCCCGGCAGGCCAGAAGCTCCGGGAGGACTAGGCCCAGGATGCCGGTCTCCTCCATGAGGCGGAGTCCCTTGGAGGGGCGGGGGGAGAGGAGGATCCGCTCCAGCTCGTCCCGGAGCCTCTCTGCCGAGACCCCCGAGAGGCGGGCCAGGGCCCCCGGTATGGCCGCCAGGGTGGCCGGCTCTATCTCAAAGTCGAGCTGGGAGGCAAAGCGGACGGCCCGCAGGGTGCGTAGTCCATCCTCGTCAAAGCGCTTCGCCGGCTCCCCTACCGCCCGGATCAGGCGCGCGGCCAGGTCTTTCTGCCCGCCATGGATATCCACGAGCCTCCCCTCGAGGGGATCGAAGGCCATGGCATTGACCGTAAAGTCCCGGCGCTCCAGGTCCTCCTCCAGGCTGGCCCCAAAGGCGACCTGGTCGGGGCGGCGGGCGTCGCTGTAGCCGGCCTCGGTCCTGAAGGTTGTGGTCTCCACCGACCAGCCCTTCCAGAGGACGGTCACGGTACCGTGCTTGATCCCCGTGGGGATCACCTTGCGGAAGAGGCCCAGGACTTCCTCGGGCCTTGCGTCCGTTGCCGCGTCCCAGTCATTGACGGGCCGTCCCAGGAGGCTGTCCCGCAGGGCCCCGCCTACGAAAAAGCATTTCTTCCCGGCCGAGGAAAAGACCTGGGCGAATTCCCGCAGCTCGCGGGGGACAGAGAGGACAGGCATGATCACTTATAGCTGTCCCCGGCCTTCCTGTGCAAGGGTTGACAGGGGACGGAAGCCCCGCCCACACTCCCCTCCATCATGGATGCCCTCCTCGTGACCGGGGGCGAGGGACCGCCCCGGGCCGTCCTAGCCGACCGACTATCCAGCTTTGGCCTCGTCTGCGCCGCCGACTCGGGCCTAGATTTGCTGCGGGCCTGGGGCCTCGAGCCCGGCCTTATCATAGGCGACATGGACTCCCTCTCGGATCCCGCCCTCCTCGGCCACTATCCCCGGGCCGAGGTTTTCCGCCTCTCCCGGGCCAAGGACGACAGCGACACCGAGGCGGGCCTCTCCCTCCTCGCTGGCCGGGGAGCCGACCGCATAATCCTTGCCGGAGGAGGAGAGGGCCGCCTCGATCACCTCCTGGCGATCCGGTCTATCTTTGAGCGCGCCTTAAGGCCCGTGGAATGGTATACGGCCCGGGAGGATATCTTCCTCGTCGAGGCGGGGACGTCCAGGGACTTTTCCGCCCGCCGGGGCCAGACTTTTTCCGTCTTTCCCCTGGGCCAGGGCGCCCGGGGCATGGAGAGCGAGGGCCTGCGCTGGGCCCTCACCGGCCTTGTCTGGGGGCGGGGGGACTATGGCCTGTCCAACGAGGCCACGGCCGAGAGGGTCCGGGTGGGGGCGGGGGAGGGGGACCTCCTCGTGGTCAGGCTCCGCGGGCGCTAAAGGCCGCCTTGACCTTCGCGACGGTTGTCATGGGGTCCTCGACCAGGACCCGGGTGCCCCCGATGAGCTCGGCTATGCCGATCTCCCGGGGATAGCGGGGTATGATATGGAGGTGGAGGTGGTCGATGCTCGCCCCGGCCACGGGCCCCATGTTGTAGCCGATGTTAAAGCCCGCCGGCCTGTGGGTGGTGTCGAGGACATCGAGGCAGGCCTCCACCAGGGCGTCGAGGCCGGCCCTCTCCTCCCGGGAGAGGGCCCGGATATCCGTGACATGGCGCCGGGGAAAGAGGATAAGGTGGCCGGGATTGTAGGGATAGAGGTTGACCGAGACCAGGAAGTCCGGGGTCTCCAGGGCCACGAGGTTGTCCACCCGGTCGGAGCCCTCCGCCAGGAGGCAGAGGATGCAGCCCTCGGGGCGCTCGCCCTGGAGATATGCTATCTTGTCAAAGTTGAAGAAGTATTCCACCTTGGGGGCCTCCACTGAAAGCATGCGCCCTCGATACTAGCCCAGGCCAAGGAGAATAGCCATCGGCATCCCCGGCAATCCCGAGTACGGCGACAAGCCCCTCGGGCTTATCATTGTCAAGCGCCTCACGGTCTTCCTCCTTGCCCTGGGCATGGTGGTGGTCTTCTATTGGGTCGTGGGCAATTTTGTGCCCTTCCTGGACGAGACCCAGCTCATGCTCCTCTCCCTCCTCAGGAACCTCTCCCTTGGCCTCTCCTCCTCATCGGTGGTGGGCCTTGGGGCAAGCCTCCTCCTCGGCCAGCCCCGGGCCCGGGGCCGCCGCCTGGCCGCGGCGGGGGGCTACCTGCTCCTGGCCATCCTGGGCCTTGGGGGCCTCATCCTCGCCTCGGGCCTCAGCCTGCTTTCCCGGGGCCTTGGCCCCTCGCCTTGACCCCCCGCCCGCCAGGAAGCTATAATTCCCTGCTTCCCGGCCCCGGACCCACGGCCCTTACGGGGCCTCCCATACAGCGCGACCCTGCGAGGATAACCATGGACGTTCGAGTACGTTATGCGCCATCACCCACCGGAAACCAGCACATCGGCGGCGTGAGGACCGCCCTCTTCAACTACCTCTATGCCCGCTCCCTCGGCGGGACCTTCATACTCAGGCTCGAGGACACGGACCGGACCCGCTATGCGGACGAGTACGTGCAGAACCTCTACGATACCTTCTCCTGGCTCGGCTTTTCCTGGGACGAGGGCCCGGACAAGGGCGGCCCCTGCGCCCCCTACATCCAGTCCGAGCGCTTTGCCCTCTACAAGGAGCATGCGGAAAAGCTTGTCGCAGCCGGCCAGGCCTACTACTGCTTCTGCGATGAGGACCGCCTGTCCAAGCTCAGGGCGGCCCAGGAGGAGGGGGACTCCTCGGACCTGGGCTATGACCGCCACTGCCGCAAGCTCGACCCCGCCGAGGCCGCCCGCCGCCTCGCCGCCGGAGAGAAGGCCGTGATCCGCCTCAAGATCCCCCTCGAGGGCTCGACGAGCTTCCAGGATGCCCTCCTTGGGCAGATCGAGTGGAAGAACGAGGATGTCTCCCCCGATCCCGTCCTTCTCAAGTCCGATGGCTTTCCCACCTACCACCTGGCCAACATCGTGGACGACCACTTCATGCGGATCACCCATGTCCTCCGGGCCCAGGAGTGGATTCCCTCGGCCCCCATGCACGTGATCATGTACAAGGCCTTTGGCTGGGAGCCCCCGGTCTTCTGCCACCTCCCCATGGTCCTCGGCCAAGACGGGCACAAGCTGTCCAAGCGCCACGGGGCCACGAGCGTCAACGAGTTCCGCAAGGGAGGCTACCTCCCCGAGGCCCTGATCAACTATGTGGCCCACCTGGGCTGCTCCTTCGAGGAGGGCAGGGATCTCTTCCCCCTCTCGGACCTGGAGCGCCTTTTCAAGATCGACCGGATCAACAAGGCCCCGGCCATCTTTGACTACCAGAAGCTCGAGTGGTTTAACGGCCAGTATATCCGCATGAAGGATGACTCAAGCCTTGCGGCCCTGGTCAGGCCCTTCCTCGAGGCGGCGGGCCTCAAGGTCCCCTCGGAGGACTTCCTGCGGGCGGCCATGCCCCTCGTCCGGGAGCGCCTCCACTTCCTCACCGACGCCCCCGCGATGATGCGCTACCTCCTGGAGGAGCCGCCCCTGGCGGCCAAGGAGGACTTTATCCCCAAGAAGCAGGACCTCTCCCGGGCCATAGAGCTGCTCCGGGCCGCGGCCATGGTTTTGCCCTCCTGCGACATCAAGGATATCCCGGCCTGCGAGGCCGCCTTCCGGGCCAAGGCCGAGGAGATCGGCGCCAAGTTCGGCGACCTCATGATGCCGGTCCGGGTCGCGATCACCGGATCGAAGGTGAGCCCGCCCCTCTTCGAGTCCATCCAGCTCCTGGGCCTGGCCAAGGCCACCGCCCGCATCGAGGCGGCGATCGCGGGCCTCTCTTGAGGCCCTTCCCTGGACCTAGGTTGCGCGCCACCTCTCTGCTCCGTCCTGTTGCTCTGGTCCTCTGCCTCGCGGTCCTGGGCTCCTGCGCGACAAGCCCCCGCCAGGCGGCCAAGGCCAGCCTCGTCAAGGTGGAGCCCATGCACTGGCGCATCGAGGCCCCGGGGGCCAGGATCGACATCCTGGGGACAATCCACTTTGGCGTCCCCGGCGCCCCTGGCTTGCCCCCGAAGGTCATAGAGGCCCTGGATGGGGCGGACAGGCTCTATGCCGAGCTTTCGAGCGCCGATTACCTGGGAGCCCAGGGGGCTGTCACTAGGCTCATAGCCGCCTCGATCCTTCCGCCAAGCAAGGGCCTTGGCTCCTATCTTGGGGAAAAGGACCGGGCCGAGCTCGAGGAGATCCTCGGGCAGGCCCAGTACGAGGCCCTGGCGCGCTTCAAGCCCTGGGTGATGAACCTCGTCCTCACCCAGGCCGTCTATGCCCAGGTCGGCCTCGACCCGTCCCAGGGCCTCGATGTCCTCGCTTATTCCCGGGCCGGGAAGCGGGACATCCAGGGCCTCGACAGCCTCGAGTCCCAGATGGCCATCCTCGACGCAGGCAGTGTCGAGGAGCAGGTGGAAGTCCTCCTGGACAGCCTCGGGCGCTATCGGACCGGGGAGCTTGAGCGGCTATGCAGGGAGCTTGTCGAGGCCTACGGAAAGGACGATGAGGCGGGCATCGCCAGGCTTATCGCCGCCTCCGAGGAGTCTGGTCCCCCCGGCCCGGATGCCGCTTCCTATGAGAAGGTCTTTGCCGCGAGAAACCGGGCCTGGGCCCAGACGATGGCGGGGATGCTTGAGGAGGGAGGCCGCTACTTTGTCTTTGCCGGAGCCGGGCATTTTGTGGGCCAGGCCTCGGTCTTTGACATCCTGGCCGACATGGGAATTCTCCAGCCCAGGCCCCCGCGGGCGGGCCATTGACCCCCGGGAGTCCTTGAAGCCATAGTGTCCTTGCCGCGCCCCTGAAGCGTGGACAAGGAGCATTCCATGAGCGAAAGAGAGAGGCCCGAGGGAAGCCAAGACGCCGCCGCCGGGGAAGGACCCGGCCTGGATTTTATCCGGGAGGCGGTCACCCAGGACCTGGCCCAGGGCCGGTATAGCTATGTCCGCACCCGCTTTCCCCCCGAGCCCAATGGCTGGCTCCACATCGGCCACACCAAGGCCTTCCTCATCGACTTTGGCGTCGCCGCGGATTTCAAGGGCCGCTGCAACCTCCGCTTCGACGACACGAATCCCGAGAAGGAGGACATGTCCTATGTCGAGGCGATCAAGCGGGACGTGGCCTGGCTGGGCTGCGACTGGGGCGGCCAGGAGCTCTTTGCCTCGGACTACTACGAGGCCCTCTACGAACTAGCCCTTAAGCTCATCCGAAAGGGGGTCGCCTATGTGGACGACCTCAGCGAGGAGGAGATGAAGGAATACCGGGGCACCAATGTCCCGGACAAGAACAACATCACCTATACGCCCCCCGGCCGCAACAGCCCCTGGCGGGACCGCTCGGTGGAGGAGAACCTCGACCTCTTTGCCCGCATGCGGGCCGGGGAATTCCCGGACGGGGCCAAGACCCTCCGGGCCAAGATCGACATGGCCCATCCCAACCTCCTCATGCGGGATCCCACCATGTACCGGATCCGCCGGGAGCCCCACTATCGGACCGGCACAAAATGGTGCATCTACCCGATGTACGATTTCCAGCATCCTCTCTCGGACGCCATGGAGGAGGTGACCCATTCCCTCTGCTCCCTGGAGTACGAGATCCACAGGCCCCTCTACGACTGGTTTATCCGGGAGGCCGAGGTTTTCCCGACCCGGCAGATCGAGTTCTCCCGCCTCAACATCACCCATACCGTCCTCTCCAAGCGCTGGCTCCTCCGCCTCGTCAAGGACGGCTGCGTGAAGGGCTGGGACGATCCGCGCATGCCCACCCTGGCGGGCCTGCGCCGGAGGGGCTATACCCCCGAGTCCATCCGGGACTTTATCTCCCGGATCGGCATCGCCAAGACCGATTCCATGGTGGACATCCAGCTCCTGGAGCACTGCCTGCGGGAGGACCTCAACAAGAGGGCCAACCGCGTCATGTCCGTGCTAAAGCCGGTCAAGCTTGTGATCGAGAACTGGCCTGCGGGGCATGTCGAGGAGCTCGAGGCGGTCAACAACCCCGAGGACCCCACCGCAGGCACCCGGAGGATCCCCTTCACGGGGGAGCTCTACATAGAGCGGGACGACTTCCAGGAAATCCCTCCGCCCAAGTACTTCCGCCTCTTCCCGGGCAACTCGGTCCGCCTGCGCTATGGCTACATCGTGACCTGCACGGGCTTTACCAAGGATCCTGCCACCGGGGAGATCACCGAGGTCCGCTGCACCTACGACCCGGCGACCAAGGGCGGGGACGCGCAGGACAACCGCAAGGTCAAGGGCACTATCCACTGGGTGAGCGCCGCCGGGGCCGTGCCCCTCGAGGCCAGGCTCTACGACCATCTCTTCCTGGCCGAGCGGCCCATGGACGTGCCCGAGGGTGTGGATTGGCTTACCACGATAAACACCGCCTCCGAGGAAGTCCTGTCCGGGGCCTTCGGGGAGCCCAGCCTGGCCGCGTCCAAGGCCGGGGACCGCTACCAGTTTGAGCGCCTTGGCTACTTTGCCTGCGACCCGGATACCACACCGGGGAAGCCGGTGTTTAATCGCGCCGTCTCCCTCCGGGACTCCTGGGCCAAGATCGAGAAAAAGGGCGGCTGAGGCTCAGTCGGTCAGTGGTAAGAAAGAGCCGGTCCCTGGGACCGGCTCTTTCTTTTTCCCGGCTTATCAGGCTCGAGCCTTGGGCTTGCGGATGATCGTGAGGGCCAGGCTAGTCATGGCCACGAAGAGGCTGATATGGGCTATGGCGTAGAGGATGGCCCGGAGAGGCGGGCCTCCCAGGAAGCTGGCCTCGACCATGGCGAGGCCGATGCCGGGGACATAGCCGTTCACCTGCGCATAGCCCTTGATCATCATCAGGGCGAAGGTCCCGGTGGCGCCCAGGTGATAGAGGGACGTAAACAAGGCGATTTTTTTCGTCTTGCCGTTTCCCTCGCTGAGGTTTTCTCTAGAGATCCATAAGACTGCAGCCAGGATGAGGGGAATGACCCCGAAAAGGACAAGGAAATGGCCGTGGGAGAGGTTGAGGAAGGCCGATGCGACCTGGAAATCCGCTATTCCAAGCCTAGCCCCAGCCCCCCGCGTGGTCTCCCGGACAATAAGGCCTATGACGAGGCTGAGGGGCAGGGAGATGAGGGCCGTGGCTAGATTCTGGGAAATCTGCTTGTCGATGCCTTGTTTCATGAATGCCTCCATTTTCGGGATGCCGGACTAGCCCGGCAACAAGGCTAAAATACCGGTATCGCGGGGGAAAGGTCATAAATAAACTACGTGGATGAAAAACGCATTTTCACGGGCTGAAAAGAGCTCAAGCTGACGATGTTATTAGGCTTCAAAGCCCAGGAGGGGGCTTGCATTTCCGGTTTGTTGTTATATAACGTTGCACAGAATCAACTCCGGAGGTTTCTGTGCGCAATCTTTTCCGCTTCGGCCTGGTGGCCCTAGCCGCCCTCTCCTTTTTTTCCTGCGGCTCCAAGACTTCAGAGATCAAGATCGGCTCCATCAACCCCGTCACCGGCGAGGCGGCCACCTTTGGCACCTCCACCAAGAACGGGGCTACCCTCGCCGCCGAGGAGTGGAACAAGGCCGGCGGCGTGCTTGGCAAGCAGATCAAGCTTGTCTACGCCGACGACAAGGGCGATCCTGCCGAGGGAGCCACGGTCTTTACCAAGCTCATCCAGGAAGTGAAGGTCGTGGCCATCGTGGGCGGCATCACCTCCAGGGTGGCCCTCGCCGGCGCCCCCATCGCCCAGGCCGCCAAGGTTCCCATGCTCAGCCCCACCGCCACCAACGAGAAGGTGACCGAGGCCGGAGACTACATCTTCCGCTCCTGCTTTATCGACTCCTTCCAGGGCCGGGTGGCCGCCAAGTACGCCATCGAGGGATTCAAGGCCAAGACCGCCGCGATCATCTTCGACATCGGCAACGACTACTCCAAGGGTCTTGCGGAGAACTTCACCGCCACCTTCACCGCCCTCGGCGGCAAGGTTGTGACCACCGAGGCCCACCCCACCGCGGCCGTGGACTTCAAGGCCCAGCTGACCAAGATCATCCGGGCCAAGCCCGACGTGGTCTACATCCCGGACTTCTACAACGACGTGGCCCTCATCGCCCGCCAGATCCGGGAGCTTGGCTACAAGGGCAACCTTGTAGGCTGTGACGGCTGGGATTCCCCTGAGCTCGCCAAGATCGCCGGCGCCGCCATCGAGGGCGGAGTCTTCACCAACCACTACTCCAAGGACGATACCCGCCCCGTGGTCCAGGAATTCGTGGCCAAGTACAAGGCCCGCTTCAATGCCGAGCCCGATGCCCTTGGCGTCCTCGCCTACGACGGCATGAACATCATGCTCGACTCCATCAAGCGCGCCGGCTCCACCGATGGCCAGGCCATCAGGGATGCCCTGGCGGCCACCAAGCTTGACACGGTCACCGGCACGATCACCTACGACGAGAAGCGCAACCCCGTGAAGTCCGCCGTCATCGTCGAGATGAAGGGCGGGGCCCAGGTCTACCGCACCACCGTCAATCCCTGATTCTACGCACTAGTACAATAGGCGGGGACCCTTGGTCCCCGCTTTTTTTTTCTTGACTCCGGCCCTTCTAGGATGGCCTGAACGGGTTTACAATGCTGGCTATGAGTGAAGCACAGCTGAGAGACAGAAAAACCCTGGACAAGAAGTATCTGTGGAACGCAGAAAGCGTCTTCGCCGACCGCGCCGCCTGGAAGGCCGAGCTGGCAGCCGTGACTGCGGCCCTGCCGGCCCTGGCGGCCAAGGCCGGGAGCATCGAGAAAGGCGGGCCCTCCGGCCTGGCCGATCTCTTTGAGGCCATCGAAGGCATCATAAACCGGGCGGGCAAGCTCTATGTCTATGCCTCCATGGCCCAGGCCTGCGACACCGGGGACGTGGAGGCCCAGGGCATGAATGGCCAGGCCGGCGCCCTCTTTGGGCAGTGCCTCGCCACGATCGCCTTCCAGGAGCCCGAGACCCTCGCCCTGGGCCGGGACAAGGTCTTTGCCTGGCTCGACGCCGAGCCGCGGCTCAAGGTCTACCGCCACAACCTGGAAAACCTCTTCCGCAAGCAGGAGCATGTGCGCTCCGCCGAGGTCGAGGAGCTTCTGGGCATGGTCTTCGAGGTCTTCCAGAGCGCCATCACCACCCACGACCTCCTCGTGGACGCGGACCTCAAATTCGCGCCCGCCAAGGGCATCGAGGTGGCCCAGGGGACCATCGACAAACTCATGGGGGACGCGGACCGGGAAATCCGCCGCCTGGCCTGGCAGAGCTACTGCGATGGCCACATAGCGATGGAGAACACCCTGGCCTCGGCCCTGACCACGGCCATGAAGGCCGATGTCTTCAATGCCCGGGCCCGGCGCTTTGACACCGCCATCTCCGCGGCCCTCTTCGAGCACGACATACCCCGGGCAGTCTATGACTCCACGGTGGACACTTTCAAGAAAAACCTCCCGGTCTGGCACCGCTATTGGAAGGTTAGGCGCAAGGCCCTGGGGGTGGACAGGCTCCAGCACTGGGACATCTGGGCGCCCATAGCCAAGGACCAGCCCCGCATTCCCTACGAGAAGGGCGTGGACATCATCTGCTCGGCCCTGGAGCCCCTGGGCAAGCCCTATGTGGACACCCTCAGGGCCGGCTGCCTCCGGGACCGCTGGGTCGATGTCTATCCCACGGTGGGCAAGAGCTCGGGCGCCTTTTCCACGGGCTGGAAGGGCATGTCCCCCTTTGTGAAGATGCAGTGGACCGACGACCTGTCCTCCCTCTCCACCCTCGCCCATGAGCTCGGGCATTCCATGCACTCCTGGCATACCTGGCAGAGCCAGCCCTCGATCTATGCCGACTACTCCATCTTTGTGGCCGAGGTGGCGTCTAACTTTAACCAGGCCCTGGTCCGGGCCCACCTCTTTGAGACCGAGAAGGACAAGCAGTTCCAGATCGCCGTGATCGAGGAGGCCATGGAGAATATCCACAGGTACTTCTTTATCATGCCCACCCTGGCCCGCTTTGAGCTCGAGATGCACCGCCGCCTCGAGGAGGGCCAGGCCGTCACCGCCTCGGACATGAATTCACTGATGGCCGACCTCTTTGACGAGGGCTATGGCGGGGAGCTCGAGGTGGACCGCCACCGGGAGGGCTCGACCTGGGCCCAGTTCTCCCACCTGTACATGAACTACTACGTCTTCCAGTACACGACGGGCATCAGCGCCGCCCACGCCCTCTCTGCGCCCATCCTGGCCGGGGACAAGGCCGCCGCGGGCCGCTATATCGACTTCCTTTCCGCCGGCTCCTCGGGCTACCCCGTGGAAGTCCTGCGAAAGGCCGGAGCCGACATGCGGACCCCCGCGGCTATCGAAAAGACCTTTGAGGTCCTTTCGGGCCTCGTGGACCGCCTGGAAAGCCTGACCAAGGCCTGATTATGGGGCGGGGGACTGTCCCGATGGAGGGACAGTCCCCCGTTTTTTGTCGAATTTGTTGGCAAATTTGCAAATATATAAAATAGCATATATATTAAGCACATGAACAAGCCCCGCCGTTTCCTGATCATTTCCGTTTTCTTTATCCTCCTCGCCCAGCTCGGCCTTGCCCAGGGCAAGGCGGCGATTCTTGGCTATCCGGAGCTCAAGGCCCTTCTCGAGGCCCCCGCCTCCAAGGTCTTGGTCCTCGATGTAAGGACTCTCGAGGAATTCGCCGCTGGCCACATCCCCGGCGCAGTGCTTGCGCCCTACGACAGCCTAGCCTCAAGCTTCAAAGAGGCCGACAAGGATCGGCCTATTGTCGTCTACTGCCGCTCGGGCCGGCGCTCGGCTATCGCCAAGGCAACCTTGGAGGGCATGGGCTACCGCAGGGTGCGGGACTTTGGCGCCTTTGAGTCCTGGAAGGGCAGGGTGGTCACGGGGCCGCGCTAGAGCCTGCCTTGGACCCATCCTGAATCCGTCCTTCCCCTAGCATCCGCCCCAGGATGGAGGCTATACTCCCTCCCATTGTCCCCGTGGGGGCATACTGGAGGGCGCTCCTGGGCTGTCGGCCCAGGGAAACCTCCTCCCCGGCGGGGCCCGGGGAGAGGCCAGGCCAATCCGGCGCGCTGCCGTAACCGTCGGTGGGGTGAAATCAGGGCCTTCGCGGGCGCCAAGGGCGCTCGCGGGCAGCTTGACGGGGGGAGGATCCCTCGCGAGCCGCAGACAGGAGCAACAGTATGGACAACGCAACGCGGGATTCCGGCATCTCCATGGAGAAGATCGTCTCCCTGGCCAAGCGCAGGGGCTTCGTCTTCCAATCCTCGGAGATCTACGGAGGGCAGTCGGGCGCCTGGGACTATGGCCCCATGGGTGTCGAGCTCAAGAACCGCATTTCCCGCTTCTGGTGGAAGGAGATGACCCAGCTCCACGATGACATCGTCGGCCTCGACGCCGCCATCCTCATGCACCCGCGCACCTGGGAGGCCTCGGGCCACGTCGAGAACTTCACCGATCCCCTGGTGGACTGCAAGAAGTGCAAGCAGCGCTTTCGGGCCGACCAGATCGACCAGCAGAAGCTGGCCAAGAAGGAATGCCCCGAGTGCGGGGGCGAGCTCACGGAGACCCGCAAGTTCAACCTGATGTTCAAGACCAACATCGGGCCCGTGGACGACGGCTCGGGCCTCATCTACCTGCGGCCTGAGACCGCCCAGGGCATCTATGTCAACTATAAGAACATCGTCCAGTCCAACCGGATGAAGATCCCCTTTGGCATCGCCCAGATCGGCAAGGCCTTCCGCAACGAGATCGTGACCAAGAACTTCATCTTCCGCACCTGCGAGTTCGAGCAGATGGAGATGCAGTACTTTGTCAAGCCTGGAGAGGACGAGAAGTTCTTCGACTACTGGCGCGGCCAGCGCTGGGCCTACTACGAGAAGCTCGGCATCAGGATGGACAAGCTGCGCTGGCACCAGCACGGGCCGGACGAGCTTGCCCACTACGCCAAGGACGCCTACGACATCGAGTACGAGTTCCCCATGGGCTTCAAGGAGCTTGAAGGCGTCCACAACCGGACTAACTTCGACCTTACCCGCCACCAGGAATACTCCGGCAAGGATCTCCAGTACATCGACCAGGAGAATGGAAACGAGCGCTACATCCCCTATATCATCGAGACCTCGGCCGGCCTCACCCGCCAGCTCCTCATGGTCCTCTGCGACGCCTATGAGGAGCAGAAGGTGGCGGATAAGGGCACCGAGGACGACTGGCGCACCGTCCTCCACTTCCATCCGAACCTGGCTCCCGTGACGGTGGCCGTCCTCCCCCTGATGAAGAAGGATGGTCTGGCCGAGCTCGCCCAGGACATCCGCGGGGGGCTCAAGGAGGAGTTCGCCACCGACTATGACCAGTCCGGGGCGATCGGCCGCCGCTACCGCCGCCACGACGAGGTAGGCACTCCCTTCTGCGTGACCGTGGACTACCAGACCAAGGAGGACGGGACGGTGACCGTCCGCTTCCGGGACTCCATGGAGCAGGTCCGGGTCCACAGGAACGAGCTCGAGGCTACTCTAAAGAAAGCGATCAAAGACTATAAAAGAGTCTAGGCAAGGCTTGTCGTAATTGTGATTAGTGGGCCGCTTGGGGGCATCCTCCCTCAGGCGGCCTTTTTCCCATTACTTGACGCTTTTTGGCCATAAAGATACTGTCCTTGGTAGAGGCCAATATGTGCGAAAAGGATGCTGTCGATGGCAGGCTCTTCGAGGCCCTGACCAGTCTAGTGCGGGACCAGCCAATAGACAGGATCTCGGTCCTCGACATCACCCACAGGGCGGGGGTCAGCCGCTCAACCTTCTATCGCTACTATTACGACAAGTACCAGCTCGTCAACGCCCGCTACAACCGGGCCCTCGACCGCACCCTCTACCGCTTTAGCGTCGACCTCTCATGGAGGGACGCGACCGGGGCAATCTACAGGGAGATCAAGTCCGACCTTCCCTATTACCGGAATGCCCTCTCGTCCCGGGACACCAATTCCCTTCGCAACCACATCTTCCGCATCAGCAAGGCCTTCCACCTGTCGGTCCTTGAGCGAAACCGGGCCAAGTGCGCAACTGGAAGGTGGAGCGGGTGATGGAGTCCTACATCTACGGCAATCTCGAAGTCATGTGCCTCTGGATCAAGGATGGGATGGTGGAGCCCATTCCGGAGATGCAGGAAGTCCTTGACATGGGCATTCCCCACCAGTTTGCCCCCTATTTTATCTAGCCTGCCTGAGACACTGGGGCCAAACTGTTTCTTGCCAATCTATACATCCTTATATATAAGATACCCATCATTTGAGTCTTCTGGGGGTATCATGGTTACGAGAAAAGATTTCCTCAAGGGCGCCGCGGCAAGCGCTGCCGGGGCCGTGGCCCTTGGAATGCTGGGCAGTTGTGCCAAGCCCGGCTCCAAAAAAGTCAGCTTTAGCAGGAAATACGATGTCATCATAGTCGGCGGGGGCGGGACCGGCGTGGCCGCCGCCCTCGAGGCCGCGGGCAACGGTGCCTCGGTCCTTGTCCTCGAGAAGGCAGGAATTCCCGGAGGCACCACCAACCTTTCCGGTGGGGTCATGCAGGCCTCGGGCACGGAAATCCAGAAAAAGCTCACCAAGTTCCAGGACGACAGCCCGGAAAAGCATGCGGCCCTCTGGCTCGCCGCCGGCGAGGGCCTGGTCGACGAGGCCCTAGTCAAGGACCTGGCCGCCGGGGCCCCCGGTCACATCAGCTGGCTCTCGGGCCTGGGCCTAAAGTTCACGAGCGTCTACGGCCACTGTCCCATCCCCTACGTGGACAAGGGCCTCTTTGCGGACCGTATCCACGTCTACGAGGGCGGTGGGGCCGCTGGAGGCGGGGCTATCCTCGTCCAAGCCATGCTCAAAGCCGCGCTTGCCAAGGGCGCCAAGATCGAGTACGACTCCGAGGTTCTCGAGCTGGTCACCGATGAGGCCGGGGCCGTCCAGGGCGTCGTAGTCAGGCAGAAGGGAAAGGAAGTAGGCATCAAGGCCAACAAGGGCGTTATCCTCGCCGCGGGCGGCATCGACAAGAACGTGGAGATGGCCAAGGCCCTCAACGCCCAGCAGCACTGGGACCTCACCTCAGGGATCTGCCTCTGTGTTGCGACCGACACCGGGGACGGGATCCGGATGGCCCTGGAGAAGGGCGCGGCCCTGGAAGGCCTTGGGGGGACCATTGACTTCTGCGGCAAGACCGGGGCGGCCACGGACAATCGGGTGCCCCTCTTTCCCTCCTTTATCGTCAACGCCAAGGGACGGCGCTTTGTCTGCGAGGACGCCACCTACGCCTACCACTACCGGGCCATCTTCCAGCAGGAGAGGCAGCTAGGGGGGCCGACCTGGATGGTCTTTGGCCAGTCCAGCATAGCCAAGGTAGGGGCGCCCTGGACCCCGGAGACCGCAGCCAAGGACGTCGCCGCCAAGACCCTCCTCAAGGCCGACTCAATCGAGGGCCTCGCCAAGCTCATGGGTGTCGACGCTGGCAACCTCGCCGCCACCCTTATTACCTGGAACACCGATGTGCGCTCCGGCAAGGACAGGCAGTACGACCGGACCACCGGCCTCTCTCCCATCAGCGGCCCCTTCTACGCCTACAAGAATGTTCCCTTTAACCTTGGAGCCATCGGTGGTGTCAAGATCGATGTCGAGGCCCGGGTGATCAACGCCGCGGGCAGGCCCATCCCCCACCTCTATGCGGGCGGCCTCAATGCCGGCGGCTGGATCGGACCCTATTATCCCGGCTCGGGCACCGCGATCATCGGCCTCGTCCACTGGGGCCGCAAGGCCGGCCTCAACGCGGCCAAGGGCAGGTAGGCGATGGCCGGAAGAAAGTCCGCGACCCCGGCCCTGGGAATGCTTGCGGGCATTCTCCTCCTGGGCCTCGTCCTGGCTAGCGGCTGCGGGCCCAAGCCAGGAGCCTACAAGAACGGCATCTACGAGGGCTCGAGCGCCTCGGGGATGCATGGGGAGGTCAAGGTCCAGGTGAGCGTGGCCAAGGGCCGGATCGCCGAGGTCAAGATCACCACCCAGAACGAGACCCAGGGCATAGGCACGATCGCGATCGAAAAGCTCTCCTCGGAGATCCTGGAGAAGCAGGGCACCGATGTGGCGGCCGTCTCCGGCGCCTCGGTGACCTCCAAGGCCTTCCTTGAGGCCGCCGCGGACGCCCTGGCCAAGGCAAAATAGGCGAGGCGTCAATCCCGGGGCATTATGTCGACCCTATTGTCGTCCAGGCTGTTGTCCCGCAGTATCGAGAGGGCATAGGCGGCCACAAAGGGGGAGGGGGCCTCCTCGAGGAGGGCAAGGCCCTCGCTGCCCAGGATGTCCCGGGAATTCTCCTCCTGCCTCCCGGCGAAGTAGCGGAGATTGAGGGTGGCCATGGTCTGGGAGGCGAGCCCTGCCTCGGCGCTGCCGGCCCTATCCTGCCCCAGGATGGCCGAGCCCATTAGCGCCGAGGCCTGGCGAAAGGCCGCCTCGGACTCCTTGGCGTAGCCGAGGAGGTAGGGATCCGTGTTGCCAGTCGCCCTGGCCCAGGCCTCCACGTCGAGGACCCTGGTCCTGTACCGGAGGACCCGGTCAGGCCCGAAGGTGAGGATGCCATACTGGTGGGGCCAGACCGAAAGGGCATTAGTCGCGATATCGCATAACCCGCTAGCCTCGTCCTGGACGGCGTCCTGGATGTGGACATGGCCCGTGAGGGCCAGGCCTATGCCTAGCTCCTTGAATAGGGCCAGGACCTCGGCGGCGTTGTCGAGGGTAAAGCCCCGGGCGATGACCGAGGAGTGGTCGACGAGGCTGTGGTGGAGGGCGGCGAAGAGGACATCGCCCCTGGCTCGGGCCTTGGCTTCTTCCCGCCGGATCCAATCCAGGGTGGATGGCCCGAGCCGCCCGTTTGTGGCCGGGGCCCCCCTCTCGGCATTGCCCCGGTAGAGGTTGGAGTCAAGCATGAGGATGGAGAGGCCCCGGCGGGGGCTTGCGATATACGACAGGCTTGCAGCGTCCCGGGAAAGGGCCTCCCCAGGGCCAAAGTCCCGATAGATCCTCAGGAAATCCTCGGGGCTCACCGAATCGGTGACCAGCTGGCTCTCGCCCTTGAAGGCCCTGGCCCAGGGATTGTTGATATCATGGTTTCCGGGAAGGACCAGGACTTGGATTCCAGCCTTCTCGAGGGCCCTGAAGCGGGCGGCCATGGCCTCATGGCTGGCCTTTTCCCCGTTGCTCGTCAGGTCTCCGGTCACGATGAGGAGGGCGGGCCTGGCCGCAAGAAGCTCGCGGTCCAGGCTATCCAGGAGGGCCTTGATATGGAGAAGGTCCTTGCCGTCCCTGCCCGAGGCAAAGCGCTGGAAGGCGCCTCCCTGGTCGTGGAGGGAGGAGGCGAGGTAATGGATATCCGTCGTTACCACTATCCGGAAAGCATCCTCACCGACGGCCATGGCCAGGCAGGCCAGGACCAGGAATGCCAGGACTGCGCCTCTTTTTCTTGCCCAATGCCCCTGCCGTTTCTTGCCTATGCCCATGTCCCCATTATACCCTAGATGCACCCGGTCTTGACTCCTCCCCGGGGCCGGGCCATCATGGGCCATGATCCATAATCCGACCATCGATGCCATGCTCAATCGCCGCTCGGTGCGCTCCTACACCAAGGAAAGGCCTTCCCAGGAAGTCATCGAGACTATCGTGAGGGCAGGCATGCAGGCACCCTTTGCCTCCCAGCTCCATAGCGTCCTGCTCTCGAAAAAGCCCCAGGGGCCCTTTGGGGCCCCTCTTTGGTTGACCATATGCGTGGACATCCACAAGCTCGAGCTGTTCATGGCTGCCCGGGGCTGGAAACGGAAGACCAATGACCTGGATATGCTCATGTTCGGGGCCCAGGACGCAGCCTATCTTGCGGAGAACATGGTGATCGCCGCCGAGAGCCTTGGCCTGGGCTCATGCTTTATCGGGAGCGCGCCCTATAACGCGGACAAGATCGCCGAGGAGTTTTCCCTACCCCCCAAGGTGATGCCCCTGGTGGGCCTTGTGATGGGCTTCCCCGCCGAGGACCTGCCCCCCCGGCCCCGCTATCCCCTCTCGTATTCCTTTTTCGAGGGCCGCTATCCTGAGCTCGGCCCGGCGGAGCTCGCCGAGGCGATGGAGGCGATGGACTCAGGCTACCTGGCCCAGGACTACTACCGCCGGGCCAAGGCCAAGCTCCTCCTCGAGGACGGCCGCGAGGATAGCTATACCTACGATGACTATTCCTGGACCGAGCATATCTCGAGGAAATGGGGCCAGTGGTACGAGACTCCGGAGGAGCTCCTCGAGCAGCTCCGGAAGCGGGGCTTTAATCCATGCCCATGAAGGCCCGAACCATGCCTGCCGATACTCTTGGAGTGAAGCCATACCTCATTGCCCATAACCATCCCCTGAGGATCGCCTGGAATGTCCTCATGCTGGGGGCCATCCTCCTCTTCCTGTTTATCATCACCTACAGGATTGTCTTCCACAGTTTTACCGGAGACGGTCTGTACTACGCCCTCAATTTCCTCTTTTTGGCCGATATAGGCGTCAACTTCATGACCCGGGGCAAGTACGGCCACGTCAGGCTCGAGACACCTGGGGAGATTGCCCGCCACTACCTGCGGGGCTGGTTCACGGTGGATGCCCTTGCGGCCTTTCCCTTTGAGCTAGTCCTGATCCTAGCCGTGGGGGCCGTGCCCCCGGGCACCTTCCTGGCCAGGCTCTTCCTGGTCCTCCAGGGCCTGACCCTGATCAAGCTCTTCAAGGCCGGGCGCATCTTTGGGGAGCTCGAGGAAGCCCTTAGGCTGATCCCCGCGGTCCGCCGCCTTGTCTCCGTGGTCTACTGGCTGACCATGGCCCTCCACCTCATGGCCCTGGGCTGGGTCCTCATCGGGGCGGGAGCCACCGAAGGGAGCTACTTTGACATCTACCTGCGGGCCTTCTACTGGGTGACCACGACCATCGCGACCATCGGCTACGGGGACTATACCCCCGACCATGGCTCGAACATCCAGATAGCCTACACCATCGTGGTCGAGCTCTTCGGCGTGGGCATGTTCTCCTATATCATCGCCAACGTGTCCAGCCTCATCGCCAACCTTGACGTCTCCCGCTCCTCCTACCAGAGGCGCCTCGAGGAGGTCAACGCATACCTGCGGGCCCAGAGGATTCCTCCCGAGCTCCAGGACAGGGTCAGGGACTACTATTCCTACCTCTGGACCAAGCAGAGGGGAGTCTCGGCCTCGGCGATCCTGGACGACATACCCCGGAGCCTCTCCCAGGAGATCCTCATGTTCCTCAACCGGGAGGTCGTAAACCGGGTTGAGCTCTTCCGAGGCGCCGACGAGCTCTTTATCCGTGAGGCGGTCCAGCTCCTCAAGCCCCGGGTCTTCCTGCCCGAGGAGTACATCATCCGCCAGGGTGAGTTCGGGGATTGCATGTACTTCCTCACGAGCGGCGAGGTCCGCATCGTGATCGGGGGCAAGGAGGTCACGAGGCTAGGCCCGGGCTCACCCTTTGGCGAGACTGCCCTCATCGAAAACCTCCACCGCAACGCCAGCGTGATCTCAAGCTCCTATTCCACGGGCTACCAGCTCAACAAGGATGACTTTGACAAGCTCCGGGCCAAGTACCCGGATTTCGACCGCCAGGTCCGGGCAGTGGTGGAGGCCAGGAAAGGCAAATAGCCTATACCCCGGCGCCTAGGCGTCGGCTATACTAAAAATGACAGGGCCTCCCCCATCAAAATCCGCCGGAGGTTGGCATGGTAGTTTCCATCATGATCCTCATGGGACTCCTCGGCTTGGGCTTCCTGGGCACCAAGGTCGCGACGGCCCTCCGGATCCCCCATAGCGTTCTTCTGGTCATAATCGGGGTTGCCGCGGGCTTTGTGCTGCGGATGCGCGCCGGGGCCTCCCTGGACGGCATCATCGGGCAATACCCGGATATCATCATGTATATCCTACTGCCCCCCCTGGTCTTCGAGTCGGCCTATAACTTCGATTTCTATGAATTCAAGCGGGACCTTGTGCCTATCACGGCCCTGGCTGTCGTCTCCCTCCTCATCTCGACCATCCTCGTGGGCCTTGGGCTCTCGGCATTCCTTAAGCTGCCCCTCATACCCTGCCTCGTCTTTGGGGCCCTCATCTCGGCTACCGACCCGGTGGCCGTCGTGGCCCTCTTCAAGGAGATCGGTGCGCCAAAGAGGCTGACCGGCCTCGTCGAGGGGGAGAGCCTCCTCAATGACGGCACGGCTATAGTCATGTTCCGGGTAATGCTCGGCTTTGCCGCGGTGCCTCTGTTCAATGCCCAAGCCTTTGCCGCCGGCCTCGTCCAGTTCGTGGTCGTGGCCCTCGGAGGGGTCCTTGTGGGCCTCGTGGTAGCCTTGGTCATCAGCCTCATTCTCCGCCTGACCTCGGCCTCGGCCTCGGCCCAGCTCGGCCTCACTGTAGTGGCCGCCTACATCAGCTTCCTTGTGGCGGACCACAATTTCCATGTCAGCGGCGTCATCTCCACGATGACCGTGGGCCTCTTCCTGGGCACCCGGGCCCGCCTCGACCTGGGCAAGGAGGCCCTCCAGGGCATGGGCCATGTGTGGGAATTCATGGCCCTGACTGCCAATATAGTTGTCTTCTTCGGCGTGGGCCTGACCATCGACATGGGCATCCTCTGGACGAGCCTCGCCTTCCTCCCGGCGACCCTCCTTATCATCTTTGTGGTCCGGGCCATCTCAGTCTATGCGGTTGTGCCCGTGGTCAACCTCTCCAAGGTGGCCAAGCCCATTTCCGGGGCCTACCAGGCCATCCTGGTCTGGGGGGGCTTGCGGGGGGGGCTTGCCATGGCCCTGGTCCTCACCCTGCCCAATGACTTTCCCTTCAAGCAGCTTTTCCTGGCCCTGGTGGCGGCGATAGTGCTTGCGACCCTCCTCGTCAATGCCCTGACGATCAAGCCGATCATGCACTGGCTCAAGGTCGACCGCCTCAACCCCGTGGACGAGGGCTTCTACCTCAAGACCCTCGATATCCTGGGCCGCTCCGTGTTCGCCCCCCTGGTCCACGCCGCGAGAAACGGCTCCATATCCGCCTCCCTGGTGGAGGAAAAGCGCCTCCAGTACGAGGAGACGATAGCGGCTAATGTCAAGGCCTTGGGGCACGAGGGGAAGGGCACAGAGGTGGTCGACCTCATGTTCGGCCTTTATTCTCTCCTTCTTTTCGAGAAGCGCTACTACGACGAGGCCCTGGAGAACGGCATCCTCTCCCGCCATGCCTACATGCGCCTGACCCGCTCGGTGATGGACCGCAAGATTCTCCTGGAGCAGGATGGCCGGGTCGGCCTCGAGGGCCATGACTTTGGCTTTTTTGGGAAGAAGGGCCTCAAGAAGAAGATCAAGATCCGGATCGCCAAGGTATTTGGCCCCTCGGTCACCAGCCTGACCCTGGGCCTTGAGATCCCCCTCCACCGCCTCTTTGGCATCCAGGAAGCCGAGGAGAAAAGCGAGCTGCCTGAGGCCAAGGCCCTGGCCCGCCGCTGGAGCGAGGTTATCCGGGAGCAGATCGCCGAGTTCTATGCCTATTACCCCAATTTCGGCATCGGGGTCCAGTCTGCCTTTATCGCGGACACGGTCAGGGCGGCCTCGACCCGGACCATAGACGAGCTCCAGGACGCGGCGATCATCTCCGGAGCCGTCTCCGCCCGGGCCAGGATTGATGTCGAGGAGACCCACGCCAAGGCCTCCGCCGAGGCTAGGACCCTCCTCAATCCGAGCGTGGAGTACCTGCTTGGCCGCATCCCCCTCTTCAAGGGCGTGCCCGAGGATATCCTGGGCCGGATAGCCCGGGGAGCCAAGCGCCATGTTGTGGCCCAGGGCACGGTACTGGTGAGGGAAGGCGAGGAAGGCTCGTCCTTTTTCCTCGTCACGGCGGGCTATGTCGAGGTTGTGTCCGAGTCCCTTGCCCGCCAGGGACTGCGGCCCAAGCTGTTTATCGGGGACTGCTTCGGGGAGATGTCCCTGGTCTTTGACCGGCCCCGCAACGCGACCGTCGTGGCCGCCAGGCACTCGGAGCTCGTGGAGATAGACCAGAAGGCCTTCCGGGAGATGCTAAAGGACTTCCCTGAGGTGAGAGCAGAGGTCCAGAGGATAGCGGAGACCCGGCTTAGGGAGCTGAACGCCCGGGCCTAGCCGGGCTGTCTGGGAGGTGATGGCCGTGGAAGTGCTGGTGCTGGGCGCTGGGGGCTTTGACAACGAGGGCCTCCCCTTCAACTCCTTCCTCATCGATGGCCACCTCCTTGTGGACTGCCCCCCGGATATCCTTGTCTCCCTGGGGAGGGAAAAGATCCACCTCTCGGCCATCGACTCGGTTTTCGTCTCCCATACCCACGGAGACCACCTTTTTGGCCTGCCCTTCCTCCTCTTCCATTTTTGGAAGCGGGGCCTTGTCCCGCCCCGCCTCGTGGGACCGTTTGACCTCAAGGAAGCCCTCCTCGCCGTGGCGGCCTTGGCCATCGATCCCGGCCATCCCTATATCCCCTGGATCAAGGCCAGCTGCCGCTTTGAGGTGGTGGGCGGCGGCAAGGCCCAGGCCCTCGCGGGCTCGGCCCCGGAATTCTACAGGACCTGGCACTCGAAGGAGACCTGGGGCCTCGGCCTTAGGCGGGGCGGCCGCCTCCTTTTCCAATACATCCCGGATACCTACTGGGACCCTGGCCGCCTCGCCTACCTCGGCCTGGGCGCGGAGCTTCTCGTCTGCGACGTGAATGGCTCGGGAGGCGTGAAGAGCGTCCACATGTCCAGGGAGGACCTTGAGGACGCGTTAGCTGGCCTTTCTGCCCCAGAATCCCCTGGCCTGGCCCCCGTGGCCGCCTTGGGGACCCATCTTTCGGCCTGGCTCGAGGAGGGCAAGGGCAGGCTGGGCACCGTCCATCCCGGGATGGTCCTCGGCCTGGGCAAGGACCGCAGGGATGCCCTCCTGGACGAGCTTGCGGCCTATGCGGAGGCCTATGCGGGCCGGGCAGAAGAGGGCCGAAACGCCGGAAAGATAAGCTCCTTCCTCAAGGCCCAGGCGATGGCCTTTAGCCGCTCCTGCCTTGAGGGCCATATCACAGGCTCGGCCTTTATCGTCAATCCCGCCCGCAACCGCAGCCTTTTTGTGAGCCACAAGAAGCTCGGCCGCTGGCTCCAGCCCGGGGGGCATTGCGAGGAGGGGGAGACGGCCTTTGAGGCCGCCTGCCGGGAGGCCCGGGAGGAGACTGGCCTTGAGGTTTCTCCCCTCCTCGGGGCCAGGCTCTTTGACATCGATGTCCACCCCATACCGGCCAGGGAGGGCGTGCCCGCCCATCTCCACTACGACCTGCGCTATCTCTTCATGGCCGAGGAGGGCGGGGAAACGGCGAGCGAGGAGTCCCATGCGGTCTCCTGGCTCGGCTTTGACGAGGCCATGGCAAGAAACACCGAGGCAAGCATCCGCAGGCCCATGGAAAAGCTCAAGCTCAAGGACCTCCCATGAAGATCATTGTCGGCCACTCCAATATGGACCTGGACTGCGTGGGCTCCATAGTCCTCGCCCGCTACCTCTATCCCGACCACCAAGCCGTCCGCTCGGCCCTCGTCCATCCGGCGGCCCGCAAGCTCCTCAACCTCTATGAGGACAGGCTGGGCCTGGTCACGGCCTCAGAGCTCAAGGGCAAGGCCCTGGAGCGGATTGTCGTGGTGGACACGAGATCCCTGGACAAGGTCACGGAGTACCTGGGCTCGGCCATCCTGGGAGAGGTCGAGATCGAGGTCTGGGACCACCATCCGGCCTCGGAGCGGGACATCCCCGGGGCCCATCTCCACGCCCGGGCCTTTGGGGCCAACACCACCCAGCTCGGGGTCGAGCTCATGGCCTTGGGCAGGTCCATCGCCGAGGAGGACGCCACGATCGCCCTCACGGGGATCTACGCGGACACGGGCAACTTTACCCACTCCAATGTGGCCAGGGAGGACTTTGACGTCGCCGCCTGGCTCATCGCCCAAGGGGCCTCCCTGAAGCTCGTCAAGGAATTCCTTGTGCCCCTGCGGGAGCGGGAGCAGATGGTGCTCTTCCACGAGATCCTGGGCCGTCTGGAGACGCGGGCAATCCATGGACAGAAAGTCCAGACCTGCTACCTCGAGCTCGAGGAGGACTCCCAGGGCCTGGGGGCCGTGGTGGAGCGGGTCTTTGAGGTGGAGAACTGCGAGCTCCTCTTTGGGCTCTTCTTCTTTGCCCCCAAGCGAAAGATGCTCATAATTGGAAGGAATTCAATCCCCGGGGTCAGGCTGGACGCGATCCTGGCGGCCTTTGGGGGCGGGGGCCATGCCCAGGCGGCCGCGGTCACGGTCAAGACCGAGTCGGGCCGGGACCTGGCGGAGCGGCTCATGGCCTACCTTGAGGAGACCCTCGTGCCTGCGGCCAAGGCCTCGGACATCATGAGCCCCAAGGTGGCCACAGTCGACCCGGGCATGAGCCTCCTCGATGCCTCCCGCTTTCTCGAGGAGGTCGGCCATACGGGTGCTCCTGTCATGGACGCCTCCGGCGGCCTCGTGGGCATCCTCACCCTAAGGGATATCCAGAAGGGGCGCAAGGCCGGGCAGATGCATGTGCCGGTGCGCAATTTCATGGCCAAGAGCCTCGTCACCGCGGGACCGGAGATGACGGTCCGCGAGATCGACGAGCTCTTCTATGAGAAAAACATCGGCCACCTGCCTATTGTCCAGGCCGGGTCCCTTCTCGGGATCGTCACCCGCACGGACATCCTGGACTACAAGCGCAGCGACCGGGAGAGGATGGACGGGATCCTCAAGGCCTTGGGGGTGAGCCCAGGACCCGGAGGCCGGGCCGAGGATGTCCTGGCCCAGGCCTGCGAGTAGCCCTAAAGCCTCAGCACCCCAAAGCCATTGAGCAGGATCGCGAGGACGAGGACGGGGGTCACAAAGCGCAGGAAGGCCGAGAGGACGGCCGTGTGCCAGGGGCGCTTCCCGTAGCCCTTGCCCAGCTCGGCCTCAAAGTCCTTGCGCGCCAGGAGCCAGCCCGCCACCAGGGCGATGGCAATTCCTCCCAGGGGCAAAAGCACGTTCGAAGAGGCAAAGTCAAAGAGGTCAAAGAAATTCTTGCCGAGCACCTTGACGTCCCCCAGGACCCTGCCCTGGGAGAGGGTCGCCAGGATCCCGAGGGCGTACATCGCGCCGCCGGTGAGGCAGGCCGCCACCGGGCGGCGCATCTTGCCCTTTTCCACGAGCCAGGCCACGGGCACCTCGAGGAGGCTCACCATGGCCCCGATGGTGGCCACCGCGGCCAGGATAAAGAAGAGAGTCGTAAAGACCGGGCCCCCGGCCATCTTGGAGAAGATGAGGGGGATGGTGTTGAAGAGAAGGCCCGGACCGCCCGCGGGCTGGCCGCCAAAGGCAAAGACCGCCGGAAAGATCGCGAGGCCGGCGAGAAGGGAGACCAGGGTGTCCGCCAGGGCTACCCGGGCCGCCGTGGGGGCAATCCTCGCGGTGTCCGGGAGATAGGAGCCGTAGGTGGTCATCGTGCCCATGCCCAGGGAGAGCTTGAAGAAGGAGAGGCCCAGGGCGGCCAGGAGGACCGAGGCTGAGATCTTGCCAAAGTCGGGCCTAAAGAGGAAGTCCACCCCCGCAAAGGCCCCGGGCAGGGTGAGGGCCCTGATGTCGCAGACCACGAGAAGGACGAGGAGGATGGGCATGAGGGTCTTGGTGGCCCTCTCGATTCCCCGGGATACCCCAAAGGCGATGATGCCCGAGGCCAGGACGAGGACCCCCGCCTGCCAGGCCAGGGGCTCCCAGGTGCCGCCAGCGAGGGCGCTAAAGGTATCCGGACCCAGGCCCGGCCCGCCCAGGGCCGCTGCTCCGGCCTTGAATACATAGGCAAAGACCCAGCCGGCCACATCGGTGTAGAAGGCCATGATGAGGAGGGCCGAGATCATCCCCGCCCAGCCTATCAGGGCCCAGGTTTTCTGGCCCTTGACGACGGTCCCGTAGGCGTGGACTGCGTTGAGCCTGGTCCTCCGGCCTATGAGGAGCTCCGCGGCGAGGACAGGCAGGCCCACGAGGGCGACGGATAGGAGGTAGGTGAGCACAAAGGCCGCCCCCCCGTTGGATCCCGTGAGATAGGGGAATTTCCAGATATTGCCCAGGCCCACGGCCGAGCCGAGGGTGGCGGCAAAGGCCCCGAGGCCCGAGCTAAAATGATCCCTTTTCATGGCGGAAGGCTTAGGCATATTCGCTCCTTTTTGCCCGGTTACTATGCCCAAGAGCAGGGTCCTTGGGCAAGCGCCCACCCCCTCCCAGCAGGGAAATTCTTGGGCTATCGGGCAAATTTCTCCCAGTACCCAGCTAGCCTTGAGGGGGGCCTTCAGGACATAATCTTCCTGCAATCCCAGCCCCAGGAGCCATGAAATGTCCCAAGCCAAGGTCTATTGGATCGATCTCCGCACCACCCCCAAGCTGTCCATCCTCCAGAAGCTGGAAAAGCTCCTAAAGGCCGCAGGTTTCTCCAGCCTCGAGCTCAAGGACCGCTATACCGCCCTCAAGATCCACTTTGGCGAACCGGGCAACATGTCCTATATCAGGCCACCCTATGTGGGGGTGGTCGCGGGCCTCGTCAAGCAGCTCGGGGGCAAGCCCTTTCTCACCGACGCCAACACCATGTATTCGGGCCGCCGCCACAACGCCTACGACCACCTTCGGGCGGGTTTTGAGAACGGCTTTTCCCGGGACGCCACGGGCTGCGACCTCGTGATCGCCGATGGTCTTAAAGGCAACGACCAGGTCGCCTTGCCTGTCTCCGGCGGCAGGGAATGCGCCTCGGCCCTCATAGCCTCGGCTATCGCCGAAGCCGACGCGGTCATCTCCCTCAACCACTTCAAGGGCCATGAGCTGACTGGCTTTGGGGGAGCCCTCAAGAATTTGGGCATGGGCTGCGCGAGCCGGGGCGGCAAGACTTTCCTCCACGAGGTGTCCCACCCAGTGATCCATACCCGGGCCTGCACGGGCTGCGGCTCCTGCGTCAAAGCCTGCGCCTCCAAGGCCATCACCCTCGACCAGGCCAAGAAGGCCGTGATCGACCACAAGCTCTGTGTGGGTTGCTGTCAGTGCGTGGCCGTCTGCCAGTTCAACGCCGCCCGGGCCTCCGAGGGCTCGGCCTCCAAGGTCTGCTCCGAGCGCATCGCCGAGTACACCCAGGCTATCCTCGCGGGCAAGCCCCACTTCCATGTCAGCTTTGTGATGAATGTGTCCCCCAACTGCGACTGCTGGGGCAACAACGACGCCCCCATCGTGGCGGACATCGGCATCTTTGCTTCCGCCGACCCCGTGGCCCTCGACCAGGCCTGCGTGGACGCGGTGAACGCCGCCCCGCCCATCAACGGCACCGTCCTCACGGACCGCAAGTACTCCGGGACCGGGGAAAAATTCGGCCATGTCCACCCGGACACGGACTGGGTCTTTGGCCTCGAGAGGGCCCAGGAGCTGGGCATCGGCTCCAGGGATTACGAGCTCATCAAGGTTTGACCCCGGCCCGGGGCCAGCCAGGCTTCCGCCCCTGAAAAGCAAGGGCCGCCCTATTAGGCGGCCCTCTGCATTTCTAGCGCTCCAGCCAGATCCACTCCACGACCTTGACGCGGTTCTTGCGCTTGAGCTGGGTCTTCTGGATATGGGTCCTTATATACTGCTCGAGATAGGGGTGGGGCTTGTCGAGCTTGTCCATGGAGGCAAAGGCTATGCCCTTGGAGTCCTCGGCCACCTCGGTATCACTGGAGTCCTGGGCCTTCCAGGAGAAGAAAAAAGAGTCGGTCCGCTTTTCGATCGTGATGAGGGCTATCCCCTCGGGCTCGTAGCGGTCTCCGGTTATGGCAAGAATGGCCTTGGCCTTCATGGCTTTCCTCCTGGCTCGATTAGATACTAGGGGAATAGGGCCTCGGCGCCAAGGGGTGGGATCCTTGGGCTAAGTCCCCCATCCTGGCACGCAGGAGCATCTCCACAAAGGCCCTGTCCCGGATCGGCGGTCCGGCAAACCAAAAGAGGTGGCTCCCACAGCCGCAATCGCTCGAGCCAAAGCCCGGGACAGGCCTGCCGCCGATCGCGCCCAGGGCCGCCGCGAGCTCGCACTCCCGGTTGACCCTAGAGACGATAGGAAAGCCCTCGATCTTGCCTGAGTAAGGCGTAAGGTAATCAAAGTGCCAGTGCCTTCCTTTTCTCACCTTCCTTTGGTGCCTGGCCAGGCGACTCGAGAGTCCCCTCTGGGCGGAGCCTGAGTAGACATACCAGCCCGGGGCAAAATCGAGGCTTCCTAGGGCCCCGACTTCGATGCGGTGGGCCTCGGCTAGTTCCAGCACTACAAGGTAGGAGCCCCGGTCTTCCTCGGCTAGGCTGGCGCTTGAGAGGTCGATGGGCAGGGCCGGATCTAGCAGCCTGACCCAACCCTCCTCATCGCACTCCGTCAGGGCCGCCCTCAGGTCCACCTTGTCCGCGACCCTGGCCAAGGTCGAGCTGAAGAGGGGATCTGTATGGATGTTTGGGGCGAGGCGGAGAGGCCGGCCATGGGCGACCATAAAAAGGACATGGCTTGCATAGCCTTCCTCCGCAAGCTCGGCCAGCTCCTCGAGGTGGCGGCTGGCCCGGAGGCTGGGGGCATCGGGGAACATGGCTAGCCCCTCCTCGACGAGGCTGCAGGTCTTTACTTCTATGAGGTGCCGTGGGCCGCTAGGCTCGGTACCCAGGAAGTCAAAGCGGGAATTGCCAACGGGATATTCTGCCTTGAGGGTCGTGCCCGAAGGAAAGAAGCCTGGCAGCACGAGCTTCCCGGCGACTTTGTTCATCCGCCCGGGAGCCAGGGGCACGACCGCGCCATGGTACCGGACCGCTACCGCTGTCCAGTTTGTCTTGGCCTGGCCAGGCCGAGGGAGCCTAGACTCTGCCTTTTCCCCCGGGAGCCTTTCCTCAAGGATTAGCGGCGTGCCCGGGATCGCAAATTCGAGGATCCTCCCCGGATTGGGGCAGTGGCAGACTAGCTCCTCATCTCCATCCCTCGCAATTATGACAAATCTATTGGGCCGCCCCACAAAGACCGCCTCCCGGTCCCGCCTAAAGATTCTCGTCTTCTCCGTACAGCCCCCCTGTAATCCCCCCCCCAATATTCACGGGAAGGTAACGGCTATTTTTTCCCCTCTTCTTCCTAAGCGGCGTGAAAGGGCAAAACCCCGTAGAGCCTTTTAGTGCCATAGTATCGCGGCGGGTGGGGTGGAACGAGACAGGGCCGAGCGCAGCGAGCCGCCCTGCCTTGTTCCACCCCAGGACCCGCCCAAGTAGGCTATAAAAAGGCTCGCCGCCGCTTTCCCTCTCTCCCTTAAGGAGAGGTGGGGGTAACGGTAACCGTCACCCTCCCGCTCACAACCTCTGCGTGGGGGAATCTTGCCTGGAAGCTATGCTTCCCCGCCTGGAGGGGCCAGCGGGCCTCATAGGGATAGGCTACCCGGGCAAATTCCTTGCCATCCACTAGCCAGAGGATCTCCGGGATCGGGGGGCTTACGGTAGCCCTCAGCGCCAGGGTCTGGTAGCGGACCGGGGTCTCGGGGTCAATATAGAGGCGCAAGCCATCCTGGGGGGCCACAAGGTCGACCCGGGCATCCCTCAGGGCCCCGGGATCGCTCCTAGGTATCGCATAACCTCTAGCCCTGGAGAAGGCCGCATACTCCGGCGGCAGGAGGGTCACGCTCCTGGCCACGAGGCGGCTCGCGGGTGTCGTGGGGAGGGCTTCCTCGCCGGTCCTCGAGTCCACCATGAGGACCACGTGCACGGGGCAGGTGGACCGGGGCTCAGATCCTGGGGGGAGGAATTCCAGGCAGGGATGGGGGCAGTGGGGACCGGCTAGGTAGCCTGAGTCCGGGCAAAGCCTAAAGGCCTGCCAGGACCGGGGCGGGGGAAAGGCCTCCTCGTCGATGCCCTGGACGGCCCCGGGCTGGAGGGCCTTGAAGAGCTCGAGGAGGAGCTCCGCGGCGGTCGAGCCCGCCACATGGTTCATCTCCCGGTTTCCCGAATGCCCTATCCAGATCCCGGCCACGTAGCGCCGCGAATAGCCCAGGGCCCAGGCATCCCTAAAGCCATTGGAGGTGCCCGTCTTGACCGCCACGGGAAAGGGGAAGTTGGTGAGGGCCGTGGAGGCAAAGGAGGGGAGGCGGGCCTCGGGATCGGAGAGAAAGAGCGAGGCCATGCGGGCGGAATTCTCCGATAGAAGCGCCGATTCCGCCTGGGGGGGGCTATCGGCCAGGAAGCGCAGCTCATAGCTCCGGCCCTCCCTGGCCAGGACCCCGTAGGCCCGGACAATCCTGTCCAGGCTCGTGTAGATCCCTCCTACGGCCAGGCCATAGCCATAGAAGTCCGGGCCCCTCTCCTGGTCGTGGAGGCCCAGCCTGCCCAGGAAGGCATAGGCCTCGTCCAGGCCGATGCCCTGGAGGACCCGGATCGCGGGCACGTTGCGCGAATTAGCCAGTGCCCGGCGGTAGAGGAGGGGCCCCAGGTAGGAGTCGTCGAAGTCGGTCAGGCTGTAGAGGCCCTTGCCGTCCTGGATGCGCAGGGGCAGGTCTGGGATGATCGAGGCCGGGCCAAAGGCTCCGGTCTCGAGGCCCAGGGCATAGAGGAAGGGCTTAAGGGTCGAGCCCGAGGACCTCTGGACCCGGCAATAGTCAATTGAACCCTTGTTGGCCTCGTCAAAATAGGAGGCCGAGCCCACATAGGCCCTCACCTCCCCGGTCTGGGCATCGGCTATGAGGACGGCCATGTTGTCCGCCCCCAGGGCCCTGTAGCGGCCTATGGCGGCCTTGGCCAGGCTCGAGGCCAGATCCTGCAAGCCGGGGTCAAGGCTCGTGCGCAAGGGCTTCATGAGCTTCCTTGCGGCGGCCATCCCGTACTCGTCCATCACCCTAAAGACAAAGTGATAGGCATTCTCCGGCCTCTCCTCCCGGTAAAAGGGCGGGATGCCCGCAAGCTCAGCTTTGGATGCCTCAAGGCCCGAGGCGTCCAGGATGCCCATCCGGCTGAGCTGGCCCAGGATAGCCTCGGCCCGCGCCAGGGCCGTGTAGAAGCCCTCAAATCGAAATAGGGAGCGGTCCGCCGGATCCTGGGGAATGGCGAGGAGGAGGCTCGTCTCGGCCCAGGAGAGGTCTTGGACGGGCTTGCGGAAGTACCGCCGGGCCGCATAGGAGATCCCGTAGAGGTTGCCCCCCTCGGGGATCAGCTTAAGATAGTGGCGCAGGACCTTTTCCCGGCCATGGACCAGGGTGAGGAGGAGGGCAAGGTTAGCCTCGTCGAGCTTGGCCCCGAGGGTCCGTGGCCGGGGGAACTCGAGGCGGGCCACCTGCATCGCGATCGTCGAGCCCCCCTCGCGCTTGCCCGAAAGCCCGTGGACAAAGGCCCGCACGAGGCCTCGGGCGTCGACCCCCGGGTGGGTCTCAAACCTCCGGTCCTCGATGGCGATCACCGTCGCGCGGACTTTCTGCGGGAGGGGATCGGGGAGGTCCCAATAGCCTAAGGAGCCATAGACTGCCTCCCCATCGGAGAGGAAATTGCCCTCCCGGTCCTCAAAGAGGGGGGTCGGAGGTGGGCTCGAGAGGGCCAGCCGGGGCACAAGAAGGGCCGCCCTCCCGAGCCCAAAGGCTAGGAGGGCGGCCAGGAAGAGGACCTTGTAGAGGCCCTTCAGCCTCATCGTCCGGTCGGAGACGGTGCCGGGCTGATCACCACAAGGCTACCCTCGCTCGTGCCCGTCACCGGGAGTTCGTAGAGGACCTGGGCGACCGCCGGGGGCAGCTGGAAGCTGCCCTCGAAATTCGCCCTGACCCGGAAGTAGAAATCGTAGGTGCCCGCCGGGAGGCTATTGTAGTAGAAGGTTACCTCGTCATCGGAGTAGTCGGCATAGCTGGGCTCAAGGCTCATACGCCCCGCAGGCTTGGCCTCGGCGGGGGCCGTGGCCAGCTTGGGATTGAGGGGCTCAAAGCCCGAGGCCAGGGGGACCCGGATGGCTACAAAGACCCTGTCCTTGGGGTTGATCACCCGCACATGGTCCTCGATCACGGAAGCCTGGACCAAGGGCAGGGCCTTGCCCGCGCTCGCCGGCAGGCGGGCTTGGAGGCTCGTGCCCTTGCCGTAGTCCAGGAGCTCCCGGGTGACCACAAAGCCCTCGTTCCGGGCCTTGAGCTCCGAGCCCGGGGCCGCGGGTATCCAGGTGGTATCCAGGAGGAGGTTGGGCGGGTTCTTGGGGTCGAGGCTCTTCATCCTCACCTTGAGGCTCGCGTCCGAGGCGAGCCTCAGGGAGGCTACGGTCTTGCCCGCGCCGTCGAGGGCCCGCCAGGACCGGCCGTCCCAGACCTCGGCCACCGAGGCCTTCTTGGGCAGGACCTTGAGAGCCTCGGTCAAGGACAAGAGAACCTGGGTATTGGTATAGGTATCCCCCCAGCCCTCATCCCCCGCGGCCTCGAGGAGCCAGGTCAGGATAGCCTTGGTCTCCGGGGTCCCCGCCCGGTCCCGGGCAAAGACCGAGTAGAGGGCCGCCACGCTCGCATAGTCGCTTGATAGGAAGGGATTGCCAAACCAGGCCCGCTTCTGCTGGAGGCCGGCAAAGACTATACCCGAGGCCTGGCGCTGGAAGACCGCCTGGCCATCGATCCTCTCCCGGAGCTTTTTCAGGGCCGAGGCGCTCACGCCCTTCTTGCCCTGGAGGGTCAGCCAGACCTTGGCCTGGCTGGTGATGTCCGCGTCCTGGGCCAGGGACAGGAGGTCCTCGGCATAGGAAGGTACATAGGATCCCGCGGCGTCGAGGGCAAAGAGGGCCAGGGCCCGCTCGAGGAGGGAATAGCCCTGGGAGAAGTGGTCGTAGTCCGAGCGCAGGGCTTCCTTAAGTGCCTGGATGGGCCGGGCCAGGAGGCTCGCAGGGACAGTCCTGCCCGAGGCCTTGGCCAGGGACAGGAATTCCACCACATAGGCCGTGAGATAGACCGAGCCCTGGGAGCCCGGATAGAAGGCGTAGAGGCCGTTCGGCGTGATAGCCTGCTCCAGGTAGCTGAAGAGCCCGGCGATATAGGGCTCGGGCACCTGGTATTCCTCGGGTAGGCCAGCCTTGCCCAGGGCGACCTCCAGGGCCATGGGGGCGTGGACCTTGGCCAGCCTCTGCTCGGTGCAGCCGTAGGGGTAGCTTAGCTGGAAGCGCAGGGAGGACAGGACCCGGACAAGCTCGGGCTGGGACACGAGGTAGACGGTCTGGACCGTCGAGCCCGGCCGTGCCGCCTCGGGAGGAAGGGGGAGGGGCCAGGTGGCTCCGGCCTCGGCCTTGAAAGTCGAGCCCATGCGGCGGATCACCGTGTCCCTCCGGACGGGGAGCTCGAGGAGGAAGGCGTCCTTGGCCCCGTCGGCCAGGCGCTGGACCCCTAGGGTCACGGAGACGGTGGAATCCTGGGTCTTGGCCAGGCCCAGGGGCGCCACGAGGGGATAGAGCAGTTTGGCCGGCAGTACCTTGTCGAGGGTCAGGTTAGCCGCTTCAGCGCTACCCTTGTCCTTTATGGTGAGGCCGCCGCCGAGTTCGAGCTCGGATCTGGCAGGCCCGCCCTCGCCCTCGACTACCCGGGCTATGCCGCCGGCCTTGATGCCGTCCCCGGGGCGCACAAAGCGGGGCAGGGATTCCTGGACTACCACGGGGAGCCTCAGGGCCACGACGGACTTGCCGGTGCCAAACTTGTCAAAGCCCGAGGTGGCGATCGCCCGGAGGGCGAATTCCGTGAGGTTGTCCGGTAGGGTAAAGCTCACCTCGCCCTGGCCCTTGCGGACCACGATGCCCGGATTGTAATAGGGCACGGTCTTAAAGTTCTTGCGGACCGTGGACTTGTCCAGGAGGGGGCCAAAGGCCATGGACTTGGACATCTCCGCCATGTCGCCCCCGGCCAGCTCCTCGAAGGGCAAATTGCCCACGGCCAGGTTGCGGCTGTCCGAGATCTTGAGCCTGGAGGCGACATCGGTAATAAAGGCCGTGAGGGGGCTGCCAAAGCGCTCCCGGGCCAGGGAGAGGACGGCCCGGTCCACGAGCCAGAGGGCCACCTCCCCGTCGACGGGCTTGCCTTCCCGGTCCTTGACCAGGATCTTGACCGTAAAGCTGGAGCCCGGAAGGGCCTTGGTCTCATGGACGAGGTCGACCACGAGGCGGTTTATGTCCGGATCGACGACTATCCAGGTGGTGTTGGCCACCGAGAGGGGCCGCATCCTGTCCTGGCCCCCCTGGAAGGCCGGGCTCCCGGGAAGGCGCCCCCGCATCAGGATAAGGTGGACCGGGAAGCGGGGCACGAGGTCGGTGCTCACGGGCAACTCGACGAGGCCCTGGCCGTCCTTGATATCGACCCAACTATAGGCATTTCCCGAAGGTTTCTCGACCACCACGAGGGCCCGGGCCTCCTGGAAGGGGCTCTTGATAAGGAGGCGGGCGGTCTCCCCCGGGGTATAGGCGTTCTTCTCCAGGCTTGTCTCAAAGACGGCGGCGGTGGTTTTTTTCCAGGCCACCGGGGTGGGGCCGGAGATATAGAGGTCGCGCTTGACCGACTGGACCCGGCCGGCCTCGTCCCGGCCCAGGATCTCGACAATGTAGACCCCGGCGTTCTGGACCGGCAGTTCAAGGTCGAGGGTCCCCGCCTGGGAGACTATCGCCTTCTCCAGGACGGGCACGTCGACCACGTCGGAGACATACTTGGCCTGGCCGGTAGAGAGGTCGCTCTCGGCGAGGTAGGAGTGCCACTGGCGCTCATACAGCCTCAGGGTCAGCTCCTTGCCGGCGAAGGGCTTTTCCTCGTGGTTGAGCACCACTATGGAGGGCCGGGCGGCCATCTTCTCGGTCTCGAACTTCGGGAGCTTGAGGCCGATGGAGAAGGGAGGCAGGGCATAGACCGTCGTGGACTGGGAGACGGTCTGGGCATCGGCTCCGCGGACGCTGGCCTGGATCCGGTAGTACCGGGCCTCGACGGACTGGGCCTTCCGGGGATCGACCTCGAGGCTGGCCGAGCCTGTGTCGTCGGTCACGTCCTCGTAGTCGCTTGAGCTCACGCCCTCGTCCCGGTATTCCCCGCCCACGGAGAGGTAGGTGGAAAAGTCATAGCCTGGATAGGCCGCGGGAGAAAGGGTCCAGCTACCCTCAGCGACGGACCACTCCACGGCCTGGCCCGCGACCTTGCCTCCCGCGTAGAAGGAGGCCGTGAGGAGGACCTTGAAGGGCTTGTCAAAGGCCACCCGCTCGGGGGCGTTGAGGCTGAGCTCGAAGCTGGGGACCCGGTAGGCCTCCTTCTGGAAGCTGACCGTGGCCAGGGGCCGGTCATCCTTGTCCAGGAGCCGCGCGTTATACGAACCCGTGGGCAGGTCCTTCTCGTCAAAGAGCTTGTAGAACCAGCCATTGCCCTGGAGGCTCACGGGGTAGCGGTATTCCTTGCCGTCCGGGGCCCGGATCACGAGGCTGCGCTTGGCCTGGGCATCCTCGGCCAGGATGAGGCCCTTCTGGCGGACCCGCACATAGCCCTGGATATGGACGGCCTCCTCGGCCCGGTAGAGGGGGCGCTCGGTAAAGAGGTAGGCCAGGTGGAGGGGGGCCTCGTCCTTGGTCTGGGGCTCCCGGTTGAGCCAGGAGAGCCAGGCCGAGCCCGAGCCGAACCAATGGTTGTTGTGGAAATAGGGCGGGGCCTGGGCCGGATCGATCACGAGGCTGTCCGTTCCGGACTCCACGACGAGGCGCCGGACCACCTCGTCCAGGGCCTTGGTGTGGCTATAGCGCCAGCGGCCATCCTTGTCCGTCGTGCCCTGGATTAGGGCCGGGAAGCTCGGACCGTCCTTGGGGTCGTCCCTGCGCGTCTCCAGGCGGATCCGGGCCCCGGGCACCGGCTTGGCCGTGGCCAAGGAAGTGACCGCAAAGACCAGGCCTGCCTCCTCCTCGACGAGGGTCAGGCAGAGGTCGGTGACCTGGATTCTCACATAGGAACGGGTGGAATCCGGGCCCAGGCGGCGATAGCCCACGAGCCAGGTGCCCGGCGTCCTTTCCTTGCCCAGGCGGGCCAGGATCGGCCCCAGGTCGAGGCCAAAGCTCGCGGCCCCTCCCTTTTCCCGGGTGGGCAAGTCCACGATTCCGGAGAAGTCAGGGCTCCCCAGGAGGCGGAGCTGGGAGGCCAGGTTCGAGCCCCTGAGCGGCTCCTCCCCGGGCATGGGCGGCGGGGCGGACTCGCTCACCTTGACCTCCCCCTCGGGGAAGGGCCAGTAGTTCGGATCCAGGGGATCGATGTGGTAGAGGCGCAGATCGACCTTGTCCACTCCCCGGGCCTGCATGGGAAAGGCTTTGGGCCCGTCCCGCTCGAGGATAGCCTGGCCCGCCGACCACTGGACGTAGGGGGTGAGGCCCTTGAACCAGAAGTGGAACGACGAAGGGGCAAAGGCCGAGAGGCTGCGGCCCGAGGCCGATCGCAAGGCTCCCGGCTCGACCTTGAGGCGGTAGTCCGTGTCCGCGTCCCGGTCAAACTGGAGGAGGATGCGGGAGCCTGAGAACTCAAATCGCAGGTTCTTGACCGCAGGCTCGAAGGACACCATCGAGCGCAGGACCGAGAGGGAGGTCCCGGACTCGGGGGGCTCGGAGAATTCCAGGAAGAGCGGCGCCGGGGACGAGCCCAGGCCGATAGCCTGGTCCGCCGGGTAGTTGGAGCCCGAGGACGAGACCGGGTAGGCCGAGCGGCCCGAGCCAAAGGAAAGGAGGCGGAAGTCTGTCCGGGTGGACCAAGTGTAGCTGGCCACGGCCCCGGGGATCCCCGAGTCCAGGGAAAGCCTCAAAGAGAGGGTCACGGCCTTGCCATCCCCGATGGGCTTGGCTAAGGTTAGGCGATACTGGGCCGGGGACTTCCGGTCGCTCCGGTCTATCTCCTTGATGGAGAAGTCCCGCTTGGTGAGCCTCACCGCGTCCTGGGATCCCAGGCCGGGCAGGGCCCTCACCTCGAGGCTGACCATCTCGGCTAGGTCCGCCACCGCCAGGGGGGTCGGAAAGGTCAGGTTGAGGCCTTCGATGCCCTTGAGGTTGGCCGAGCCGGCCTGGGGGTTGAGGCTTGTGGGCGGGGCCATCAGGGTCGAGCGGGTCCAGGTCCCGGCCTCACCCTTGAAGGTAAACGTGCGCAGGGCCGGCCAGGCCTCGGCGGGGAGGAACTGCAGGGTCCTGGCGTCAAGCCAGCGGTATTCTCCGGGCTGGCTGGGCTGGATGGAGAGGATGGCCTGGGCGTCGTCCCCGGGGCCGCCGTTCACGGGCCCCCGGTCGCGGTCAAAGAAGAGGGTGACCGGATCGTATTCCCGGAGGTAGCGCTCGGGCATGAGCCTTTGGCCTGTTGCCGCGCCAGGGGCCCCAGTCTGGGCCCAGAGACCCTGGAGGGAGGCCGCCACGAGGAGCATGGCGATGAGGAGCCGGGAAGCCCGTCCGGGGCCGGAATTGCCAATTGTGTGTTTCATCATTCTCCCTCGCTCAGGGTCTCCCCTTCATCGCCATAGTCCCGGTAGTCGCCATCGCCCTCGTACTCGCCATCCATACCGTCCGGTGGCGGCTCTTCTCCGGCATCGAGCTGGAGCCGGGCTCCCTTTCCGTGGAGGGGCACCCCTATGGAAGGGCTGGGCCTTCCTCCGGCCTTGCGGTAGGCCTCGATCACGTCCTGGGGCACGCCGTTGCGGCTTCCAAAAACCCCTTCCACGACAAGGCGGTATTCGGAGGTTTCCTCAGGCAAGCCCCTGACCACGGCCAGGTAGTCCCCGGGCTCCAGGTATTCGAGGATAAGGGTCCCCGAGGCCACGAGACCCTGCTTGCCGTCGTAGAGGAGGAGGCCCAGGCCGTCTTTGTCGGCCTTTAGGCCCAGGCCCACGAGGCCCTCGTCCTGGACCTTGAAGGACCAGGCCTGGAATTCCTGGGCGGCGATCAGGCCGCCGGGCCTGTCCTCCGCAGAGCCTATCTTTCCGGCCTCGACCTTGGTGGCCCTGAGCCAGCCGCTACCGGGGCTGTCCCTGCCCGGCCTTTGCCAGACCCGATAGTCCCCGGCGGGCAGCCAGGCAAAGAGGTGGATATCCCCACCGTCGGTGCCCAGGCTAGCCCGGGTTTCCAGGCCCTTGCCGGAGATCGCGAGGACCCCCGGGCCGGGGGCGGAAAGATCGACAAAGCCCGGCGCCGAGAGGCTGAGCCTAAAAGCCTGGGCCTTTGTCGAGAGGGCGGCGATGCCCTTCAGCTCTGCCAGGCCTTGGGTAAGCCCAGCCTGGGCCTGGTCCTCGGTGAGGCCCTGCATCTCCTGGCCTGGCTTGGCAAGCCATACCCGCACGAGGCCCTGGCTCGGGCCCAGGACTAGGCGGCCCGCCACGGCGGAAAGGGCCTGCCAGAGGCCGGTCCCGGCCTCAAGGCGGCGATAGCTGCCATCGTTGCCCAGGAAATCCATGCCCTCGACTCTGCCAGTGACACAAAGTACGTCTCCGGCCTGGGCATTGATTTGGAGTTCGAGGCCCTCGGGCCCGATGGATCGGCCTTCCCAGGCGCGGTCCCTGTCCACGGCTAGGGCCGGAAGCTGGGGCAAAAGCTCCAGGCGGAACCGGGACTCGGTCCTGCCCGTGTTGATGACATAGAGGGTAGAGGCCGGAAGGTCGAGCTTCCGGGCTAGGCGCCCATCCAGGGAATTGCAGCCCCCCAGGGCCTTGCCTTCCTTCCAGGCCGCGATCACCAGGTCTTCTCCCAGGAGGAGGTCGAGCCTGCAGACTGGGACTTCAAGGGCCAGGGCCTTTCCGGGACCCAGGGCTAGGGTTTTGCGGGCTCCGGCCTGGAGGCTCGTCGGGGTTTCCAGGGGATAGGCCTCAAGGCTATAGCCCAGGCGCCGGCTAACGTCCGGGCTTGGCTCGCCGTCCCAGAGCCTGGCCTTCCAGGCCCCGGGGGGGAGGAGGGCGAGGCTACCCTGGGACCAGGCCTGGCTGGCCCACCAATCCCTGGACGGGGCGGCGGGGTTGTTGGCTCCGTTCGCCGAGATGCCCGCCCTGAACCCTCCCCGGGTATCGGCCTTGAGGAGGAGGACCTCATCCTTGGCCGAGGCCAGATAACTTCCCTGGTCTTGGCCGGCCAGGCTGAGGGCCCCGCTGTCACCGGCCGCCAGGCTCAAGGGGAGGAGCCTTGTACTCGTCTCCGGGGACCAGAGCCAGCCCCCCTCGGCCTTGACGGAAAAGGCTTCCCGGCCCGGATCCTCGCAGGGCATGTCGAGGCCGGGGGAGGCGAGGATCCTCCCCTCGGTGGCCAGGCTGGAAAGGCCCTCTCCATTGAGGACCTTGAGGGCCTCTCCGGCTTCGAGGACCAATTCAGTGGCTAGGCTGCCGGGCTTTTTTTCCGTCAGCCTTCGCAGGGCCAGACCCGCCTGGACCGGGCTCGGGCTTGTCACATAGAGGCTCAGGTCGCCGCCCTTTCGCAGGGGGATGGCGATCCTGCCCTCGGCCAGGGCCAGGAGATCCTTGCCCCGGTAGAGGCGCAGGTCAGCCCGGCCTCCGCTCGCCTCGATCACATAGAGTCCCTCCGGGAGGTCTTTGTCGAGGCCTAGGATCGCCCCATCCCGGTCGAGGGCCAGGCTTGCGGTTCCGCCTACAGCGAGGGCCTTGCCCTGGCGGGGCTTGCGCTCCTCGAGCCGGAATTCCGAGGTCTTGCCGCCTCCGGCCAGGGAGCGCAGCCTCAGGGTATAGTAGCCCGCCGGCAGGGCCTGGGCTATGTCGAAGTTCCAGTCCGCCCCATTGTCATCCGATGAGGCCAGGACCTGGCCCGAGCCGGAGACGAGGTCGGCGGCCAGGTCGTTCTGGCCTTGGCTCCAGATCTCGTAAAAACCCTCCCGGGGAAGGGACAGGGTGAGCTCGGCCCGGCGGCCGGTCTCGATGCCCAGGCTCTGGGGGATTCCCGGGGCCAGGACGGCCGTGGAGAGGAGTAGGGAATAGGAGAGCTGGCTGGCCTTTTCCTTGGGCCTCAGGGAAAGGACATAGTCCCCGGCCTTGAGCTCAAGTTCCTGCTCCCCCTCGGCCAGGGCCTGTCTTGGACCTGGGCCCTCGAGGCTGGCCACAAAGCCCTTGGGAAGGGAAAGCCTGGCATGCAGGTCCGCCGGGATTGTCAGGGCATATCGGTCGGCTTCTGGGCCCTCGAGCCAGAGGGCCTGGACCCGGCGGTTGGGCTCGAGGCGGCGCGGGCCCGGGCCCTGGAGGACGGGGCTGGCCTCGGGCAGGATCGCCATCGAGCTGACCCTCCTCGTCTCGATGGAGAGGGGCAGGGAATAGAAGGCGTAGGAGCCCGGGCCCAGGAGGAGGCTGGCCTCCCCGGAGCCTGTAAACAAGGGGAAGCCCTCGGCGTCCTCCAGGCGGATCCCATAGCCTGAGCCTATCCCTATGGAGGAAAGCCGGACCCTCGCCTCCGCAGGAAGGGAAATCGCATAACGCAGCATCGAGTCTGCGGGGAGCCTGCGGCTGTCCACAACCCCGGGCGCCAGCTCGAGGCCGGCGGTTCCGGCCGCGGCCGCGGCCGCCGGCACGGCGGTGAGCCTCAAGCCCGCCCGCCCGGCGGATTTTCCCTCGGCCTTGAGCTCAAGATAATAGCGCCCCGGGCCCAGGTAGGTCCTTATCGAGGCGTTGCGCCCGTAGCCATTGGCCTTGGCGTCCCGGATCCTCTCCCGGGCGGCGCTCCGCAGGATAAGGGAGGTGGCGAGCCTGCCCTGGCTCTCCAGGGCGTAGACCGAGCCCTGCCGGACCTCAAAGGCCGCGAAGAGGCTTTCATTGCGCTGGAAGTCCCGCCAGAGGGTCTGGCCCGGAGCCAGGAGGGGAAGGCCGGAGGCAAAGTCCGTGACCCGGCCCTCGCCTAGGTCGGAGAGATCCTCCTGAAGGCCCAGGCTAGCCCTGGCTATCGTCTGGCCGGGATTGGAGACGGTGAGGTCCCTTGGCCCGGCCTTGAGGCCTCCTCCCTGGGCCAGCTTGCCCGCCTCGGTGGAAAAGCCTATCTGGCTTGAAAGATCGCCCACGGTGCCGGACCTAGCCGGATTTATGGGAAGCCTCAGCTCCTCCTTGGGCCCAAGCTCGAGGTCCAGGCCCCCGGGGATCGCCAGGGGGAAGGGCCTAAAATCGCTGCCCGTGGGGCTTGTTCCTCGCTGGCCCGTCAGGATGTTTATGCCCGAGGACAGCTCCGAGGCCGTGAGGGCCCAGGAGAGGGAAGTCCGGGCCGGGCTCGGCTCGGAGCCAAGTTCCTCCCGGCCGGTCTGGCCAAGGCCATCCCGGAGGATCACAAAGTCGAGGACCCCCAGCTCCTTGGCCTGGATCCTTAGGAGGTGATAGCCCTTGGTCAGGCTGACGGAGGATTTGTCCGGACCGGCCTCGTAGCTTTGGCGGCCCTGGGCAAGGCCTGCGTCCAGGGGGCTGATCGTATAGACCGCCCTGGCCTGGCCCAGGCCCGTTTTTTCCGCTATCCGATAGCTCGCCGCCTCGTCGACCCGAAGGTACATCGTGAGGCTTGTGGTCCCCAGGAGGTTGGCCCTTCTTCTCAAGACATCCCGGCCCGAGAGGGGGGCGCAAAAGTCCCGGACGATCTCCGCCCGGCGGCCGCCTCCCGAGACGGGCTGCCAGCGATAGACAAGGCCTGTGGGCTCAAGCTCCGCGTTTCCTGTGCGGGGGGCGAGGATTGTCAAAAGGCCACCGCTTCCCGTGCGGGGAGCCTCGTAGCTCGCGTTGCCCTGGCTCGCCCAGGCGTCGAGGCGGAGGATGTCTCCAGGCTGTCCCTTCACGGTCACCAAGGCCTGGCCCCGGGGGAGGTCGACCATGCACCAGGGCAAGGCCGACCGCGGATTGATCGAGTCGCTGTCGCTCGTGGACAGGCGGTCTCCGCCGGGGTTGTAGCTGCCCGCGGCCAGCCTCGTGTCCACCTTGTCATTGCGGCCAAGGCTTGCCCCCCTCAGGCCCTCGACGAGGACAAAGTCCCGGCCAAAGGGGGAGAGCCTCAGGTCCATGCGGCCCCCCAGGGGCAGGCGCAGGAAGCCCGAGCGGATATAGAGGGGATGGCTGCCATCCTCCTTGGCCCAGGCCCTTTGCGGACCCCCGTAGACCTTGATGAGGTAGGATCCTGCCTTGAGGACCTTGGAGGCGCAGGCCCAGCCCATGGGCTTGCCGGTCTCCCCCTGGACCTCTTCCCGGGGCTTCCAAGAGCCTACGATATACTGGCCCTCCCTCCAGACTTCCAGGAGGGAGAGATTGCGGCCCAGGGCCTCGACCTCAAGGGGGCCGTCCTCCCTAAGCTCCAGCCAATAGGAGGCCGATTCGAGGTCCGAAAGGCTTGTGCCCTGGGTCTGTCCCTCGGCCAGGCGGGGCCAGGCTCCCGGCCTATCGCCATTTTTCTCCGCATAGGTCCTCACCTGGAGGGCCACATCCCCGCCAGCGGCCCGCAGATTCTCAAGCCGGAGCTTGTATTGGCCCGGATCGAGGCTTGCGTCTATCCTGCCGTCGCTCTGCCCCGAGGATCCGGCCCGGTAAAGCTGGCCCTCCAGCCTGTCATGAAGGCTAAAGGCCAGCCCGAGGGGAGACGTCGCGATGATGGAAATCCTGCCCGGCTTGGCCATAGTGAGGATAGCCTCGGGCTTGTCCCCGGGCTTGAGGCTTGTCACATCGAGGCTTTGGGCCGAGAGCCTAGACAAGGCTCCAAGGGCCAGCAGGACGAAAAGGACGGGTGAATTTTTCTTCATGGTATCCTCGGGGGGGAGGGCTTCCTGGGGGATGAGGGCATTATTTCGGTCGGCCTTGGGAATGTCAACCTTGGCCGGATTCTCGCCTTGGAAAATCCCAGGCCATGTCTATAATTAGGGCATGTACAAGCTCGTCCTTCTCCGCCACGGAGAGAGTGTCTGGAACATGGAAAATCGCTTTACCGGCTGGGAGGATGTGGATCTCTCCGCCAAGGGGGTCGAGGAGGCCCGGGCCGGGGGCCGCCTCCTCAAGGCCGAGAGCCTGGATTTTGACCTGGCCTTCTGCTCCGTGCTCACCCGGGCTAACCGGACCCTAAACCTCGTCCTCGAGGAGATGGGCCTAAGCTGGATCGAGGTCAGAAAGTCCTGGAGGCTCAATGAGCGCCACTATGGCGCCCTCCAGGGCCTGGACAAGGCCCAGACCGCGGCCCTCCATGGGGAAGCCCAGGTCAAGCTCTGGCGCCGGGCCTACGACGTGGCCCCTCCTCCCATG
>JAKPBN010000448.1 GCA_029778945.1 Spirochaetota bacterium
GGCCAAGTCCAGGAGGAGGCCCCCTTCCAGGGCGCCAGGCCCTGGTTCCTCCTCGAGGCCGAACTCGAGGACCGCGAGATCCTCCTGGCCCTGGTGAGGGCCACGGCCGCCGCCCTGCCTCTTCCCAAGCCCAAGAAGCCCCGGGCCTAGACCCCGGAGGCGCGCTCGGGCAGGTCGAGGGCCTTGGGGTCCGAGGTGTCTTCCCTCAGGAACCAGTCCTCGGCGGCAAAGTCCATGTCAGTGATCTTGTCGATGGGCACCTTCATGTAGCGCCCCGAGGCCTCCACGGCCACGCTGCCATCGGCGAGGATAATCTCCCCTGAGCCCTCGAAGATCCGCCCCCCTTCCTTTGTGACCCGGCCCACAACCTTAAAGCCCCCATCGAGGGGCACGGGCTTGCGGTATTTCGTGGTGAGCTCGATAGTCACGCCCCAGACCTGGTCGTCCCGGCCTATGGCTATGGCCCGGCCAATGGTCTCGTCCAGGAGGGCGGCGATCACGCCGCCGTGCATCCTCCCGGGATAGCTCTGGTGGCCATTCTTGGGATGGACCGTGGCCACCAGGTCACCGGACTCGGTCTCATAGAAAGAGGCGTGGAGGCCAAAATCGTTCTCAAGGCCACAGACAAAGCAGTGGCGGGAGTTGTTCTGTTTTTTAGTGACAGGGCTGAGCATGGATGTCCTCCATACTCAGACTATCATGCCAAAGCGGAGAAAGAGAAGAACCCAATGCTAATTCGCCACGGTGCCGAAGGCGGAGCTTTAGACACGGAGCCGAAGGCTTAGCTTCGGCGCGTAGGCACGGAGGGAAGAGGCAAACCCTGGACAATCCGAAGATTGGTCAATATGAATAGGTCAAGGGATGAGAAAGGGTTTGCTTCGGCCGGAGATAGCTTGGCCACCGAAAGCGAATATTAAATACTATTTATTATCATTAATATTCCCTATCCCTCTCCCCCTTCGAACCAGGCCTCTTAGCCCTGTGTCTCTGTGGCTAATTATTGCTAGGTTCCAATATTCTATTCGTATGGTGATTCTCGAACGATCTTGACTTAGGTCAATGCAATATCCGTAGCGCCTTCCTATCCTATCCAGGTCATGGAGGGAGGAAGCTATGAACCCTAGATACCGGATAAGATTGTTGGGATCCCTTTTGGCGATCTATATGGCCTGCGGTCTCGCGGCCGTCGCCCAGGGGGCTGTGAACCCAGGCCCCCGCTGCCTCGTCGAGACCTCCCCCTGGATGCTCGCCAACCTGGGGCCGGACTCCCCGGATTTCTACCAACTATGCCTAGGCTACCGGCTGGACGAGCGGAGCACGCTCTTTCTCGATGGCATAACCTGGAGATACGGGGCCCCCCTGGGCATACCCATGTGGGACCCGGCCTTCGAGTCCCCTTCCCAGGACTATCCCGGCTATATACGGGCCTTTGGCCTGGGCCTGGGCTACCAGGCCTTGCTCTGGAAGGGCCTCTTCGCCTCGGTGCATGCCATCCCCTTTCTCCAGGATTTCCACGCCCAGGACGGCAGCCTCATCCAG
>JAKPBN010000360.1 GCA_029778945.1 Spirochaetota bacterium
GACATCAGCCTCGACGACCTCACGGAATTCTATGCCATGGCGGCCACCCTCCTCTACATCAAGTCCCGGATGCTCCTCCCGATCGAAGTGGACCTCGACGACGAGCTCGAGGATCCCCGCCGGGAGCTCATCGAAAAGCTTATCGAATACCAGCGCTACAAAAAGCTTTCGGAGCTCATGGAAAAAAAGGAGCTCGAGGTCGAGTGGGCCATCGAGCGCAAGAAGATGCAAAGACCCCTGCCTTTCGCCGAGGAAGAAAGGCTCTGGGAGGAGATAGACGTCTGGGACCTCCTCAAGTCCTTTTCCTCCCTGGTCTCCAACATCAGCTCCGAGCGGGTGATGGACCTCTACGAGGAAGTGTCCATCAACGAGAAGATCACCCTGATCAACGAGTTCCTGGATACCCGGGAGTCCTTCTCCTTCACCGAGCTGGTGACTCGGCCCCGGTCCACCCTGGATGTGGTCTGCGCCTTCCTGGCTATCCTTGAGGCGGTGAAATTCCGCCTGATCGCGATTTTCCAGCATCGTCTCTTTGGAGACATCCAGATACGCCGCAGGCCCGAGGCCGCGGCAGACGACATGGCCCAGGTGGAGACTTCCGCCGGCGTCGGGACGGAGGGCTAAGGCTATGGAAATCCGGCTTGAGAAGGAGGCTGCCCTCCTGGAGACTGTCCTTTTTCTGGAATCCGAGCCCATGGATGAGGCCGCCCTCTCCAGGGCCTCGGGCCTGGGCATCGACGTTGTGGAAAAGGCCTTGGAGCTCCTCGTGGAGGTCTATCGGGACGGCCCCCACCACGGCCTTGAGCCCATCCGTTCCGGGGGTGGCTGGATCCTGGCCCCCAAGCTGGAATTCTGGGAAGCCCTCAAGGACCGCTATGGGCGCAAGTCCGACTCCCGCCTCTCCCGGGCGGCCCTGGAAACCCTCTCGATCATCGCCTATTCCCAACCCATCACCCGCCCCGAGGTCGAGGCTATCCGTGGCGTCTCCGCGGATGGCATGGTGCGCTTCCTCCTAGAGAAGGGCTTTATCAAGGAAGTCGGCAAGAAGGACGCCCCCGGCCGCCCCGTCCAGTACGGCACCACCCGGGACTTCCTCAAATACTTCCGCCTTGGGTCCATCGCTGACCTGCCCAAGCTCGATGACCTTGAGCGGGGGCGCTTTGATGAGGAGGAGGAGGCCCAGGCCCCTCGGCCCCAGCCCATCGAGGCCGGCCTCGATTCCTCCCTGGCCGCCCCCGAAGAGGATCCCAAGGACCCGGTGCCCGAGGCTCCCACCCCGGAAATCGCTACCCAAGCCGAGATCCCGGCCGCCCAGGCCCTCCCCGCTGAGGAGGGATCCCATCCCTGACCCCGAGGGCCTGAGGCTCCAGCTCTACCTGGCCCGCTCTGGGGTAGCCTCGAGGCGCCAGGCCGAGGGCCTTATCCTTTCAGGCAGGGTGGCCGTAAACGGCGAGCTTGTCACCGAGCTCGGCTCCAAGGCCTATCCCGGAGACGAGGTAAGCCTGGATGGCAAGATCCTCAGCCTCGAGGAGCGCAAGGTCTACCTCCTTCTCAACAAGCCCGAGGGCTATCTCTCCACCATGGCCGATCCCCAGGGCCGGAAGCTTGCGGTCGACCTCCTGGGGGAGGCGGTCACGGAGCGGGTCTACAATGTGGGCCGCCTCGACCAGTGGTCCTCGGGGCTCCTGCTGTTCACAAACGATGGGGAGCTCGCCCGCCGCCTCTCCCATCCCTCCTGCGGGATCGAGAAGGAATACGTAGTCCGCAGCGACGATATCCTTCCTCCGGAGTTTTTCCGGGAATTCCGCCGGGGAATCGAGGTCGAGGGGGTGCTCTACAAGGCCAGCCGGCTCGAGCGCCTCGGAGAGCGGGAGGCGAGCATTGTCCTCGTGGAGGGCAAGAATCGGGAGATACGCCGGGTCCTGGCCCATTATGGCATCCGGGCCCTTTCCCTTTGCCGGGTCAGGATCGGCCCTCTGGGCTTGGACAAGCTAGCCCCGGGGAAGTACCGTCCCTTGACTCCTTCGGAGATAGAGGCTCTCCAGGCCCTTTCCAGAAACGCCAACTCTGCCAGCTAGGGAGGAATCTTCCATGACCATCGCCATCGACGGCCCGGCCGGATCGGGCAAGAGCACGATTGCCCGCATGCTTGCGGAGGGCCTGGGCTATACCTATGTCAACTCCGGGAACATCTACCGCGCCCTGACCCTCCTCGCTCTCGAGCAGGGCCTTGCCCTCGAGGCCAAGGCCGAGCTGCTGGCGGCCTCAGGAAAGGCCAAAATCGAGTATCGGGGCAAGCGCCTCTTCCTCGAAGGCCGGGACGTGGACGACCTCCTCCACACCGGCCCGGTGGATGCCAAGGTCGCCCAGCTCTCGGCCATTCCGGAGATCCGGGATATCGTCAACCGCCATGTCAGGGCTATCGCGGGGAACTCCAACGCCGTGGTCGAGGGCCGGGACATGACCACCGTCGTATTTCCTGACGCGGACTACAAGTTCTTCCTCGACGCCTCCGCCGATGCCCGGGCCAGGCGCCGGTGCGACGAAGGCTGCTCGGGAAGCTCCCTGGAGGAAATCCGGGCCAATATCGAGATGCGGGACACTATTGATAGGACAAAATCCGTGGGGGCCCTCAAAATCGCGCCCGACGCCTGTTATTTGGATAGCTCGGACTTGACCATAGAAGAAGTTTATGACAAAGTATACGGGAAAATTCTCCATTAAGGGAACACCATGGGCATCAAGGAAGTGGCGACGGATTCTCCCAACCTCCAGCGGGATGACATCCAGACACAATTGCAGGAACAGTACCTCAAGAGCTTGGATGGGCTTGAGGAAGGTGACCTTGTCGAAGGTCACGTCATCCAGCTCACGAACGACTTCGTCTTTATCGATGTCGGCTACAAGTCCGAGGGCAAGATACCGGTAGCCGAGTTCGGCGAGGCTATCCCCAAGGTCGGCGAGATCGTCAGCGTCATCCTGGTCAAAAAGGAAGCGCGGAACGGCGAGATTGTCGTCTCCAAGAAAAGAGCCGATGAGAAGGTGTATTGGAGGCTTGTCTCCAACGCCTTCAAGGATCACCTTCCCATCGAAGGCACGATCGACAAGGAAATCAAGGGCGGCTTCGAGGTTAACCTCGGTCACGGGCTGCGCGGATTTCTCCCCGCCTCCAAGGCTGACATTCAGCGCATAGAGAAGGGCGAGGAACTCCTCAATCTCAAGACCAGCTTTTATCTCGAGCGTCTCTATTCTGACCGAAAGGTCAATATCGTCCTCAACCGCCGCAAGTGGATGGAAGAGGATATCGAGAAGCGCCGGGACGAGTTCTTCGGAAAGACCCAGATCGGGGATTCCGTCAAGGGCGTGGTCAAGAGCTTTACCAGCTTTGGGGCCTTTATCGACCTCGGCGGCTTTGATGGCCTCCTCCATATCAACGACATGAGCTGGGGGCACGTGACCCGGCCCAAGGACTTCGTCAAGAAGGGCCAGGAGATCGACCTCAAGGTCATCCGCATGGAGCCCGAGGAGAGGCGCATCAACCTCTCCCTCAAGCACTTCGCGGCCGATCCCTGGTCGACCTTCGAGGAGCGCTACCACGTGGGCGACGTCGTCCACGGCAAGGTGACCAAGCTCACCGATTATGGCGCCTTTATCGAGCTTGAGGAGGGGATCGAGGGCCTGGCCCACATCTCCGAATTCAGCTGGGTCCGCAAGATCCGCAAGCCCGAGGAGATGCTCAACGTCGACACCGAAGTCGACTGCATGATCCTCAACTACGACCTCCAGGCCGGCAAGGTTTCCCTGGGACTCAAGCAGGTCCAGGACAACCCCTGGGACCAGGTCTCCGAGAAGTACCCCATGGGCATGCGCCTCACCCGCAAGGTCGTGAAGCTCACCACCGCCGGGGCCTTTGTGGAGCTCGAGGAAGGCATCGACGGCTTCCTCCATGTGGACGACATCTCCTGGACCAAGCACGTCAAGAGCCCCACCGGGGAGCTTGAGGTCGGGCAGGAGATCGAGGTCATGGTCATCGAAAGCGATCCCGAGGACCGGAACATCCGCCTTGGCATGAAGCAGCTCTCCGAGGATCCCTGGCATTCCTTCGCCAAGGCCTTCCGCCTCGGCTCCACCGTGGACGGCGTGGTCTCCTCGGTCACGGACTTTGGGGTGTTCCTCAAGGTCCAGGGCGATATCGAGGGCCTGATCAAGAAGCAGGACCTCTCGGAGAACAAGGACGAGCTCTACGACGACGCCCTCAAGCGCTTCGCCGTGGGCCAGACCGTTCGGGCCCTGGTCGTCGAGCTCAGCCCCGAAAGGCAGAAGCTCGGCCTCTCGATCCGTGACCTCGTCAGGCGCCAGCAGAGGGAGGAGATCTCCCGCTTCATGCAGGACGACCAGGCAGAGGGCTATACCCTCGGCGACCTTCTCAAGGAGAAGGACGGTTCGAAGAAGAACTCCTAATCCGTCATGCTCGGGAATATCGACCCCGTCAAGTTCGGGACGCTAATTGAAGTCAGCGCTCTCATAAACTCGAACTACGGGGACGGTACTTCCTTGCTGACGCAGATCCTTTCGTCGGCCACCAGGCTGGCGGAAGGGGAGTCCTCCTCCCTCATCCTGAGGGACAAAGAATCAGGAAAACTCCACTTTGCGATAGCCTTGGGCCCGAAAGGGCCCGAGGTTAAAAATTTTACCCTCAATGCCGGCGAAGGCATCGCCGGTTGGGTCGCCCTCCACGGACAGTCCCTGATAGTGAACGACGTGGAGACGGACAACCGCTTCTTTTCTGAGATCTCCAAAAGCATTGGCTATGCCAACCACTCCATCCTCGCGGTGCCCATGAGGGTGAGGGATGAGACGGTCGGCCTTATAGAGATCATCAACAAGAAGGACAAGAAGTATTTTACCCAGGACGATCTCCAATGGCTCGAGCTCTTTGCCGTCCAGGCGGGGATAGCCATAGAGAACGCCCGGTACCTTGAAAAGACCAAGGATGAGATCCGGACCCT
>JAKPBN010000468.1 GCA_029778945.1 Spirochaetota bacterium
GAGTTAAAGCGGGGGAGGTTGCGGGGGATCCACCGCTCCCGGCCGGGGACGCCGGAGCCCACGAGGAGGAGGCTCGGGGTGGCCTTGCGGACCGCCTCGATAATCGCGGTCTCCACAGCCTTGGGGTAGCGGCCGGCATAGCGGCCGACAACGCGCAGCCCCGGGAAGGTGGTCTTTATGTTCGTCTCGGCCTTTTGGACCCGGGTTCGGTTGGCCCCCAGGAGGTAGACCGACTTGCCCTTGCGCTCGAGGATCCCCAGGACCTTGACGGCGAAGTCAAAGGGCATGTAGCGGACGGGCTCCCGGCGCTTGAGGAAACGGGCGCCCCGGACAATGGACAGGGAGATGGGGAGGACGAGGCTGGCCCCGGCCACCATGGTCCGGTACTCGACATTGCGCCGGGCCCTCATGAGGTCCCACAGGCTGAGGAGGACGATCTGGTGGTTCTTGCCATCCTCGAAGGAGGCCACGAGGTCTTCGATCTGGTCTTCCGGCAGGATGTCCACGGGCACGCCGAGGACGGAAACGCGGTTCATTTTGAGGGGATCCATGACGAGCGCTCCGAGAGGATGATCTCGACCGAGGCGACCGCGAAAAGGGCGGCGGTTTCGGCCCGCAGGATGGCGCCGGGAAGCAGAAGGGGCCGGAAACCGGCCGCTTCGAAGATGCCGATCTCGTCAGGTCCGAAGCCACCTTCGGGGCCGACACTAAGGACTATCTCTTCTGGCGCATCAGCAAGATACCCGTGGAGGCCCGTCTGCGCAAGAGGCGCCTCATGGAGGAGGAGGCGGACCTGGCCCGGCCACTGGGGACCTAGGACAGTCTCCAGGTCCTCGGCCCTGGCTATATCCTCCACCTTGGTGGCGACGCCCGAGCCGGATTGCTGGAGGCCTTCCCGGACTATCCGCTCCCAGCGCTCCCTCCGGCCCCCACCCTCCTCGGCCCGGGGGACCGAGCGTCGGGCCGCAAAGGGTATGATCCGGGCAACACCGGCCTCGGCGGCCTGCCGGACCACAAGGTCCATCGCAGGACCCTTGGCCAGGGCCTGGATGAGGACAATCCGGGGGATGGGGATGCGGCCGAGGCCTAGTCCTGGCTCGGCGGGCCCGGCTTCCCCAATCCTCGCATCCTGCTTGGGCTGGAGCCGGGACCTATTCCGGGAGCCATGGGTATCCTCCAGGGCAAGGGGGCCGGGGCCCTCCAGGGGAGGGGAGACAGCAAGCACTAGGCTGTCCTTGCCCACCTCGAGGACACGGCAATCCCGCCTCTGGCCCGCCGGGTCAAGGCCGGCAAAGCTGTCCCCCACGGCCAGGCGGAGGACCCGGAGGAGGTAGCGGGCCTGGCCGCCCTCCACCCTGCAGTCCCCGGATCCCGGCCAGTCCTCGGGCAGGACAAACTGTCTCATCTATCTGCTCTAATAGAGAATTTACCACGGAGGCATCGCCAAGCCTTCGGGCTTGGCGCAGGCACGGAGAAGAGAGTCCGAAAGAGAGAAATGAAAAGGCTAGCCCAAATACTCGGGAATCGTCTTTCCCAGCCCAAATATCTTGGATATCCGAATATCTTGGATATCTCTCCGTGCCTCCGTGTCTCCGTGGTTTTTTCCTCTCGCTTCTATTTCTTCTTTGTGGCCGGGGCCGCGGGGAGGGCGGCCTTCTTGTCCGCCACAAGCTCCTTGACCGTCTTGGTAGCCGCGACCTTGGCCGGGAAGTCCGGGGAATCCAGGACCTTGAGGGCGTCGGCGAGCATGGTGTCGAATTCGAGGTCAAAGGCCGGAGGCGTGGAGGTCCGGGCCAGCTCGTCCCGCACGAGGCGGCGGAGGAGGCTTTCCTCGAGGGCAGGATAGGCGACCTTGAGCTTGGCGGCATAGGCGTTCCGGTCGGCCACCGTGGCGGCCGGGTTGGCCTTGGCCCAGGCCTCGATGGAAGCCTCGTTGGCCAGGGCCTGGAGGGCCAGGGTAGCGGCCTCGCTCAGCTCCAGGTCGGGGGACACCAGGTCGGGAGGGATGCCGGTCTTGTCGATGTTCTCGTCGCTGGGGGTGTAGTAGCGGGCCATGGTGAGCTTAAAGCCCGTCTCGTCCACGGGGATGATCTGCTGGACCGAGCCCTTGCCGTAGGAGTTCTCTCCCACGAGGTAGGCCCGCTTCTGGTCCTTGAGGGCCCCCGCGAGGATCTCCGCCGCCGAGGCCGAGCCCTTGTTGATCAGGACAACGATGGGCTTGTCCTTGGGGACCGCGAGGTCGGCCCGGGCGTTGACCACGGAGTTCTCGTAGTCGCTCCGGCCCTTGGTGGAGACAATGACGCCCGAGTCGAGGAAGAGGTCGGCTATCTGGGTGGCGGACTGGAGGAGTCCACCCGGGTTGGAGCGGAGGTCTATCACCAGGGCCCGATAGGTGCCGGCGTCAAAGGTCTTGATGGCGTCCTTGACCCTGGGGAAGGTCGAGGGGGAGAACTCCATGATCCGCAGATAGGCGACATTGCCCTTGGCTGTGGGGATGAGGCCGCTCTTGACCGTGGGGATCTCGATCACGGCGCGGATGACGGTCACGTCAAACTCCGCTTCTCCCCGCCGGATAGTCATGGTGACCTTGGTGCCGGGCTCGCCCCGGAGCTTGGCCTGGGCCTCGCTGATGACGAGGGGGGCCGTGGTCTCGCCTTCGATCTTGGTGATCAGGTCGCCGGGCTTGAAGCCGGCCTTCCAGCCCGGGGTGCCGTCAAAGACCGAAAAGACCTCTACATAGGAGGGTGTATCCGGGGCGGCCTTGGCGGGGATGGCCTGCTTGGCTATCGAGAGGCCTATGCCCCCGAACTTGCCCACGACGGTCGTGTCATTGAGGTAATTCCAGGAGGCATCGTCCAGGAAGACCGAGTAGGGATCCCCCAGGGCTTCCATCATGCCCTTCATGGCCCCCTGATAGAGCTTTTTCGCGTCCACCTCGTCCACATAGTTTTGGACGATAAACTGGTAGGCGCTCTCTATGATCTGGAAATACCGCCTCATGTCCTGGTCTGAGCTGGCCTGGCCCTCGGCAAAGGCCTTGGGTGCAGAGATCGAGACCGCGGAGAAGAGGGCCATCACGACGAGGACGGCGCTCCATGCGAGCTTGTGTTTCTGGAAGGGGCCTTTAATCATGGTAATCCACTATCCCGGTGCGGCCCCGTTCCTGTCAACTCCTCGCCTATCTTGACGGCCCCGGGGCTCGAAAGTACACTTTGCGCCAGTAGTATGCAGCGAAAACCCCTCTTCCTGGCCGCCTCGGCCGCAGAATCCGTCCGCTTTTTCGCCCTTTCCTTCCTTGCGGACGCCCTGGGCGGCCTTCATGGGGGAGGGGGCCTTGCGCCTTTTTTTCGCTACGCCTCCTCGGCCCAGCTGCTTTTCGCGGTGGCTTTTTTTTTCCTGTGGCTGGATAGGCCCAGGTATGACGCCTACCGGCCCCTCCTGTTCCTGGGCAAGCTCCTCTCCCTTGCGACCTTTGTTCCCCTCCTCATAGCCCTCCTGGGCGGTCCCCAGGCCCAGGTCCTCCGGGGCAGGGTGGGCGGGACGGCGACGATCCTTTGCTTGGCCGTTGACCTGTTTGGCTTCCTGGTCCTCCTCGGCTCGGGCCCCTTCTTCCAGGGGGTCTCCGGGAGCCAGGATGCCCCAGAAGAAGGCCTGGGACCCCGGGGGCCCGCAGACATCGAGGACGTGGAGGGCTAGGGTGCGAATACTACCCATCGCAAGCGGCAAGGGCGGGGTCGGCAAGTCCCTGGTGGCGGCCAACCTTTCGGTGGCCCTGGGCCAGGCCGGCAAGAGGGTTGTCCTCGCCGACCTCGACCTGGGGGCATCCAACCTCCACCTCATCCTCGGGGTAGGCGCGCCCAAGGCCGGGATCGGGACCTTCCTGGCAGGCTCCTCGGGCAAGTTCGAGAACGTCATCCTGCCCACGGACTACGAGAACCTCCGCTTTATCCCCGGGGACGCCGAGCTGCCAGGCCTGGCCAACATCAAGCAGGCCCAGAAGAACCAGCTCGTCAAGCGCCTCCTGTCCATCGACTGCGATTATCTCGTCCTCGACCTGGGGGCAGGCACAGGCTCGAACATCCTGGACTTCTTTCTCATGAGCTCCCAGGGCCTCGTGGTCACCTCGCCCACCCTCACGGCCACCCTCAATGCCTACCTCTTTCTCAAGAACGCGGTCTTCCGCCTCCTCTATTCCTCCTTTGGCCAGCGCTCCAAGGCCTGGGAATACCTGGAGTCCCTCAAGCGGGACGGGGCCGCCCTCCAGAGGGCCTATATCCCCGCCATCCTCGAGGAGATCCGCAAGCTCGACTCCGAGCGCTGGCAGCTGGCCATCGACCGCATGGCCCGCTTTAGGCCCCGCCTCCTCATGAACATGCTCGAGGACCCCAAGGACGCGGAAAAAGCCAGCAAGATCCGCAGGTCCTGCAAGGAATACCTCAACATCGAGCTGGAGCACCTGGGCGTCCTCTACCGGGACGACATGCAGGACATAGCCCTGGGCTCCCGCATACCCATCATCCGCTACAAGCCCCAGTCCGTCCTCTCCCAGGGCATCTACCGCACGGCGGACAAGATAGTCCAGACCGAGGACCAGGCCGACTCCCCCCTCTCCCTCGCGGAGATCGAGGGCTCCTTCCAGACCGCCGAGCTCGAGGCCGAGTCCGATTTTGGGGCCAAGATCGCCTATGTGGAGGAGCTCCTCTCCTCGGGGGCCCTGACCACGGGGGACCTCGTGGAGACCGTGAGAGGCCAGCAGTTCGAGCTGGACAAGCTCCGGCGGGAAAACCAGTTCCTCAAGTACAAGCTTGCCCGCGCGATCGGGCAAGGCTTCCCGGGATAGGGACCTCCATGGCAGCTGCAGGCGCAAAGGGCGACCTCGCCCTTACCATCGACGAGCTTGGCCTCGAGGCGAGCCTCAAGTTCACCCCCGACGCCAACGGCGCCGAGTGGACCGGGGACAAGCTCCTGCGCCTCGTCATGGACGCCAGGGTCGGCGGGGTCAATCCCAAGCGGGCCGAGGACATCCTCTCCAAGTTTTCCCGCTCCCGGGGACCCATCGTGGAGATCCTGGCCCGGGGCCTCCCTCCCGAGGAGCCCGTGCCCGAGGAGGCCGACTGGGAGGACCTAAAGCCCAGCCCCGAGCTCGATGCCGTCGTGGCCGCCACCATCGCCGCCGCGGGGTCCCCGGAGCTTTTCAGGATCCGGATCGAGACGATCAAGACCGAGACTACGGTCAAGAAGCCCGGGGCCCTGCCCTTCCTCCCCGCCAAGATCGAAAAGGTCGTGGGCCAGGAAAAGCGGGAGATCAAGGAGCCGATCTATCCCGATCCCACCGTGGTCGCCACGGGCTTTGTGAGGCACGGGGGCCGCCTGGGGATCCTCTCCTCCTCCAAGGCCGGGAAGCAGGGCAAGTCCATCTTTGGCAAGCCCATCCCCCCCGAGGGCAAGGACACGAGCTTTATCCTGGGCCGGGGGGTGAGCCGGACCAAAAACGAGCTTGTGGCCGACTATGACGGGGTGATGAGGGCCGGGGACCGCTGGGTCGAGGTCATACCCCTGGCCCTGGCCGCCTGGACCGTGGCCCGCTCCGCCGACGGGGCCACCTGGTATCTCAATTTCACCCCCGGGGACTCCCGCCTTCCCCCGCCGGACGCGGCGGCCATCCACAAGGATGCCCTCGACCAGGGAGCGGACGCCGCCACCCTCATCGACATCCCCGCCATCGCCTCGATCCTCGCGGAGGCTACCGCGACCGGGGAGTCGGTCTTTTCCCGGAGCCTTTCCCTGGACCGGGACGGCAAGGCCGAGGTTGTGGTCGACTCGGACGGCCTCAAGGCCGTGCTCAATATCTGGAAGGCCCGGGGCTCGGGCAGGCCCCTGAGCCTGGCCGCGGTCAGCGCCGCCCTCAAGGCCGGGGGAGTCCGGGTCGCCAAGCCGGAGCAGCTGAAAAAGGACATCCCGGAATTTTTCAGGAGCGGCGCCTCGGAGCTCCTGGGCTATGTCCTCGCCGAGGGCAAGGCCCCCACCCGGGGCAAGGACCGGACGGTCACCCTGACGGCCGCCTTCCTTTCCGAGGAGAGGGCCGCCGATCTGCGGGCCCGGATTGCCCAAAGTCCATCCTTGGCGAGCCTCGTGCCCAGCCTGGGGGAATTTCCCCTGGAGGAAGCCAACAAGGTGGCCCAGGTCCAGGCGGGCCAGCGCTTTGGGGAGCTTTCCGCCCAGGCTATCGGCCAACCCGGGGTCGACCTCCGGGGCGGGCTGATGCCCGGCCTGGCCGGCAACGACCCCAGGATCAGGACCTATGAGAATGTGGAATTCGTGAAAGGCGTGCTCTCGGCCTCGGTGGCCGGGGTTCTCCTGGCCAAGGAAAAAGAGGGGGACTGGGCCTTCCGGGTCCTGCCCTTCCGGGATGCCTCCATCGAGGTGGTCCTGGCCCAGGACTCCATGGCCGCCTATATCAATCTCCAGGCCGAGCAGGGCCTGGGCAAGGCCCTCACGGTGGAAGGGGTCCTGGAGGCCCTCACCGCCAAGGGTGTGGTCCAGGGCCTCGATCCCCGGGCCGTGGCGGCCGCGGTAGCCTCGGCCCGGGCCGGCCAGGTTGTCCTCCGCCGCCCCGTGGCGGCGGGCAAGGCCCCCCAGGCCGCGGGCAGTCCCCGGCGCTTCTGGCTTATCGGGGCCGCGACCCCCTTCGAGGGCCCCAGGCCCTCGGGCCCCGGGCCCTGGCATGTGGTCGCCGGGATGAAGGTCCTGCGCCTGGAGAAGGCCTCGGGCTCGGCCCAGGAGGGGATCGATGTCCTGGGCCATCCCGTGGCGGCCCCCTCGGCTCCGGCTTCCCCCGAGGCCGGTAAGGATGAGGCCGGCTCAGGGATGGCCCACGATGAGACTATCCGGGAGGAGGCCGAAGGGACAGCGGCCACGGTCTACCTCACGGCCTGCGGGGGGGAGCTCCGGGTCGAGGCCGCCCGGATCTCCGTGATCGAGCGCTTTGTGGTCAAGGGCGATGTGGGCCCCGATATCGGGAATGTGCGCTTTGCCGGCCCTGTCCATGTCCACGGGGCCGTGCGCCGGGGCTTCCAGCTTATCGCCGGAGGGGACGCGGCCATTGCCGGGGTCGTCGAGGCGGCCCTCATCTCCAGCGACGGGGCAGTCAATATCGGCGGCGGGATCCGGGGGGAGCGCAAGGGCACCATCAGGGCCAAGAAAACCGTGGACGTGGCCTTCGCCGAGCAGGCCCTCATCCTCGCCGTCGAGGATGTGAGGATCAAGGGCTCGGCCGCCCTCTGCAGCATCAAGACCAATGGCCGCCTCATCGTGGGCGGCGACCGGGGCTCCCTCGTGGGCGGGATCTCCAAGGCGCGCAAGGGCGTCGAGGCGGCCTCCCTCGGCTCGGAGAACGGCATCAAGACCGAGCTTTCCTTTGGCCAGGACTACCTTGTCGCGGACATGATCGAGGCCGAGGAGAAGGAGATCGAAAAGCTCAAGCTCCTCATTGTCCAGTCCGACCGGAAGATGGCCGACGCCCAGAGGACGGGGCTTGGCCTAGACGAGGCGAGGCAGGACAAGGTCAAGATGGTCAAGCTCCTCGAGAGGCGCTCCATCCGCCTCTTTGACCTCCGGGAAAAATTCGAGGAGCACTTCCCCGCCTCGGAGGTCAAGGTGGCCGGCAACGTCTACCCCGGGGTTATCCTCGAGAGCCACAACCGTTTCTACGAGGTGAGGAGCCGCAAGTCCAATGTGGCCTTCTCCTTCGACCAGCAGCAGGGCCGCATTGTCGAACGCCGGCTTTAGCACCCGATCCTAAAGAGGAGCCCCCATGCTCGCCACCATAGCCTTCCCCTCCTGGCTCAAGCCCGAGGTCATCCCCGGCCTGCCCTTCCGCTGGTACGGCCTGACCTATGCGGGGGCCATTGCCATCACCTGGTTCCTCTTTGTCCGCGAGTCCCGCCGGCGCAAGGCCCCCTGGACCGATGACGAGGCCGCGGGTCTTTTTGTCTGGGCGATCCTGGGCCTCCTCATTGGGGCCCGCCTCCTGGGCACCCTGGGCTATGCCTGGGAGACCTTTATCAAGGCCCCCTGGTCCATCATCTGGCCCTTTGACCAGGATGGGGCCTTTATCGGCCTCCGGGGCATGTCCTACCATGGCGGCTTCCTGGGGGCTGGCCTGGCAAGCCTGGCCTACTCCCGGCGCCGGGGCCTCTCCTGGCTCGCCTGGGCCGATGTGATGGCCCTCTGCGCCCCCCTGGGCTATACCCTGGGCCGCCTGGGCAATTTTCTCAACGGGGAGCTCTGGGGCAAGGTGAGCGACCGGCCCTGGGCCATGGTCTTCCCAGGGGCCACACCCTTTTCCGCCCGGGAGCCCTGGGTCCAGGAATTCGCCAACAAGGTCGGGATCTCGGTCTCCTCCATGAACGACATGGTCAACCTTCCCCGCCACCCGACCCAGCTCTATGAGGCCCTGCTCGAGGGCCTCGTCCTCTGGGCCGTCCTCTGGCTCTTTGTCCGCCGCCGCCCTTCCTTTCCCGGCTTTGCCCTGGCCTGCTATACCCTGGGCTATGGCCTAGCCCGCTTTGGCCTCGAGTATCTCCGGGGCTCCGAGGCCTATGTGCTTAGGCTTGGCCCCGTCCAGGCCCAGCCGGATTTTTTTGCGGGCCTTGGCTATCTTTCGACGGGCCAGGTCCTCTCCCTGGCCATGGTTCTGGGGGCCGGGGCCTTCCTCTTTTTTGCGTCCCGCTCCTCCCGGCGGTCCACGGCCTTGTAACAATCTCGGCCAGAGACGAGACTTGCAGTGGTGGTCCTTCCCGCCACGACAGCCCCAGGGAGGCAGGGTGTGGACGAGCTCCTGAGCTTTGTCTTTGATTCGGCCATCGAGGGAATGCTCTTCCTGGACTCAGGCTTCAGGGTCCTCGAGGCCAATGCCGCGGTCGCTTCGATGTTTGGCCTCTCCCCCGCCGCCCTGAAGGGCCAGGACGTCTTTGATCCCCGGTGGAGGCTCTATCGGCAGGACGGCAAGCCCATGGTCCAAGAGGATCGCCTTGCCTTCCAGGCCCTGCTCCGGGGCGAGGCTCCCGGACCAGGCCTGATTGGCCTTGGCCAGTCCGACAGGCCGGAACCTCTTTGGCTCCAGGTCAAGGCCAGGCCCAGGCCCCTGAGTGTCGGGAGGGAGGGCCTAGGGGGGACCGAATTCCTCCTCATTACCCTTGAGAATGTCACCGAGGCCCGCCTTGCCCAGGACAGGCTCTCCCAGAGGATGGCCAGCCTCAATGCGATCAATGACTATGCCCTCGAGCTGGACGCGACCTCCATCGGGGGCCTCTATGACCTTATCGCGGAGAGCGCCCGCATCATCTTCGACGCCCGGGCCGGGGCCGTGGCCAGCTATCGGCCCGAGACCCGGGAGCTAATGCTCGAGGCCATCTCCTTGACCGCGTCCCTCGAGTCCGGGGTGACGCGACTCATCGGGCGGGGCCTCAAAAAGCTGGCCGCCCCGGTCAGCGAGGACGAATACCGGACCATGATGGAGCTCAAGGTCGGCCTCGCCTCGACCCTCCAGGAATTCTCCTTTGGCAAGGTCCCCGCCAAGATAAGCGAGGCGATCGAGAGAACCCTGGGCATCGGCTGGTTCCGGGGAATAGTCCTCGTCTCCGAGGGCAAGCTCTTTGGCGGCCTGGGCCTGGCGGGGGCCTTGGGGGAGGAAGCCCCGCCCAGCGAGGAGCTCCGGGTCTTTGGGGAGATCACGGCAAACGGCCTGCGAAGAAAAGCCGCCGAGGCCAGGATCGAGGGCCTCCTGGAGGAAAAGGAAGCTCTCCTCAAGGAAGTCCATCATCGGATCAAGAACAACATGAACACGATGATCAGTCTCCTCTCCCTCCAGTCCCAGTCCTGCAAGGATGGGGACGATGCCGTCCAGGCCCTCCAGGACGCCATGAGCCGCCTCCAGAGCATGTCGACCCTCTACGACAAGCTCTACCGGGGCGAGGACCTCCAGAGCCTTTCCCTGGCCGACTACCTGCCGACCCTGGTCAGGGAGATTATCGCCACCTTTCCCGGAGGAGAGGGGGTGGAGCTGGTCTTCAAGGTCGAGGATATCCGCCTGGGCACCAGGCAGCTGCCCCTTGTGGGCATCATAGTCAACGAGCTTGTGACCAATGCCATGAAGTATGCTTTCCCCGCCGCCAAGGGCGGGACCCTCGCGATCCTTGCCCAGGGAAGGCAGTCCAGGGTCGTCCTCACCGTCAAGGACAATGGCGCAGGCCTCCCCCCCGGTCTCGACGCAGGGCAATCTGAAGGCTTTGGCCTCAGCCTCATCCGGATTCTCGCCAAGCAGCTGGATGCCAGACTTTCCATCGAAAACCGCCGGGGGGCAAGCTTTAGCCTCGACTTTCCCGTCCGCTAGTCCGCGAAAAGGCGTCTGCTAGACATCGACCCCAAGGACTCCCTTGAGCACCCAGCCCACAAAAAAGGAGAAGGCGGCCACCCCAAGGCTGATCCCCGACATCTCGAGGAAGCGCTTGCGGAAATCCGTCTCCTTGGCTACGGAAAGATAGTAGTTGAAGCAGAAAATGATCAGGACGGCGATGGCGAGGGTGATGCCCAGGCTCAGGAAGCGATTCGAGAGGAGGAGGAAGGGCAGGATGAGGAGAATCACGGTGATGAAATAGGCCACTCCGGTATAGACGGCCGACTTCGAGGCCCTCTCGTTGCCCTCGGCCTTGGAGGAGAGGTAGTCCGAGGCCGCCATGGAGAAAGCCGCCGAGACGCCCGTCACGAGTCCCGCAAGGGAGATCACCTTGGGGTCCGCGAGGGCCAGGGTAAAGCCCGCCAGGGAGCCCGTCAGCTCCACGAGGGCGTCGTTGAGGCCGAGGACGATGGACCCGACGTACTGGAGCTTCTCCTCGTCGAGCATGTTAAGGAGGGCCTTCTCATGCCGGGATTCGTCGGCGCTTATGGCCGCCGCCTCGGGAAAAGCCGCGGCAAGGCCGTCATAGAGCCTGGAGCCCGTCCCCTCCCTCATCTCCATGCGCTTGAGCACAAAGGTTATCCCCAGGAGCTTGGCGAGAATGATGGTCCGAGCCACCTTGAGGGCCTGGGGCCTTGCCTCAAGGCCGGTTATGCCCTTCCAGAAGGCCCCATGGCCCTCCTCTTCCCTGGCGATGGTCCTCAGGACCTCAGCGTTCTTCTCATTCTTGCAGCCCTTGGCGAGGAGGCTGTAGATCCTCGCCTCGTTGATCTCAGTCCTCTGGGCGATAAGGGCGGCCTTCATCATTCTATTGTCCATGGGGAACAGCATAATCAGGCCAAGGGGCTTCGGGAAGGCCTGGAAGGCCAGCTGTCCGGCAAGCAAGCGCCTTGGGCGCCAGGCCTAGTCTCCGAGGCAAGTCCCGACCCGGCGGGCCGTCTGCACAAGCTCGTGGCCCTCGGGGATGCGCTTGGTCTTTCCGGCGACCTCGGCCAAGGCCACCGAGCCTACGGCGGCCCCCCTCAGGGCCACCATGCGGCCAAAGTCCCGCTTGCGCAGGAGCTCGGCGGCGGCGGCCCCGAATTCGGTGGCCAGGAGCCTGTCGTAGGGGCTGGGTACCCCGCCCCGCTGGAGATAGCCCAGGACGGTGACCCTGGTCTCCATCCCCGTGGCCCCGGAGATCTCCTGGGCCACGCGATAGCCGATCGAGGGCCAGGGCATCTCCGCCCGGGCCTTCTTCCGGTCCTTCTTGTCCATCCGGGCCTCGTCGACGCTCAGGGCCCCCTCGGCGACGACGACGATGGAAAAGGCCTTGCCCTCGGCCCGGCGCGCCTCGAGGTGGCGGGCTATGGCCCTGGGGTCGTAGGGGATTTCGGGTATGACGATGACGTCGCCGCCTCCGGCCACCCCCGCGGAGAGGGCCAGCCAGCCGGCCTTGTGGCCCATGAGCTCGATCACCATGACCCGGTTGTGGGAATGGGCCGTCGAATGGAGGCGGTCGATGGCCTCGGTGGCCACGCTGAGGGCGGAATGGAAGCCGAAGGACACCTCGGTGCCCCAGAGGTCGTTGTCGATTGTCTTGGGCAGGCCTATCA
>JAKPBN010000007.1 GCA_029778945.1 Spirochaetota bacterium
CCCGCTCCACCGACCTCGAGGCGGCCGCCCTGGCCTGCCTGGGCTCCTCCTCGACCCTGGAGGTCGAGCTGGCCCTCTACCAGGGAAGCGAGCGCTGGTTCCAGGCCTTTGTCACGCCCCTCAAGGAAGCCCCAGGCTCCCGGGCCGAGGGGTCCAGCGGTGGCCTCGTGGTCGTCCTCAACGACATCACCAAGCTCCGCCGCCTGGAGAGAGTCCGCAAGGATTTTGTCGCCAATGTCTCCCACGAGCTCAGGACCCCCATCCAGCTGATCAAGGGCTTCACCGAGGCCCTCCAGGAGATGGGCTTCGAGGCGGGGGAAAAGCGTGGCCGCTTCCTGGAGATCATGGCGGGCAACGCCGCCCGGATGGAAAGCCTGATCGACGACCTCCTCACCCTGGCCCGCCTCGAGCAAGAGGGCTCGGCCTGGCTCAAGCGGGAGGACGTCGAGCTCGGCCACCTCCTCCAGGAGGCCGCCTCGGCGGTGAGCCTCAAGGCCGAGGCCAAGGCCGTGGCGATCCGCATCGACTGCGAGGAGGAGCTCTGGGCTTCCCTCAATGGGGGGCTCTTTGTCCAGGCCCTGGTTAACCTCCTGGACAACGCCGTGAAGTTCTCCCCCGAGGGCTCCACCGTCTCGGTCAAGGCCTGGAGGGATCTTTCGGATCCCAAGGCCCCCCTCCTCCGGGTCGAGGTGCGGGACCGGGGCATGGGCATTCCCGCCCGGGACCTGCCCAGGATCTTCGAGCGCTTCTACCGGGTGGACAAGGCCCGGTCCCGGGCCCTGGGCGGGACGGGCCTGGGCCTGGCCATAGTCAGGCATATAGCCCTAGCCCACGGCGGCAGGGTCGGGGTCGAGAGCTACGAGGGCGAGGGCTCGGCCTTTTCCCTCAGCCTGCCCCTCGCGGCCCCCCCGACGGACAGCCCTAGCCCCGGGGAAGGCGGACCCAAAGGGGAGGACAGCCTGGTCTGAGCTCGACGAGGAGGTCCTCGTCCCGGCCAATGAAAAGCCAGGAGCCCTCGGGGAGGCTCACGAGCCAGTCCGCCCCAGCGGGCCTCGGCCCAGGGGCGAGGGGGCTCGAGGGGGCCCAGGGTTCGGGGCCAGGCAGGATTATCTCCTCCAAGCCCCTAACCGAGAGGGCATCGGCCCTAAAGCGGCCTTCCGCGAGGAGGGCCGCGGCCTTTTTAGGCTCCAGGAGCCAGGGATCGGATCCGGCAAGCCTGAGCTCGTCCCTGAGGCGGTCCAGGTTATAGGCCTCGGGCTCGAGGCCCCAGGCCTCCAGGACCTCGCAGACCTCGGCAAGCCAGCCCTCCCTCCAGTCTAGGCGGGCCTCGATTTCCCCCCATCGCAGAAAGGCCCCAAAGCTGGCCTGGCCGGCCTGGTCCAGGCCCCCGGGATAGCGGAGGCCGGCCCCTCCTCCCCCTGGAAGCCTGGCCAGGATGGACTGGGCCAGGCCCCGGGCCACAACTATCCTAGCCCGGCCGGTCCTAGAGAGGGCGCAGGTCCTGGGCCGCCCAGCCGCATCCCGCCAGGATAGGACCCATTCCTCGGGGCCCAGGAAGACCCGGCTGGCCGGAGGATCCGGCAGGGCCAGCTCCAGGACCTGGAGGCCGGGACAGGCCTCCCCACAGGATGAGAGGAATAGAAGGATGGCCGCAAGGAGAACAAGGGGGCGGAAAACTGGGATTTCCATGGGAAGCCTACGCCCCGGTCTGGGCGCCTTGCTTCAGGACCGGGGCCCGAATAGACCCCATCCCTTGCCTTGAAGGCCCTTTTGGCCCATACTTGGGCGCTATGGACGATTCTCAGGCCTTTGCCAGCAAACTCGAGGAGAGGCTCGACGCCCGCCGGGGCCGCCTCGATCGCGCCGAGCTGCCCAGGCTTAAAAACGCCTTCAAGCTCTTCCAGACCGCCCTCCAGGGAATCACCGGGGTCCTCCTGAAAAAGGGCCTTATCCATGAGGATCCCTACAAGTACGAGCTCAAGATCTCCGAGGTGCAGACCCCTCCCGAGGGACCTTTTGCGGAGGCCGAGAAATCCGACCAGATCAGCATGAGGCTCTCCCAGTTCGACTCCTACATGGACTTCCTCAACAATTACTACCAGTTCGAGGCCGACTTCCTCACCCTGGGCAGGATCAAGCGCCTCCTTTCCCTGGTCAAGTACTTTAACTTTACCCAGTTCACGGAGACCTCGACCAACGTGAACACCAAGGTCCTCGCGGAGATGGTCGCCTCGGTCAAAAAGGGCGGGGATCCCCTGTCCAGCGGGATCCTGGGAGAGGCCACAAGCCAGCTCGACAAGGCCACGAGGGAGATCCTGTCCATCCTCAAGGAGCTCATGGCCTACCACAGGGAGCGCTACAAGGTCGAGTTCCGCCACCTCGCCGGCTCGGCCATCTGCTTTGACACGGAGGCCCTGGCCACCCACAAGGATGACGCCGTCAGGCAGGTCAAGCGCCGCCTCGCCGAGACAGGGGTCTCCCTGCCCTTCTATCCCGAGCTTGTGGAGGAGGTCCTCTTCGAGGATTGCGGCGCCGACGCCGAGAGCCTGAGGGAAGGCGTCCTGGCGCGCTTTCCCCTCGAGGCTGAAAAGAAGGTGGAGGCGACCAAGGAAAGGTCCTACAAGGGGGTCATCCTCGAGGGCCTCCGGGTCCTGGCGGGAGTCAATATCACCCTTGAGACGGCCGTCCAGAAGCTCGGCGAGGCCTCGATGATCGTCGAGTCCCGCAACCAGGGCTTTTTGGCCAAGCTTAAGGCTGCGGTCCGAAAGGTCTTTTCCCCCGAGGACAGGGGCCAGAGCTATGAGATCGAGCTCATCGATCCCGTCACCGGGGCCAGGTCGACGGAGACCGTCGACTTTGGGGCCTTTGTCGAGGAGGGCAGCCGCAAGGCCAGGAACCTCGGGGGCCTCATGCAAAAGAACGGCCCCACCTGGCGGCGCCTGGAGGCGGCCAAGGACGAGCAGGTCTTCAAGTTCCTCGAGAAGACCATGGAGGAGCTCCAGGCCCTCCTCCGCCGCATGAACGCCCTGGAGGAGTATTTCCGCTCCGAGGCCGCTCCGGAGGACAAGGGCCGCCTGCGGTCCATCAAGGTCGAGGTGACCACGATCAAGGGAGCCCTCATCAAGGCCAACCAGAAAAAGCATGAGTATGTCGCCCAGAAGGAAGAGATAGAGCAGATGAAGCGCCTCGGGATCTCCTCGGACTGATCGGCCATCCCCAAAAGCTGACGATCCGGCCCCTTCCGCGGTACCTTGGTAGGATAGCCTCAGCTCCGCCTTTCATCGGCGGGGCCCTTCAGAAAAGGAGAAGCAATGTCCCCCAGCCCAGCTTACCGTGCCCTCCTCGCGGCCCTCCTTGGCCTCGGCCTCCTGGCCGGCGCATCCCTCTCGGCCCAGGGCATCCTTGGGCAGGACCAGGAAGGGGTGGAGACCGAGCTCGCCGTGGCCTTCAGTGCCCTGGACGTCGAATACGACCCCCACCACTCCATCTATGCCTCGGAGGCCCAGATCTTCACGGGCATCTATGAGGGACTCTTTTCCTATAACCCCCTCACCCTCGACCCCGTCAAATCGGCCGCCGCCTCCTTCACCAAGTCCCGGGACAGCCTGACCTGGACCTTCTATATCCGGGACGAGGCAAGCTGGTCCGATGGCAGCCCCCTCCTGGCCAGGGACTTCCGCGATGCCTGGCTCCGGGCCATAGCCCCGGCGGAAAAGGCCGACTATGCGTCCTTTTTCGACGTGATAGCCGGAGCCAGGGACTACCGCCTGGGCAAGAGCCAAAAGCCCGAGTCCGTGGCCATCACGGTCATAGGGGACAAGATCCTCCAGGTCAAGCTCGAGACCCCGGCGCCCTATTTTACCCGCCTCCTCTGCCACCACTCCTTCTCTCCCATCCATCCCTCCATGCTGTCCTCCCATTCCTGGAAGGCCAGCCCGGCTCTTCCTGTCAACGGACCCTACAGGATCGCCTCGGCCACAGGAGGGAAGCTCCTCCTCGAGCGCAACCCCTCCTACTGGGACGCCAAGGCCGTGGCCATCCCCCGGATTCGCATAGCCTTCACGGACGATGACAAGGCCGTGACCGAGGCCTACAACGACGGGTCCATCCACTGGCTCGCCGGCCCCATGGAGCTCGACTCGGTCCTCGCCCGCCAGGCCATCAACTACGCCCCCATGTTCGGCACCCAGTATTGGTTCTTTGACTGCGCGACCGCGCCCTGGAGCCGGAGCGAGGTCCGCAGGGCCCTGGCCCTCCTCCTCCCCTGGAAGGACATCCGGAGCAAGGACAGCTACTATTCCCCGGCCCCCACCCTCGTCCTCCCCTACACGGGCTACGACAAGGCCGTGGGCATAGAGTCCTCCGACGAGAAGGCCGCCCTGAAGCTCCTAGAGGACTCGGGCTTTCCCGGCGGCAAGGGCCTTCCGCGGCTGACCATCCTCATCCCCGAGGGAGGGGATGACGCCGCCCGGGTCTCGGAGATCATGAAAAAGGCCTGGGCCGTCCTGCCCGGCCTCGAAGTCAGCGTGGAGAAGGTCGGAGACTCAGGCTATTTCCGGCGCATGAGGCAGGGGCCGGTCAAGGGCGGCTATACCCTGGGCCTGACCACCTGGATCGGGGACTTCGCGGATCCCCTGGCCTTCCTGGGGATGTTCACCAGCGACTCCAACCTCAATGATCCCCGCCTCAAGGACGGGGAATACGATGCCCTCCTCAAGGCCGCGGCCTCCAAGGATGGGGAAGCCCGCCTCGCGACCCTCACGGAGGCGGAAAACCGCCTCCTCTCCACGGCCGCCGTCCTGCCCGTCTCCCACAGCCTGGCGGTGAGCGTCATCGACACCGACTACATCCAGGGCTGGTTTATCAACGCCCTCGACATCCACCCCTTCAAGTACCTCGCCTTTGGCCAGAGGACGATCAGGCCCGGAGTGGCCCTCCGCTAGGACAGACCATGGCACGCCAGGAGGATCGATGCGCAAGCTGACTTCAATTGTTCTCTACTTCGTCGCGGGGCTCCCGCTTATCCTCTCCTTCCTCCTCATGGTCTCCTTCAGGCCCTGGGCCTTGGATGGGGACTACTGGAAGCGCACCCTCACCGACGACAGGCTCTACACCATCCTCCTCTCCCCCGAGCTCAGGAAGGACGTGGATGAGAGGATCCTTGTAGGCTCCTATACCCTCTCGGGTCCGGCCCTTGTGGAGGCCCTCCAGAAGGAGGCCCCGGTGCCGGAGCTCAAGGCCCTCGTGGCGGCGGGGGTGGATGGGGTCTTCCCGGCGATAGACCGGGCCCCCTCGGCCCGCCAGCAGCTGGATCTCAAGGGCATCAAGAAGGCCCTGGGGGACAGGTCCGCCGCCCTGGCCACCGACTATGTGGCGGCCCTCCCCGTCCTCGCCCAGAGGCCGGAGCCCAAGGACCTCAGCTTCCGCCCCCAGGGCCTCGCGCAGACCCTGGTCGCGGCCCGGGCCAAGGAGGCCTTGGGCCAGATGATCACCTCCGAGATCCCCGACCAGGTCCCCTGGCCGCCGACGGACCTGGTGGCCGATTCCCAGCTAGGCCTCACCCTGGCCAACCTGGGGCCCAACCGCCTTGACCTGGCTACCGCCTCCCTGGGCCTGGGTTCTGCCCTCGTCCTCACCCTCCTTTCCCTCCTGGGCAGCTCGGGCCTGGCCAAGAGGCTCGCCCTCGCCGGCGCCTATGTGCTCGCCCCCTCGATCCTCATCCTCGTGGTGGGCAGCTTCCTCTCCGCAGGCTCGACCCTGGTGGTGGGAGGCCTCAATCCCGCCCTCCACCTCCCCGTCGCGGCGGGGGGGATCATAGAAGGGCGCCTGGCCTCCTGGGCCGCAAGCTCGGTGGCCGGGGCGGCGCGGAGCTTCTTTGTGGTGGGCCTCGGAGGCACCTTCCTGGGCGGCCTTCTCCTGGCCTTCCGCAAATTCGTGCGGCCCCCGGAGATCGAGGACTAAGAGGGACGGGGAACAGCACACCATGGCCAACGAGATGGACGACGGAGCGGAATTCCTCAGGAACCTTGGCTTTCCCCGGGTGAGGGTGCACCACGCCTTTAACCACTTCGACTTTGCCCGCCCAGGCAGGCGCATCCTTGTCATAGGCCCCATGGGCTCGGGCAAGACGGAATTCTCGGCCCGGATGTGGCGGGACTCCCTCGTGGCCCAGCGCAAGGGCCAGGGGATCGCGGCCACCACCTCCACGGCCGGCGCGGACCGGAGGGAGCTCTTTGTGGTGCGCTCGAGCCTCGACCAGGCCCGCTTCCCCGACTATCCCCCGGATGCCCTGGCCTACCGGGGGGGCTATGAGAGGTGCGGGGACAGGATAGCCCCCGCCCGGGACTCCTTTGCCCTCGAGTCCCTCCTTGCCTCCAACCCCGGAGTCGGGACCTGGATAGTCGACGAGGCGGCCTTCTATGACGAGAGGGTCGCCTATCTCATGAAGGACGAGTCCGAGCGCCGGGGCCTGGTCTTTGTCTGCCCCACCCTGGTCCTCAATTTCCGGCGGGAGATCTTCAACCAGACCGCCCGCCTCCTCCTCGACACGGCCACCGACGTCTTCCCCCTCTCGGCCTATTGCGAGCATGACGAGTGCCTGGCCGACTCCCTCTACACCTACCGCTACTATCTTGTGGACGGCAAGGAATGCCCGGCCCTCTACTTCGACCCCCTGATCATCATCGGGGGGGACCGGGCCAAGGAGGACGGCAAGGAGCCCAACTACTGCACCCGCTGCGACGCCCACCACTACCTTCCGGCCAAGGAATACTCCTACTTCACCCTCAAGCCCCTCGGGGAGGCCGCGGCCCGGGGAGACCCCAAGCCCCTCCTGGCGGAGCTCAACGCGATAGCCGGCAACATAGCCTCCTCCCGCCTCTACGCCTCCCTCGCGGCCCGCTACCTTGAGTGCGCCGCCCCCTGCCCGGAGCAGATGAATTCCCTCAAGGTGCCCTGCATTGCCGAGAGGGCCTTGGTCTACCTCTACGCCGAGCAGAACCTCCTGTCCGCGGACCAGGTCCGGTCGGCGGTCAAGGACCTGGGCCTCGACCGGGACTACCTTCTGCGCCGCCTCTCGGACAATCGCCGCCCCATGGAACTCTAGGAGCCTGCCCTTCCTGGCCTGGGACAGGGGAGGTATACTCTCCCTGTCCCAAGGAGGTTGGCATGGCTATGGATCTCTCTCACATCCTCGAGGCTACGGTGCCGCCAGGCGTCGAGTGGGCGGGCATACGCCGGGTCCGCTCGGTGGAGCGCGGCTTCTCGGCCCGGGATGGGGCCTATGACGGGGCCCGCCAGTCCGAGGAGGAGGGCTACCTCCTTGAGGTCCTCGCCGGGGGGATGTTTGGCTATGCGGCCCTGGCCAGGACCGAGCTGGACGCGGTCAGGTCGGCCTTTGGGCGGGCCCTGGCCCTAGCCCGGGCGGCCTCGCCCCTGGCCGTCCATGCCTTTGGCCCGGAGACCCGGCCGGCCTCGACCCAAAGCTGGGAAAGTCCGAGAGAGCGCCACGCCGGCCTGGGGGCCGACTTCCTCTGCGAGCTGGCCACCTCCTTGAGCGCGGCCATGAAAATCTCGGACCGGATTGTCCAGACCTCCTGCGAGCTTTCCCTCCGGGACCTGGAGATCGAGATCGCCTCGACGAGCGGCGCCAGGCTCTCCCAGACCCTCCACCTGGGCTTCCAATCCCTGGGCTGTGTGGGCCGGGAGGGAAACCTCGTCCAGAGGCGGACCGTCAATGGCGTGGCCCGGATCCGCCAGGGCGGGGCCGAGCTCTTCTCCGCCGGGGGCCTCGGCCTCGACGCGGAGAGGGCGGCCCGGGAGGTCCTCGAGCTCCTGGGCGCCGAGGATTGCCCCTCCATGACCGGCGACCTGGTCCTCGCACCCGACCAGATGCACCTCCAGATCCACGAGAGCGTGGGCCATCCCTGCGAGCTTGACCGCATCCTGGGGGACGAAAGGAATTTCGCGGGCTCGACCTTTGTCAAAAAATCCGACATAGGCAGCCTGCGCTATGGCTCCGAGCTGATGAACATCACCTTCGACCCCAGCCTTGCCGGGGAGGCCGCCTGCTACGCCTTTGACGACACGGGCAATCCCGCGAGGAAGGAGTACATCATCAAGGACGGGATCCTCGTCCGGGCCCTCGGGGGCCTCGAGAGCCAGGCCAGGTCCGGCCTCCCAGGAGTGGCCAACCAGAGGTCGGACAACTGGACCCGGGCATCCATAGACCGGATGGCCAACCTCAACCTCGAGCCCGGACAGGACAGCTTTGAGTCCATCATCGGGGGCATAGAGAAGGGGGTCTACATGGAGACCAACCGCTCCTGGTCCATAGACGACTACCGCAACAAGTTCCAGTTTGGCTGCGAGTACGCCCGCCTGATCGAGGAGGGCCGCATAACCCGGATCCTGCGCAACCCCAACTACCGGGGCATCTCCTCCTCCTTCTGGAAGAGCCTTTTCAAGGTCGGGGACGAGGCCAGCCGCCTCACTTTGGGCGCGCCCAACTGCGGCAAGGGCGAGCCCAACCAGATACTTTTCGTGGGCCACGCGAGCCCCGTCTGCGCCTTCCGGGGCGTGGAGATATTCGGAGGCAAGGCATGAACGGGTTAGGCGATCTAGAAAACCGCTTCGACACCCTCACCAAGGCGCTCTTTCCCGAGCTCGTCTCCGGGGAGGAGCTCAGCCTGGGCTTCATGGGCGAGGCCTCGACCTTCATGCGCTTCAATGGGGCCAAGGTCAGGCAGATCGGCGAGGTGGACCTGGCCTATGCGGTCCTGCGCCTGTTCCGGGACGGCAGGAGCCTCGAGGTGTCGTTCAACCTCTCCGGGGAGGCCGGAGCCGATCGGGACCTGGCGGCCAGGGTCCTCTCCCGGGCCCGGGAGGAGCTCGGCCTCCTCCCCCCCGATCCCTACCGCCTGCCTCCCAAGGCGGCGGGCAAGTCCCGGGAGATCCATCCGGGCAGCCTGCCCGCCTCTTCCCAGGTCGTGGCCGAGGTACTGGGCCCGGCCAAGGGCCTGGATTTCGTGGGCCTCTATTCCCAGGGGAGCCTCGCCCGGGGCTCGGCCTCCTCGGCCGGGGCCAGGCACTGGTTCGGGACCGAGAATTTCTGCGCCGACTGGTCCCTCTGGATACCCAATGGCAGGGCCATCAAGGCCTGCCATGCGGGCCAGGCCTGGGATGGGGCCGTCCATACGCGCAGGATCGAAGAGGCCCGGGCTCGCCTCGAGGCCTTGGGCCGGCCTGAAAAGCTGCTCAGCCCCGGGGACTACCGGGCCTATATCTGCCCCGAGGCCCTGGCCGAGATACTGCCCTTCTTTTCCTGGAGGGGCCTCTCCGAGCAGTCCCTCCAGGAGGGCCAGAGCGCCTGGCTCGCCCTCAGGGAAGGACGAAAGACCC
>JAKPBN010000009.1 GCA_029778945.1 Spirochaetota bacterium
GGGGTTCCCACAAAGGCGATGTAATAGAGGATAACAAGCATGGGAAGGCCACGCACGAGCTCGACATAGAAGGTCGCGGCTTCCCTGGCAAGCCTGCAGCGCGAGGACCTGAGGAGGCCAAGGCCGAGGCCAAGGATCATGGACGCCCCGTAGGCCACGAGGGAGACCATGATCGTCATTCCCAGGCCATTCCAGACGGCCCGGAATATGACCATGTAGCCCGGGGAGGTGAGCACAGAGGCAAGACCCCAGATCCCCAGGAGCAGGAGGCTTAGCAGCCACCAGGGGATCCGGGAAAGGCCTGCCAGCAAGGAGCTTTGGGGACTTCGATGCTTCATCTATCCTCAGGGATTCAGGGCTTGTACTCGAAGAACCATTTGGTGTTGAGCCTGTCCAGGCTCCCATCGGCTTTCATCGCCGCGATAGCCGCGTTGAAAGGGCCGGCTAGATCCGAGCCCTTCTTGAAGATAAAGCCGAATTCCTCTGTCCCCAGGGGGCCGCCCACGACCTTGAGCTTGTTGGGATTCGCCCCAATGTAGCCCTTGCTCGAGGCTGCGTCCATAAGGACCATGTCGACATCGCCGGAAAGAAGGGCCTGCACAGTGGCTCCGAAGGTCTCGAAGAGCTTGATCCGGGGGTTCTGCTCGTTGCCGTCGAGGACATTGTAGACCGCGGAATAGAAATTCGTGGTTCCCGCCTGGGCGCCTATCAGCAGCTTGGGATTCGCGCCAAAGGCCTTCTCTTCCGCAAAGCGCTTTTCGTCCGCCCGGACAAGCATGAATTGCTGGGAGACCATATAGGGGATGGAGAAGTCGATCTGGCCCTTTCTCTCATCGGTGATGGTGATGCCATCCATTCCCACGTCGAATTGGCCGTCCCTGACGGCCTGGATCATGGTATCCCAGGCGGTCACCTTCCAGGTGACCTTGGCGTTGAGCCGCCGGGCGATCTCATTCACGCAGTCGTATTCCCAGCCCATGGCCTTCCCTGTCTTGGGGTCGACAAAGTTGAGTGGCATATAGGCGTTCTCAGTGACGGCCAGGATCGTGCGGCCCTTAAGGTCGGGGAGCTTCCCTGCGCCTTGGGCTTGAGTCCAGGCAAGGATTCCGGCAAAGGCCATGAGGACAAGGCTCGAGGCTAGGCGCTTTTTCATCGCTTGGGACCTCCCAGGGCAGTCAAATGGATCGGCTTAATCCTAACGGGCAAGGCCCTAGGGGTTCAAGGTGGAGCTTGGATCCCTCCGGGGCCGGCATATCCTAGAATGTCTTGCCGCTTGCCTTGGCCAGGGCCGAGCAGAAGACCAGGGAGAGCACGGCAAGGCCTGCGTAGAAGGCAAAGCCGGCCTGGATTCCTCGGCTCGAGGATATGGCCGACATCAAGAAGGGAAAGCCCAAGGCTCCGACCGCCCCTCCCGCGGAGGCAAGCCCGATCGCCGGACCCGGATCATCCGGATAGGCTCCCCCCACAAGGGTGACCGCGACGGGATAGACGCAGGATGCCCCAAGGCCAGCCAGGACTATGGCCAGGGCCGCGAGGATGGCGGCGGAGGGACCAGCCAGGCCGAGGCCAGCCAGGGAAGCCGTCGCAAGGGCCATGAGGATGGACAAGGCGATGAGGAGGCGCCCCGGCCTCGCCCTGCGGAAGACAAAGGGTATGGCGAACCTCCCCAGGGCTAGGCCTCCCCAGAAAAGGGACACCGCAAAGCTGGCCAAGGCTGGCCCGTAGCTAAAGGCCCGGACAAAGAACTCCGCCGCCCAATTCGATATACCGAGCTCTGTCCCCACATAGAAGAGCATTGCCGCGAGGCCGAGCCAGCGGACCGGCCCGGTTAGGCGCAGCTTTTTGGCCCGGCTTTCGGTCTCACTGCCCTTGATCCGGCCCAAGGGCAGGGCCATGACCAGGACCATGAGGAGGCCGAGGAGGAGGGCCATGCCCCGGTAGACGGCGGTCCAGGGAAGCCGGGCCGTGAGGAGCAGTCCCATCACAAAGGGCCCCACCACGGCGCCGATAGAGAAGGCGCCGTGCATCAGGCTCATGGCCCTGCCCGAGCCGCCCTCGTCCATCCGTAGGACCGACCAGTTTACGCCCACCTCAAGGCAGCCCTGGCCCAGGCCTAGGGCAAGGTAGAGGAGGATGTTGGGAAGGGGCTGGGAGGTGGTGGCAAAAAAAGCGAGGCTTAACGTGTCGAGGAGGAAGCCCACTCCTAGGACAAACTTGGGGCCGAGCCTCCCGATAAAGCGGCCCGCAAGAAAAATCGCGACGAGGTTTCCGAGGCTTCCGGCAGCCATCAAGGCCGCCGCAATGCCATACTCCCATTTGAAATCGGCCAGAATCGAGGGCAGGGCGGCACCAACCACCGTCGACGATGTCCCAAAGAGGACAAAGGTCGCAAAGAGGGCTAGAAACAGGCCACGGTAGTTGGGAGCTACGATTCTCATGGTAGGCAAAGGTTCTCATGCCTGAGGCAGGAGGGTCAATGCGAAAGTCTTTCCCCGATGATCTGGAGGAAGAGGGCATGGAGGCCAAGGTCTTCCGTAAGCTCGGGGTGGAAGCTGGCCGCTAGAATCGAGGCAAAGCGAAAGAGTACCGGCTCCGGACAGGGAGGCCGGCGGGTGCCTAGTATCTCCAGCATGGGGTTCGCAGCTCTGTCCCCTCGGGCTTTGTCGTCCCCTCGCGCCTCGAGGCGGGGGGCCCGGATAAAGACTCCCGGAAAGGATCCAATGACGGTGTCCAGCTCCTCCTCAAAACTGGCGAGCTGGCGCCCGTAAGCGTTCCGGGTCGCCTTGAGGGGCAGGAGGCGGAGGATCCCCTCCTGGCCGTCGACTTCCTCACAGAGGAGGATGGCCCCGGCGCACAAGCCCCAAAGGGCCTTTCCGGAGGCGGCGAAAGCCCGGATCGGTTCCACTAGGCCATAATCTTCGAGGAAGCGGCCCATCACGGTCGATTCCCCGCCGGGCAGGATCAGTCCGTCCAGGCCGAGGAGGTCCGCCGGTCTCCTCACCTCGACGCTTTCGGCGCCAAGGCGGGCCAGGGGCCGTCCATGGTCCTGGACGGCTCCCTGAAGGGCCAGTATCCCTATCCTCATATGCCCCGGGAGGCCATGGCCGGCTCGAGGGTGGAGATCTCCAGGCCCCTCATGGGCTCACCGAGTCCCCGGGAAATCTCGACAAGGCGGGCGGGATCCTTCCAGTTGATCACGGCCTCGACCACGGCCCTTGCGGTCCTGGCCGGATTCTGGGACTTGAAGATCCCGGAGCCCACAAAGCAGCCCTCGGAGCCGAGCATCATCATAAGGGCGGCGTCGGCCGGGGTGGCGATTCCCCCAGCGACAAAGGTCACCACGGTGAGCCTTCCGAGGCGCTTGGTCTCCTCGAGGAGGGCCAAGGGTATCCGGTACTCCTTGGCCTTGTCGGCGAGGCTCTGTCCCTCAAGGCTTTTCAGTTCGGCTAGTTGGCGGTTTACGGTCTTGAGGTGGCGGACCGCCTCGACGACATTGCCGGTGCCGGCCTCGCCCTTGGTCCTGATCATGGCCGCACCCTCGGAGATGCGGCGCAGGGCCTCCCCAAGGTCGCGGGCGCCGCAGACAAAGGGCACCGAGTAGGCGGTCTTGTCGATGTGGGCCTCTTCGTCGGCAGGGGTGAGGACCTCGCTCTCGTCAATAAAATCGACCCCGAGGGCCTCTAGGATCCTTGCCTCGGCGATGTGGCCGATCCTGGACTTGGCCATCACGGGGATGCTGACGCTCCTCATGATGGACTCGATCATCGCGGGGTCGCTCATCCTGGCGACTCCGCCCTGGGCCCTGATGTCGGCGGGTACCCGCTCGAGGGCCATCACTGCGCAGGCCCCGGCATCCTCGGCTATCTTGGCCTGGTCGGGCGTAGTCACGTCCATGATCACGCCATTCTTGAACATCTCTGCGAAGCCCTTGTTGAGTTTTTCCCGCATGGTTCCTCCCTCGCCCACTGCTGTGCTATTCTGCTCCCATGGCATACTACTAATCTGTGGCGGTGTATGCCAGGTATTGTAGTAGTACATTACATCAAGTGTACTACTATAGGTCAAGGGGTGACTAGGTCTATGCATCTCTA
>JAKPBN010000010.1 GCA_029778945.1 Spirochaetota bacterium
AAGACTATTTTATCGGGGAAGTGGAGTACGAGCCCAAGAAGATCCTCAAGCAGATCTTGGTGACCACGGCTGTCATCGAGGGCCTGGGAGCCATCCTCCTCCTGATCCGATTCGGCGGCATGAAGGACGCGTTGTTTGTCTCCGTCTTCCATTCGGTCTCGGCCTTTTGCAACGCGGGCTTTTCCACCTTTTCCACCAACCTTGAGGCCTATGTCGGGGACGCCCTCGTGAGCCTGACTATCTGCGCCTTGATCATCAGCGGCGGCCTGGGGTTTATAGTCTTCCGAGACCTGGGCATGCGGCTCCGGGGAACGAAGAAGCGGCTCACGACCCATTCAAGGATTGTCCTCTCTGTCACCCTTTGCCTCCTGGTCGCAGGGAGCCTCCTCTTTTTCTGGCTCGAGAGAAGGCATGGGATGAGGGACCTGCCCTTCGGATCCAAGGTCCTCGCCTCCCTATTCCTTTCGACGACCCCAAGGACGGCGGGCTTTGACACCCTCAATCCCGCCAGCCTGGGCCATGCCTCGACCCTCCTGACCATACTGCTGATGTTCATTGGCGCCTCCCCGGGCTCGACCGGCGGCGGCGTCAAGACCACGACCTTCTTTATTGTGCTCCTGGTGGTCCTCAAGGGGGCGGACGAGGAGGGCCGGGTAAGCCTGGGCTCGCGCTCCTTGGGGATCAACTCGATCATCAAGGCCTTTGGAGTTGTGGGCAAGGGTCTCCTCATAGTGATCGCCTCCACGACGGCCATCCTCCTCCTTGAGCGGGGGCAGGTGGCCTCAGGCGGGGGCAGCCTGGTCGAGGTCCTTTACGAGGTCACCTCTGGCTTTGCCACCGTAGGCCTCTCCCTCGGCATTACACCGGGCCTCCTAGCGGGAAGCAAGCTTATCCTAATCCTAACCATGTTCGCGGGCCGCATTGGCCTCTTTGCCATGTCCCTCCCCGGGGGCGCCAGGCGCATCGATCGCTGGGCCAGACTCCCCGAGGCCGACGTAATGATCGGATAGGAGTAATCATGAGGCAATATGCCATCATTGGCCTTGGAAGCTTCGGCCTCCGGATGCTCGACAAGCTCTCAGACCTTGGCGCCGAGCTTATAATCGCGGACCGGGACCCCGACCTCATAGAGAGCCACAAGGACCTCGCCCAGGCGGCCTATATCTTTGACGCCGTCAACGAGGAGGCCCTGAGGCGCATCATCCCCGCCGACCTCGATGCCTGCGTTGTCGACCTGGGCTCGAACATCGAGGCCACTATCCTTGTGACCAACGGCCTCAAGAAGCTGGGGGTCAAGGAGATCATTGTCCGGGCGGACAGCGACGAGAGGGGAGAGATCCTCGCCCTGGTGGGAGCCACCAAGATCGTCTATCCCGAGAGAGAGGCGGCGGCGCGCATCGTGCCCCTCCTCCTCAGCCCCAGCCTCTTCAGCTTTATGCCCATTGGCCCCAACCTCGTGATGGCGGAGGTAAGGACCCCGGACCGCTTTGTGGGGATGGGCCTGATCGAGACAAACATGAGGCAGCTCCATGGGATCAATGTGATCGCCCTTAGGTCCGAGGCCGCCTCGGCCTACCGCTATTTCAGCGCCGACTACAAGCTCCAGGCCGGCGATTTCCTCCTCGTCGCGGGCACCGAGGGGGACGTGATGGCCTTCTCGGGCATCCAGGGGCGGTCCTCGCTTTTCGGCTCCGGAGAACTCCTCAAAGGCTTGCTCAAAGGCCGCTCCGGGAAGGACAAGAACGGGCCCGAAAACTAGGTCCTGGCAGTTCGTCCACTCTCCAAAGTTTTGACATTCCCTTAGCTACCTTCGCATATCTTGACCTCTGTCCAAGCTAGCGGGTAGAATTGACACAATGGGCCAAAATGTCTACCCAAGACAAGGCCCAGGCCCCGGCCTGTGGTGGCGAGACTCCCTCGCCTTCCCGACAAAGGCCGGGGACATCCTACTCTCCGCCCCGGATCCAACTGGGCGCGGGATCGAGGTCCATGATGGACATTCTCAAGAAGTGTCGCGAGTTCGACCTGGACAAGAGCGCCAAGGAAAAGGGCATCTATCCCTTCTTCCAGGCCCTGGAAGGCACCGAGGGCACCGAATGCGTGATGAACGGCCGCAAGGTCATCATGCTGGGCTCCAACAACTACCTGGGGCTCACCTTCCACCCCAAGGTCAGGGCAGCCGCCCAGAAGGCCATCGACACCTTTGGCACCTCCTGCACCGGCAGCCGGCTGATCAACGGGACCCTCTGCATCCATGAGGAGCTCGAGGCCCGCTTGGCCAGCTTCATGAAGCGGGAAGCGGCCCTGGTCTTTTCCACGGGCATGCAGACCAACCTCGGGGCCATCTCCTGCCTCATAGGCAAGAACGACATTGTCGTGACCGACAAGGAAGACCATGCCTCCATCGTCGACGCCTGCCGCCTGGGCTATGGCGAGGTCAAGCGCTTTATCCACGGGGACCTAGAGCAGCTCGAGCGCATCCTCGAGAAGATCGAGCCGGACAAGGGCGTCCTCGTCGTGGTGGACGGCATCTTCTCCATGGGTGGCGAGATCGTCGACCTGCCCAAGCTGGGACCCCTCTGCCGCAAGTATGGAGCCCGCCTCTATGTGGATGATGCCCATGCCGTGGGCGTCCTTGGGGGCGGCCGCGGGACGGCGGTCCACTTTGGCCAGCTGGCCGACGTGGACCTCACCATGGGCACCTTCTCCAAGTCCTTCGCCTCCCTGGGCGGCTATGTCGTGGGCGACCATGACGTGATCAACTACATCAAGCACACGGCCCGGTCATTTATCTTCTCCGCTTCCCTCCCGGCCTCCAACGTGATGGCCGCGATGGCTGCCCTGGACATCATGGAGAAGGAGCCCGAGCACATCGAGCGCCTCTGGGACAATGCCCATTTCATGATGAAGAGCCTGCGCGAGCTGGGCTTCAACATCGGCAAGACCCAGTCCCCGATCATCCCCATCATCGTGGGGGACGACGAGAAGTGCTTCTACCTCTGGAAGGAGATCTACGAGGGCGGCGTCTACACCAACCCCGTGGTAGCCCCCGCCGTGCCCCAGGGCATGGCCCTCCTCAGGACCTCCTACATGGCCACCCACACCAAGGACCAGCTCAAGAGGGCCCTCTCGGTCTTCGAGAAGGCCGGCAAGAAGATCGGCGTCATCTAGGCCCGCCTAGGCGCGTACGACAAGGGCTGCCCGAAAGGGCAGCCCTTACTCTTTCCAGGAGGGATTGACCACGGAGACACGGAGGCACTGAGCGAATGCGGAATGAAGGGATGGAATTCAGGGGAATGGAACTATTGGATGATAACAAAACTGACGCTAAACCTATTCGGACTTATTTCCTCTCTTTCTTCCCTCCGTGTCTCCGTGCCTCCGTGGTTGCCTTCTTTTTTCTCCGGATTCAGCTTCCCAGGACCAGGTGGAGGACTGCGGCGACTAAGGTGGCGGAGAGGAATACGAGGCCCATGATCCACACGGCGCTGCGCAGGCCCGCTTCCTTGATCAGGGTAAAGAAGGCGCTTACGCAGGGCGTGTAGAGGGCGAGGAAGACGCTGGCGATGATAAACTGCCCGGCCGAGAGGCCCAGGGGCGAGAGCAGGGCAATGGAGACGTCCTTGCGGAGGAAGCCCAGGAGGAGGATAGGCGCCATCTCCGCGGGCAGGCCAAAGAGGGCCTTGACCGGCGCCTCGATGAGGCGGGTCAGGGCAGCCAGGGCCCCCGTGAGCTCGAGGACGTTCATGAGGAGGACGCCCACGGCTATCATGGGAAGGACCTCCCCCAGGTACTCCCTGATCCGCATCCAGAGCTTGGCCCCCAGGAGCCTGGCCCGGGGCAGCCTGTAGGCAGGCATCTCCGTGAAAAAGTCCGACCTCTCGCCCTTCCAGACCTTGTTGAGGGCCAGGTTTACGGCCAGGGCGGTGAGGATGAGGACGGCAAAGACGGCCAGGACGGTGCCCACCCCATAGGACATGCCCAGGGCCACGATCATCGAGGTCTGGGGCAGGCAGGGGGCGCTCATGAATATAAGGGTAATTGTCAATAGCTTTTCCCGCCGGTTGGCGAGCATCCTGGCTGAGAGGAAGGCGGGGACCTTGCAGCCCAGGCCCAACATGACAGGAATGGCGGAATAGCCATGGAGGCCCAGGCGGTGGAAGGCCCGGTCCAGGACCACCGCCAGGCGGGGGAGGTAGCCAAAATCCTCCAGGAAGCCAAAGAAGAAATAGAAGGACAAGAAATATGGAAAGACTTGGACGAAGGCTATGTAGACTCCGCTTGTGAGGACCCCAAAGGCCCCCAGGGGGTCGGCGCTGTAGCCCACGAGAAAGCCCCGCAGGAGGGGCCAGGGGATGGCGCCGGCCAGGCTTTCCACAAGGGGGGCCCAGGTCAGGCGATAGAAGGGCTCCAAGAGGGTCCAGCTCATCCATTCCCCCAGGGCCCGGACGAGTAGGAGGGTGGAGACGAGGACAAGGATGGCCACGAGGATCCCCCCCACTGGATGGAGGGAGAGGTCGGAGAGCCGCTCCAGGAAGGAGTGATGGCGATGGGAGAGGACTTGGACCCGTCCTACTATGTCCCCGATCCTGGTCCAGCGCTCCTGGGCTGGGACCCTCAGACTGCTGGCCCTGGCCCTGGCAAGGCCTTCCACCAGGGCTCCGATCCCCTCTCCCGATAAGGCGCTCACGGGAAAGACCGGGAGCTCGAGGGCCTCGGACAGGGCTTGGCTGTCTATGGCGAT
>JAKPBN010000013.1 GCA_029778945.1 Spirochaetota bacterium
TGGCGTAGGTGGCCATCACCGTGCCCTGGAAGGGGTCGATGAAGCAGACCCTGAAGTAGTAGGGGTTGCCCTTGGTGACCAGGGGGTTGGTGCAGGAGAGGCCGATCGCGGGGATCTTTGCGGCCTGGAAGATGGGACCGGCGGCCATGGAGAGGCCCGAGCCCCAGGAGCCGAGGACGACATTGACCTTGTCGCGGTCCACGAGGCTCTGGCCGGCGTTGGCGGCCTCGACCTTGTCGGACTTGTTGTCCGCGATGGCAAGCTCGATCTTGTACTCCACCCCGCCGACCTTGACCGTGGGATAGAGGGACTGGGCGAGGCGTATGCCATCGAGCTCCTCGGCGCCGCCGGCGGCATTGGCGCCCGTGAGGGGCTCAAATACGCCGAACTTGACAACCTTCTGGGCAAAGGCAACTCCGGGCAGCAGAACGAGGATCGCGATGGCGAGGACGACCACACTGAATCTTCTCACATCAAGCCTCCTGGTTTTGTGCCTACCGATAAGCAAGTATCGGAAAGGCATTCCATCCTAGGGTCCCTATGTCTGGTTGTCAAACTGAAACACACGTTCAACACGGGAAATGCTTTCCAGATGACCCAGGGCCAGATCCCTCATTGTTTCCCGGGCCCCGGCGGGTGTATCCTTGTCCTCCATGGAAACCATCCTTCCCTTTGACGCAGACCGCCCGACCCGAGTGGAAATCCGCCTGGCCGCCCTGAGGCGGAACTTCACCCTGGCCCGGGAGCTCGCGGGCCCGGGGGTCAAGGTGATGGCCGTCGTCAAGGCCAATGCCTACGGCCACGGCATCCTGGAGGTCGCCAGGGAATTCGTGAAAGTCGGGGCCGATTACATCGGGGTGGCCTTCCTGGAGGAAGGGATCTTCCTGCGTAAAAATGGGATCACCGCCCCCATCCTGGTCCTTGGGGCCGTGGCCACCGGGCAGATAGCCCAGTTTATCGAGCACGACCTCACGATCACCCTGCCCTCCCTGGAAAAGGCCCGGGCGGTTTCCGCCGCCGCCCAGGCCGCCGGCAGGACGGCCCGGGTCCACCTCAAGGTCGACACGGGGATGGAGAGGATCGGGGTCCACTGGTATTCCTCCCGGCCCTTCCTCGAGGAGGTCCACTCCCTCCCGGGCCTGGAGATCGAGGGCCTCTTTTCCCATTTCGCCACCGCCGACGAGGACCTGGCCTTTGCCCGGGAGCAATTGGACCGCTTCAACGAGGTAGTGGACTTCCTGGAAGCCTCGGGCAAACGGCCGCCCCTGGTCCACATGGCCAACTCGGCCGCCCTGGCCAACCTTCCGGAGGCCCGCTTTGACCTTGTGCGGCCCGGCCTCCTCCTCTACGGCTACGAGCCGACCTCCCTCACTCGCCTGGGCCTCGACCCTGTCATGCGCCTCATGTCCCGGGTCTCCTACTTCAAGTCCGTAAAGGCCGGGGCCGGGGTGAGCTATGGCAGGACCTGGACTGCCCCCAGGGACACCCGGGTCGCCACGATCCCCCTGGGCTATGGCGATGGCTATTCCCGGGCCCTCTCGAACAAGGCCGAGGTCATTATCCGGGGCAAGCGCCTCCCCGTCGTGGGCAGGATCTGCATGGACCAGCTGATGGTCGACCTGGGGCCCGAGGGCGAGGCCTACAACGGGGACGAGGTCCTGCTGTTTGGGAAGAAAGGCGGGGACTGGCTGCCCGCGGAGCTTCTCTGCGAGCGCCTCGGCACGATCCCCTACGAGCTCACCTCGATGATCAATACCCGGGTGCCCCGGATCTACGTCGAGGACTAAAGCCCTTCCTCGCCGGGGCCAAGGCGGCGGCCCAGGCTCTCCAGGAGGGACTGGGTGCGCCTTCGGGCATCCTTGGCATAGAGGCCCACCAGGCCCCGGGCGGCCAGCCAGGAGAGGCCTAGGCTAGCCAGGGGAAAGCCCAGGGCAAAGAGGGGCGAGTTGAGCGCCCCCAGGCCCACCCCAAAGCCGACTCCCAGGCCGACTCCCAGGCCAAGGCCCCCCACGAGGCCTCCATAGATGCCCCCGGCGGCCCCGTCAAAGCTGCGCTCGATCCTGAGGCGGGAGCGGCTGCCCTCCAGGCTGAGCCCTATCCTGAGCTTGCCCCCTGCCCGGGTCTCGTAGCCCCCATCGGCCCTCCAGACAAAGCCCCCGGCCAGGGCCGTGCCCGAGCCCGAGGCGTCGCAGAGGTCGGGCAGGACCGCAAGGGTGGACTGGATGGCCTCTTCCCCAGGCTGGCCCGGGAGGACGAGATCGGACACGAGCTTCTCGGCGCCAAGAAAGCGGCGCAGGCGTCCAGCGGGTGCCCTGGACCCGGCCTCCAGCTCCTGGGCGGCCCTACGGATGCTCTGGGCCGAGAGGCCGGCCTCGACGGCGATCCTCTCGACCTCCTCGAGGCTTAGCCCCCCCCGACGCCGCGGGACAGCCTCGGCTTCCCGGGAAAGCTCGACGGCCCTCGCGATGAGTGACTCCACTTCCCTGTCCCCGTAGCGCCTTTCTTCATCCATGCCAGGCCTCTTCCATGCATGGATAGTGGCCCCCTCAGGCTAGGAGGGTCAAGCATGGCAGGGCCAGGACCTGGCCTAGGGCCGGCCGGGACTTCCCAGGCCGGCCCAGGCAGGCTAGCATCGGGCCCGTGCGGTCCGAGCGGCTTCTTTCCCTCATCCTCACCCTCGCCGATGGCAGGCTCCACCGGGCTCCCGCCCTGGCCGGCCGCTTTGGGGTGAGCGAAAGGTCGATCTACCGGGACATGGACCTCCTCTCGGGCATGGGCCTTCCCATCGAGGCCCTCCCCGGCCGGGAGGGAGGCTACCGCGTCCTGCCGGGCTACACCCTAGACCGCTCGGTGCTGGACGAGGGGGAGGTGGCCGCCGTCGTGGCCGCCCTGGACAGCCTTGAGGGCCTGGGCGGGGCCAAGGCAGGAGGCGAGGCCCGCTCCAAGCTGGCCGCCCTCCTGGCCAAGGCCGGTCCCCGGAAGCGTTCCTGGCTTCGCCTCGAGCTCGGGGGCCTCGAGAGGGACCGGGCCCGGATCGAGCTCTTCCGGGACGCGATCGAGGACTGCCGCGTCGTGGAGATCGTCTATCACGACTCCGATGGCCAGGAGAGCCGGAGGCGGGTCGAGCCCGCGGCCGTCGTCTATCTCTGGCAGGCCTGGTACCTCTGGGCCTGGTGCAGGCTCCGGGAGGACTTCCGCCTCTTCAAGCTTGGCCGGATCGACTCGGCCCGGGACCTGATGACCCGGTTCGAGCCCCGGCCCGAGCCCGGTCCCGAGGCCTGGAAGGAGCAATGGGAGTCCCAGCCCCCACGACCCCTCGTCCTGGAGATCGCGCCCGAGGCCGCCTCCCGGGCCGACGAATGGTTTGGCCGAGGCCACGTGAGGGAGGACGGGGGTAGGACCGTGAGGGTCAACCTGCCGGACAACGACTGGCTCCTGGGCTTCCTCCTCTCCTTCGGGCCCGGACTTAGGGTCAGGGAGCCCGAGAGCCTGGCCCTAGCCCTGGCTGGCCGGGCAAAGGCTATCTGGGAGCTCTACCAAGGCCCTAGGCCCTAGCGGAAAATCGCGAAACCCGCAACAACCTTGACGCAAACTGACAGGTTATCCGATCCAT
>JAKPBN010000014.1 GCA_029778945.1 Spirochaetota bacterium
CGGAAGACAGCCAGGCTAGGAGCTCCTCGCCGAACTTCTCCCCGGGCTTCTCCATGACCACGTCCTGGAATTTCCCCGTGCGGTCCTTGATGACATTGGCGTAGTGGTCGGTGGAGAGCTCAATAAGCATATCAAACTCATACTCGATGCCCTTCCCCTGCTCGGGGGCCAGGCCCACCCGCTGGGGGCGGCTCTTGCCGCTCGAATCCTTCTCCGTGGTCCACTCGGTCTTTGACCGCATGGTGGCGATGATGTGCCCGGGGAAGGTGAGGATGGCCCGGACAAGCTGGCGCTGTTTCGGGGTGCCCTCGCTCCAGGCGCTCCAGGTGTTCCCCCGGTATTTCGCCTTTGCGAGCTCGTCCATCTCCTCGAGGAGTTCCTGCCACGGATGGGACATGGAATCGATTATGAGGACGTCGAACTCGCTGGCCTCCCCGAGCTTTTCAATCAGGTTTGAAATCGTAGCGGGGTCCAGGTCGTCCGTCTCGAAGTTGAAGCGGTCGGCATACTTGGAGGCCGATCCGTGCTCGGTGTCGATAAGGCCGATCCTGCCCGTCTTCCCGGCCAGGCCCGCGGCCATGCGCAGGGCAGTAAAGGTCTTCCCGGCGCCCGAGGGGCCAAAGAGGGCGAGCCTCAGTTTTGACTGGCTTTTCTCCGCTTTCTTGAATGCCATTCCTTCCTCCTTAGATTCCGTGGCCGTAAAAACTGCGGCCCTTCATATCGACACCCCTCCAGGACAAAATCCTGGAGCGCACAATCCGCCGCCTCTTAGCTCTGGCGCTCATTGAAAACCCCTCCATGGGACAGGACGCTCGACAGGTAGGCCGAGGCCGCCCCGTCGATGTGGTATGAGGTCAGCCGCCTAGCCTCTGCGGTGGACATGGGCGAGCCGTCCGGGCCTATCTCCACGATGTCCCGGGCGCCCATCCAGCGGCGAGCCATGGCATCCCAGCAAGCCGGGCATAGGCCCTCCTCGGGGCTCCAGCCGCGGGGGCCGGAGCCGATGGAGAAGAAGTGCGCCAGCTCGGGGGCCGCGTCGGGGCCGTAGGGCTTGCCACAGCGACAGGTGAGGACGAGGGGGGCGCTCATATCGACGCCCAGGCCTCGGCCAGTTCCCGGGCCTCCCCGCAGTCCAGGTCCAGCCTGGCAAGGTCGGGCCGGAGCATCGCGCACAGGTCGCCGTCCAGGCAGTCCCCGGCGTAGTCACAGGAGGCGGCGCATGGCATGAGGGGCGCCTCGGGGCAACCGAATCCAGACTCACAGGCGGTGTCCGGGCAGGTGGCGCAGGGATCGCTCATGCGGCCCTCCCTTCAACCCCGGCGATGATCTCAGCCAGGACTTCGTAGCGGACGGTCCAGGGGTAGGGGTTCGCGGCCTGGATCGCGGCAACCAGGTTTTTCAGGTGGCTAAACCCGTGGGCGAGCTGGTTCTCGCGCCACTGCGCCTTCCCATCGGGGCTGGCGAGGTAGTCCCGGGTCCGCTGGATGTAGACTGATAGCCTTTCCTTGGGCATAACCGCCTCCTTTCTATCTCTT
>JAKPBN010000015.1 GCA_029778945.1 Spirochaetota bacterium
TAAAGAACTGCCCCAGGCCCGTCTTCTCGAGGAAGGCCCCAAAGAGGATAAACAGGAAGATAAAGGTCGAGGAGACCCCGATCGGGGTGCCAAAGATGCCTTCGGTGGTGACGAAGAGGTGCTCGACGATCGTGGTGACCGAGACGCCGCGATGGGCGAACTTGCCCGGGAGGTAGGGGCCCGCGAAGGCGTAGGCCACAAAGGCCAGGGCCACGATGACGATCGGGAGGCCCACGACGCGGCGGGCCGCCTCGAGGACGAGGAGGACGCCCACGATGCCCACGGCTATGTCGAGGGGAGTGGCCGAGCCTGCCCTCTGGGACAGGGTGTAGGTCCAGAGGACGGTCAGGTAGAGGGGGGCGGCGGCGCCCAGGATGGCCAGGAAGCCGTCCAGGGGATGGAGCTTGGTCCTCGACCACTTCTTGCTCGTCGGGTAGAGGAGGAAGATGAGGGCGAAGGCAAAGGAGACGTGGATGGACCTCTGGATCATCGCGTCAAGGACGCCAAAGAGGGCGGTGTAGACCTGGAAGAGGGAAAAGGCTATGGCCAGGGCAGCCACAACCTTGCCAAAGAAGCCGCCAAAGGTCCGGTAGTCGGACTCCTTGTCGAATTCCCTCATGACCGCCTGGGCGTCGACGATGTCGTCGTCCCCGGGGACGGCGGATACCTTCGTGTCGCTCATAGGATACTTACCTCCGGAACCGTAGTGTCGTGGCCATCGTGGCCTCGAGAATGATGCCCTTGCCTTCCCTGGCCCAGGTGGTAAAGGCCGTGAACCTGCCCCCGGCCACGAGGCCGTGGCCGGGGACTATGGAAACCTGGATGGGAATCCTCGCGAATTCCCTGTCCATGGCCAGGATGAAATGTCCTTTTTCCAGGCGGAAGCCGCCCTCGGCGTCCGAGGGCATGCCGACTCCCGCGTCCTCATAGTCGAGCTCGTAGAGGTGGAGGCGGATTCCCTCCTTACCCCTATCCTCAATCCGGAATCTCTCCACGACGGGGGTCTTGTGGACCGAGTGGACAAAGACGTGGTCGAAGCGTGCCCCGGGGAGGTCTAGGCTCCCCAGGTGGCGCCCCTGGGAATCCTCCACGAGGAGGACGGGGCGCCGCTCCAGGCTGGGCCGGGAGAGGGCCAGGAGGCCTCCTCCCAGGACTAGGACCAGGACGAGTAAAGAAAGGGGCGCCGGCCTTCTAGCCGGCGCCCTCCTAGGCTTGGCTATTTCTTGTTTTCCTTGAAGAACTTCTCGGCGCCCGGATGCAGGGGGATGGACATGCCGTCGAGGGCGGTGGCGAGCTTGATGTCGGCTCCCTTCTTGTGGGAGGCGGCCATGCGGTCACCGTTGGCATAGAGGACCTTGAGCATGTCGTAGACCAGCTGGGGATCGAGCTTGGCGGAGCAGGCGAGCATGGACTTGACGGAGACCGTCATCACGTCCTGGGTCACGCCGATATAGGTGTTGGCGGGGACTTTCTCAGGGGTGTAGAAGGACCACTTGGCCATGAGCTTCTTGGCCACCTCGCCGTCCACGGGCACGAGGACGATCTTCTTGGAGGCCGAGAGGTCCTGGATGGCCGCGGTGGGGGCGCCGGCGGTGTTGAAGGCGGCGTCGATGTTCCCGTCCTTGAGGTTGGAGGCGGACTCGGCGAAGGAGAGGTACTGGACCTTGATGTCATTGTAGGTCAGGCCGGCGGCCTCGAGGACCTGGCGGGCGTTGATCTCGACTCCGGAGCCGGCGGCTCCCACGGAGACGCGCTTGCCCCGCAGGTCGGCGATGGTCTTGATGCCCGAGTCGGCCAGGGCGACGAGCTGGATGGTCTCATTATAGAGGCAGGCGACGCCGCGGATGTCGGCGAAACCCTTGTCCTTGAAGAGCTCGATGCCCTTGAGGGCATAGAAGGCTCCGTCATTCTGGACAAAGATCACGTCCACCTCTCCCTTGGCCAGGGAGTTGACGTTGGCGATCGAGGCTCCGGTGACCGTCGCGTTGGCGTTGACGTTCTTGATGTTCTTGTTCCAGATCTCGGCGAGGGCTCCTCCCAGGGGGAAGTAGGTGCCGGCGGTGCCGCCCGTGGCTATGGTCACGAAGCGCTGCTGGGCCATTCCGAGAGATGCGAGGGCGAGCAGGCAGAGAGCGAGGGCGAGAAGTCTTTTCATCGTTAGTCCTCCTGATTGGCTAGGTTGGGACTGGATCTCAAGGGCGGCCGAAGCTCTCCAGGGCGGCTTTTGCCGCCTTTCCCTGATCCTGTCTTTCCCTTTGGTCATTCTAAGGGTCATTATTCTAGAAAGCAAGACGCTTTTTTTATCGCTAATTCATAATAGCCGCTCCTGACCCGTCCTCAGTGCCATCTGGAGACAGGCCCTCCCGTCAGGCGGAAAAAAAGGGCCGCCCCGAAGGGCGGCCCTTGAGGACCCTAAGAGTGCCTGCTATTCCTGGATGAGCTTTCCGCCGATCTTGACCAGGTTCGCCTCGGGCTTCTTGCCCTGGAACCAGGCGTCGACCTTGTCGACCATGGCCGAGGCCATGGCGTCAAAGTCCTGGGCCACCGTGGCGAGGAAGGGGCCCTTCTTGGCGATCTCCGCCCGCGCGAAGGCCGTGCCGTCGATGCCCACGACCTTGATCTCTGTCCTCTTGGCGGCCTCGATGGCCTGGACGGCGCCCATGGCCGGCTCGTCCCAGCCGGCCCAGATCCCGGCTATCTCGCCCTTCTTGGGCTGGGCGGTGAGGATGTCCTGGGTGAGCTTGCGGGCAAAGTCCAGGGGACCCGGGACCTCGATATGCTTCTTTGCGACTACGGTGATCCCCGGCTGGGTGGCAAAGTAGGCT
>JAKPBN010000019.1 GCA_029778945.1 Spirochaetota bacterium
CGGACTCCACGACCTTGTCCACAGGCCGGGCATCCCGGTCCGTGGTCCGGAAGCCCGAGGAGTCCAGGGTGACGAGCTCCCCGTCGCTGAGGTAGACCACCTGGCGGGTATGGGCCACCAGGGCCGTGACATCGCTCGCCAGGAGGGTTTCCCCCTCCCCCACCCCGATCACGAGGGGGGAGCCGTTGCGGGCCCCGACGATCCGGCCGGGCTCGTCCACATGGATCACCGCTATGCCATAGGTGCCCTGGAGCTTGGCGAGGGCGGCCTTGACGGCCTCCTCGAGGTCGCCCCGGTAGTATTTCGCGATCAGGTTGGGGATCACTTCGCTGTCGGTCTCGCTGCGGAAGACCACGCCCTCGGCCTCGAGCTTGGCCCGGAGGGCCCGGTAGTTCTCGATGATCCCGTTGTGGGCCACGGCTATCTTGCCGGCGGCGTCAAAGTGGGGGTGGGCGTTGGCCTCGGTGACTCCCCCGTGGGTGGCCCAGCGGGTGTGGCCGATGCCCCAGGAGCCCGGAAAGTCCTTGGGGACGGCCTGGCGCAGGGCCTGGATCTTGCCGGTCCGGCGGATAAGCTCGAGCCTCGTGCCTTTGGCGTCCTGGACGCCGACGCAGATGCCCGCCGAGTCATAGCCGCGATACTCGAGGCGCTTGAGGCCCTCGAGCAGGATGGGGGTGGCCCGCCGGGGTCCGGCGTAGCCGATGATTCCGCACATGTCCGCTCCTGTCGATCCCGCCCAATCCGGCCCGCGAACCGCCCTTGTCGGCCGCCACCTTCCTAGGTCGAGCATCGTTCAAGTGATGAACAAAAGCCTAGCATCGGGCACCCCCCCTGTCCAGGGGGGCCCTGGCCGGCCTCGTTGCGGCCCCCGGGGCTTTTCGCTAGACTCAAGCCTACCCATGTTGGCCCTACCCCTACGGAATCCCTTTCAGGGAGCCGCAAGCTTCCAGGTCCTCGAGACCGCCTCCACAATGGACGAGGCCCGGCGCCTGGCCAGGCTCGGCTTTGCCGAGGGCACCTTTATAGGGGCCGAGTGGCAGACCGCTGGTCGGGGGCGCCTGCCCGAGAGGGTCTGGGAGGCCGAGCGGGGCAAAAACCTCCTCGGGACCCTGATCCTGGCCCCGGAGGCCGCCCGGATCCCGGGCTTTACCCTCAGGATAGGCCTGGCCCTCTGCAGGTCCGTGGACATTTTCTGCATCCAGGAGGGCTTTGCCCCCCTGGAAGACCCGCGCCTCAAATGGCCCAACGATGTCCTTGTGGGGGGCAAGAAGCTTGCGGGCATCCTCTGCGAGGCCGCCCCGGAGGCCACCTACGCGGGCTTTGGGATCAACGTCAACCAGGCCGGCTTTTCCCCCGGCCTCGAGGCCAAGGCGACCAGCCTCTCCCTCCTGCGGCCTGGCCGCGGCCCCGACCTGGACCGCGACCGCTTCCTCGAGCTGGTCCTCGACCAGATCCGCCTCGTCCTGGGCGAGTCCAGCTGGAAGGAAGAGGCCGAGGCCGTCCTCTGGCGGCGGGGAGAGGCAGTGCGCTTCCTCCGGGGCCTGCCCGAGCGGGAGGATATCGTCGAGGGCAGGCTCCTCGGGCTCGACCCCAGTGGGGCCCTCCTCATCCTGCCGGCCGCTGGTGGCCCTCCCCTCCCCCTGGTCTCGGGGGAGCTCCTGCCTCCGCGGGAATCCCGAGTTGACCGGAGCGGTCCCAATCATATAAGGTATTGAGCATGAATGAGAAGGCTCGGAGCTCGGCCGAGGGCGGCGTGATCCAGAAGTTGCTGTCCATCTTCGCCGGCATGAGCGATCCCGATGCCGAAAAGAAGAAAATCCTCAAGGCCCTGGGCAAGGACCTTTCCCGCTCCAAATTCAAATTCTACCGGCCCAAGGGCCAGGAGGCCCTGCCGGGCCTGGCCAAGTTCTTCTATGAGCTCTACAAGCTCACTGCCCCTTCCCAGGTCCTCCTGGGCAACGCCCAATCCTCGGCGGCCCTGAAGTCCTTTGTGATCGACTCCTACCTCAGCAAGGAGCAGAAGCTCATCTCCGAGCGCCTCACCGAGGCCTATATCCTCGAAAAGGCCAAGACCCTCAGCCTCAAGGACATCCAAGACCTGGTCAAGGCCGACCTGACCGCCTACCAGGCGGTCTTTGACGGGGAGACCAGCCGCCAGATCGACGCCACCTACAACACCCTCCTCTCCTTTGTCAACTTTGTCTCCTTTGACTACTACTTCCTCCTCAAGAAATTCGACTCGAGCCTCATGGAGCGCAGCTTCTCCAGGAACCCCAAGTTCGAGGCGATCAACGGCGAGTACATCGCCGACGACCTGGCGGACTTCCTCGAGGTCTTCCTCCCCCTCGACCTCGAGGCCGACTGGCGCCGGGTCTTCGGGGCCCTCAAGGCCTACCGCAACACCGACGTGATCCAGGTCGAGGCTTGGGTCAAGCTCCTGCCCGCGATGGCCGAGGTGCGCAAGAGCCAGATCCTCGAGCAGCTTGTCCGCCACGTAAAGCACGATCCAGCCTGGGCCCCCCTGGGCCGCTTCCCCGGGGAGCGGATTGTCGAGCCCCACTTCCAGAAGCTCCGGGCCCAGATCGAGACCCTGGTCCAGCGCATGATCCAGGAGAAGCGGAACGCCAAGATAGACGAGGTGGCCAAGCAGGTCTTTGGCACCGCCGTCGTCCTGCGCATGAAGAACTACACAGAGAAGGCCAATGTCATCTTCGCCAAGAAGATGCTCGGGGGCTATACCCAGACCCAGGCGATGAACTACCTCAAGGGCTACCTGATCGACTACTTCAAGCGGGACGTCCGGGAGATCGTGGATATCCTCATAATCCGGGGCCAGTGGACAACCAACCTCCAGATGCAGCAGCTCTCCGATGTCTACCACGGCCTCCTCGAGGCCTCGGACCAGATCCTCCAGTTTGACGAGGCCCTCTCCGACGAGGGAGAGCTCGGCTCGAGGATCAAGTCCGCCCTGGCCAAGAGCGACCGGGACAAGGAGCAGGTCAAATACCTGCGCAACCTGCTCAAGGACGCCAATGACAAGGCCGGAGGCTTTATAACAAGGTCGGGGGTGGCCCTCATAGCGATAGGCCGCCACCTCAAGAGCCTGATCGACGACTATGACAGGCCCCACCACGAGGTCCTGCTCAACTGGAAGGAGCTGGACGGGGCGGCCCCCCGGCCCATCCGGGACCTCCTTGTGGAGACCTACAAGAAGATCTACTACATGGTCCAGCTCCTCCAGTACTACGCCAAGGAAGAGGGCGGAGCCTAGGGCCGGCAAGGTATTGCGCCTCGGGCGCCTCCGACCCTAGAGTTGAGGCAAGTCCATGCCCGGAGGCCCCATGAGAAAGTCCTCGAAGCTCTATCTGGTCCTGTTGATCCTCGCGGTCCTGTCCCT
>JAKPBN010000028.1 GCA_029778945.1 Spirochaetota bacterium
CCGGCGGTGGACTTCGCCGATAAAGGAGCCTGGGCCCCCACCGACCATGCCGTAGCTGAGGATTTTGTCCTGGTCGCCCTTCAGCATCCTTCCACCTCGGAGGAAAGTATTGGAGGCGGAATGGAAATCTGTCAAATGCTTTTCGTTCGGCAATCGAACATTTATGTTCACCTTTGAGCTTTTAACCTTGACAGCCCTCCAAGTCGTACTAGGATAGGCTAGGCATCGGCCCGAGCTTGACGGCCGCCATGCATCCCGGCATAGTTCCCGCAGCCCCCTGGCCCGAGAGGAAAGGTTCCGAGGATGAAAGAGAGCTTTGGGGGCGAGGAAGCGCCCTTTAACTACTCCACCACCGCAGGCAGGATCTTCAAGATCATCCGGGACCTAGGTCCCCTCACGGCCGCCGACATAGGGCGGCGGACCGGCCTGGCCAAGTCCACCATCTCCGCCTACGTTGACCGCCTCCTCTCGGTGGGCCTCCTCAGGGAGGAGATTCCCGAGGGGGGCAAGCGCCGCCGCCTCAAGGTAGCCGAGTCCGCGGGCTATGTGGTCGGGGTGGCCCTGGGCCAGACCCACATCACGGTGGCCCTCTGCGACCTCGAGGCCGAGATCATCGACAGCATAGGCGGCCCGGTCGACCTGGCCCGGGAAAGCCCGGAAAAGGTCCTGGAGAAAGTCGTCTCCTACGCCAGGGAGCTCGAGCTCAAGGCCGGGGTGGGCAACGAGGCCCTCTTTGGCCTGGGCATTGGCCTCCCGAGCCCCGTGGACTACGGCCTTGGGGTGGCGGTCAACCCGCCGGTCATGCCCGGCTGGGACCGCTTTCCCGTGGCTTCATACCTGTCCAAGGAATTCACCTGTCCGGTCTTTGTGGACAACGACGTGAACATCATGGCCCTGGCCGAGCGCGACAAGGGCGCCGCCGGGGGCGGGGCGGGACGGGAGGGGGCGGGCCTGCAGGACAGGCCGGGCCGGCGTTCCTCCTTCCTCGTGGTCAAGGCTGGCACGGGGATAGGCGCCGGCATCGTGATCGACGGGGAGATATACCGGGGCTGCAAGGGCGCGGCCGGGGACATAGGCCACATCGGGATCGACGGGGACGAGACCCTCTGCCGCTGCGGGAACTCAGGCTGCCTCGAGGCGGTGGCGGGAAGCCGGGCCCTGGCGGCCCGGGCCGAGGCGGCGTCCCGGGAGGGCCGGAGCGCCTTCCTGGCCGAGGCCCTCGAGGCCGGGGAGGCCATCACGCCCGCGCTGATCGCCCGAGGGGCGGCCGCGGGGGACGACGAGTGCGTCCGCCAGATCATCGCCTCGGGCAAGGTCCTGGGGGACGTCCTGGCCAAGCTCGTCAACTTCTTCAACCCCTCGATGATCGTGGTCAACGGCGGCCTCACGGCCCTGGGGGAGCGCTTTATCGCCTCCATCCGGGAGTCGGTCTACCGCCGCTCCACCCCCCTCGCCACGGCCGACCTCATCATCAGGAAGTCGGCCCTCCTGGACAAGGCAGGCACGATAGGCGCCGCCATCCTTGTCCTGGACGAGGTCTTTTCCCACCGCAACGTGGGCCGCCTCATGCGCGACCCCGAGGACTGATCAGAAGAGGCCCAGGCGGATGCCTGCCGCCAGTCGGTACTCCACCCCTCCTTGGATGTCCGAGGACACAAACCAGGCCTGGCCCTCGAGGTAGGTCGAGAACTTTTTCATGAAGGTCCAGGACTTGATCGTCACCTTGGGGAACTCGATCTGGGCCACCACGGCCCCCAGGACGAGGCCGGAGCCGCTGGTGCTCGTGGAGAAGTAGGAGAAGTTGGCCCCCACCGCAAAGGCCGCCGAGAGCCAGTCCCAGTCGGCCCCGAGGATAAAGCTCGCCGGGAGGTAGCCCAGGTTGGCCAGGAGCTTGGCCCCAAAGACCTGGCCGCCGAAGCGGCCCTCCTTTGGCGCCTGGCCCAGCATCACCTGGAGCTTCACATTGTCCTGGAAGAAGGACAGGCCGGCTCCGATGTCCCAATAGGTCGCCCCCAGAAAGTGGGCATCGAGGTAGAGGCCTTGGATAAAGGCCGGAAGCTCGTAGCCCCTCTTGTCCCCCTTGCGGAGGACGAGGCCCACCGAGGCCAGGCCCGAGGCGTCCAAGGCCCCCCCCGCCACATGGATCACCCCATTGAAGCGCTCGTCCTCCAGGGGCTCGATGATGCGGACCGTGGGGGCGGTCTTGTCCAGGGAGAGGAGGGTCTTGGCCGTGGCCGTCACCAGGCCTCCTTGGGGATCGGCAAAGCTCGCCCTGACCACGATGTGGAGGACCCCCTCGGGATAGTCCTGGGTCTCGAGGCGGAATTTCCAGGCCTCGGCGCCCTGGGCCTCCGACCAGGTCCTTCCATTGTCCAGGCTGAGCTCG
>JAKPBN010000053.1 GCA_029778945.1 Spirochaetota bacterium
CGGTCTGGATAAAGTTCAGCAGGTGGGCCGGGTCTGTCCTCCGGATAAAGTCGAAGGGCCTAACCTGGAGGCTCGAGGTTAGGCGATTGATGACGTCGATGGCCTTCTGGGAGCCCAGGGCCTTCTCGAGAAGCTCCCGGGCATAGTCGATGCCGCCCGAGGAGATAAACTCCTGGGCCATCATGAGCTCCTGGAACTCGCCCAGGACGGCGTCCTTCTGCTCGGGCTCGATGGTCTCGAGGCGGGCGATCTCGAAGGTCAGGGTCTCGATCTCGTCCTCCCGGAGGTGCTTGAAGATCTCCGCGGAGATCTCCGAGCCCAGGGTTACGAGGAAGATGGCGGCCTTCTGGCGGCCGTTCATGTCCTTGACGCTCTTGGGGCCGGATTTCCGGCCTGAGCCTCCTCCCGAGGGGGCCGAGGGGGCGCCCCGCCCCCCTTTGGCTTGGGCTTGCTGGGCCATCGGCTATTCCTCCCTGATCCAGGTCCGGATCAGCTGGGCCACGTCCTCGGGATGCTCCTAGGCCATGTTGATGGCGTGCTCCTGGAGCTCGAGGCGCTTGCGCTCCTCGACGGACATGGATACCTCAATGCTCTGTTCCTCGGCCTGGCGGATGGCGTTCTCCCGGAGCATCTGCTGCTCCAGGGCCCGCTTCTCCTCGGATATCCTGCGCCGGCGCTCAAGCTCCCGGCTGATCACGCGGAAGACGATAAAGGCGACCATGAGCACGGCCAGGCCCAGGAGGGAGTAGAGGATTATGCGGTTGACCTGCTGCTGGCGGAAATAGCCCTGGTCCTCGTCCTTGAACTGGCCCGTGCGGTCGTAGCTGATGTTCTGGACGGTGACTATGTCTCCCCGGCCCTTGTTGAAGCCTATCGCGCCCTGGACGAGGGCCTCGGCCTTCTTGAGCTCCGTGGGGTCGATGGGCACATACTCCCGGTCGATCCCTCCCTCGGGCCGCATCTTCACCTTGCCCTTGGCGTCGTACTTCCAGCGCCAGACCCCGTCGATGTTCACCGAGACGGTCACCCTCTGCATCGTGGGGGAGACGTCCTGGTCGATGGCCCGCTTGTTGATCTCCTCGTTCTGGGTGATCGCGGACTGGGTCATCTTGCCCACGGTGTTCTGGAGGTCCTTGTAGGCGGGGGCGGTCTGGCCCTCGGCCCCGGCGGGGCCCTCGGGGTTGAAGCCTGTGCCCTCCCAGGTGGTGGAGGTCGTGGACTTGGAGCGGGTTATGGAGTTGGCGTACTCGGACTCGTCATAGGGCGTGTTCGGGTTGTCCGGCTTGGTCTGGATGGGATAGAACTCCTCGGCCTTGACGCTCTTCTTGGACATGTCCATGTCGATCTTCAAGGAGAGGTCCCGGACGCGGTCGGGGGTGTAGATCTGCTGGAGGGCCTTGAGGACCGAGGCCCGGTACTGGCCCTCGAGGTCCCGGATGAGCTTCTGCTCCCGCTTGGTCCGCTCCAGGCGGTCAAAATCCGCCATGTTGGCAAAGTCGTTGAGCACGACCCCGTTCTGGTCAGTTATGACAATGTTGTCGTCGAGGAGGCCGGCGATGGCGAACTTGAGGATCTTCTGGACCCCCTCGATCTTCTTTCGGTTGTTGACGAGGTCCGAGCCCACCTTGGGAAAGAGGATCACCGAGGCGGTCACGGGATTCTGGTCCTCGGAGAAGAGCTCCTTGTCGGGCATCACGACGGAGACATTGGCCTTTTCGACGTCCTGGAGGGCCTCTATGTGCTGGGTCACCGCCGAGGTTATCGCCCTCTGGAGGTTGACGTTGCGCTCGAAGTCCGTGATGGTCCACTTCTGCATGTCGAAGATGGCCCAGGGGTCGGTGCCCTTGGGGATCAGGTCCTCGGCTATGAGGAGGCTCTTGGCCCGGGTGGCGGTCCTCTCGTCCTTGGCCAGGAGGGTGTTGCCCTCTCCCAGCTGGTAGGCTATGCCCGCCTCATCCAGTCGCCCGGTGATGGCCCGGAGATCCTCTTCGCTCTTGATGGGAGTCCCCAGGATCTTGACCATGGTGGGCGCTGCGGAGACCCGGAAGAGGAGGAATATGGCCACGATGGCCACAAGCACTATTCCACCCAGGATCAGCTTCTGGACGATGCTCCACTTGGCCCAAAGGGCCTTGGCCTGTCCCAGGAATTTCTTGAACCACTCGCTCATGTCCCCCCCCAGTGCCGGCCCCATGCGGGAAACCGGCCTTGTTTATCAATCCGAAACGCGTCCTCTGGCCCATCTGCCCGAGCGGGGCCCCTGCCGCGAGAGTCTTCCCCAAGACCTCGCTGCGCCCTTGGCTCCGGCGGACCCGGTCCGCCCTTACCTTATATTGATCACGTCCTTCCAGGCGGAGACCACCCGGGACATGATCGTCTTGGCCAGGTTGAGCGAGAGGCTCGCCTCGGCCATGGAGATCGTCACCTGGTGGGCATCCACCGATTCCGGATCCACGAGCATCTGCTCAATGAGGTTGTTGCTCTTGGTCTGGTCGGCGTTGACGCCGTCCAGGGCCTTGATCATAGCCTCGCTGAAAGAGGCAGCCCCGTCGGCCTGGACCTTTTCAGTCCCGAGAGAAGGCCCTAGCTTGCCGTTGGCAGTGTAATGCAGCGGGTTAGTTCGCGCAAGCTGGACAAGATCGCCAGCGGCGGGGTTGGCGGGAATTGCGAGCATCTAATTACCTCCCTATCTCGAGGGCCTTGAGGAACATGGCCTTCGAGCCGTCGGCGATGGACGCGTTGGCCTCATAGGCCCGGGACGCGGCGATGAGATCGACCATCTCGGTCACGATGTTGACGTTCGGCATCTCGACGTAGCCGGCGTTGGGGCCCGAAGTGAGGGCGTCCGGGTGGGTCGGGTCGTAGACCAGGCGGGGCGGGGCATTGTCCTTTTCCACCCCGGAGACCCGGACTCCCCGGCCAAGGCCGTTGTCCAGGCCGGCGGGCTGGAAGGGGGTCCGCCAATAGGGGGTGTCCACCCGGGGCCGCAGCACGACCCGGCTCCTCTTGAAGGGCCCGCCCTCGGGGGTCCTGGTCGTCGAGGCGTTCGCGATGTTGTCGGAGATGACGTCCGTGCGCAGGCGCTCCGCCGTCATGCCCGAGGCCGCTATGTTGATCGACGTGAAAAGTCCCATCTATCTTCCCCTCCTGCGGCTTACTTGAGGACCTGGTTGACCTGGTTGAACTCATAGTTCGCGGCCTGGGTCATCAGGGAATACTGGAGCTGGTTCCTGAGGGAATCGAGGAATTCCTGCTCGGGATCCACATTGTTGCCATTGTTCTTGGATGTAGTGGTGTAATCGAGGACCTTCCTGGGCTGGATCTGGGTAAAATCCACCTTGCGGTCCAGGCTAAAGTGCTTTTCGTTGGTCCGGACCAGGTCGAGCTCGGGCTTGCTCGACTGGCTGGCCAGGGCCGCCTTCATCGAGGACTCGAAATTGACCTCCGAACGCTTGAAATTGGGGACTCCGGCATTGGCTACATTGTCCGCGATCACCTGGCGCCTCAGGATGGACACATCCAGGGAGCGGGTGAGGAGGGTAAGGGCCTTCCCGAAATCACTGCCTTCGAACATCACGCTTCTCCTTGGAAGGGTCTAAAGCCTGCGCCTTGTCCCCTCCCCTCCTTCTACTATCGGTGGGATCGGGGGCCCGGATTAGCCCCCTCTTTTCCCTCTACAGGATGTACCTGGCCAGGTCCTGGCGCTCCGCGAAATCCTTGAACCGGGAGTCCACAAAGGCCAGGTCCACCACAACCTTGGCCCCGGCCATCTCCGGGGCCTCAAAAGATAGCTCCTCAAGGAGGCGCTCCATCACGGTCTGGAGGCGCCGGGCCCCGATGTTTTCCGTCCGGGAATTGGCCGCGGCGGCTATCTCGGCTATCCGGTGCACGGCATCGGCCTGGATCTCCAGGCTGACCTCCTCCGCGGAGAGGAGCATCACGTATTGCTTGATCAGGGCGTTCTTGGGCTCCGTGAGGATGCGCTCGAAGTCCTGGGCCGTCAGGGCCTCCAGCTCGACCCGGATGGGAAAGCGGCCCTGGAGCTCGGGGATGAGGTCCTGGGGCTTGGAGACATTGAAGGCTCCCGCCGCGATAAAGAGGATGTGGGTAGTGTCCACGGGGCCCCATTTGGTGTTGACCGTCGAGCCCTCCACGATGGGGAGGATGTCCCTCTGGACCCCTTCCCGGGACACGTCCATACCGCCCCCGGCCTTGCTCTCCCGGTTGGCTATCTTGTCGATCTCATCGATAAAGATGATGCCCGTCTCCTCGACCCTATGCCTGGCCTCGGCCACGGCCTTGTCCTGGTCGGTCAGCTTGTCCAGCTCCTCGGCGGCGAGGAGAGTCCTGGCCTCCTTGACGGTGACGGTCCTGCGCTTTTTCTTGCCCCCAAAGAGGTTGGATAGGCCCCCCAGGGCCAGCTCCATCTCCTCCATCTGGTTGCCCTGGAAGATCTCGATCGCCGGCCCCCCGGAGGCGTTGACGCTGATCTCCACTTCCCGGGCATCGAGCTTGCCCTCCCGCAGGAGGGTCCGGAAGCGCTCCCGGGTGCCGTCACCAGCGGGCCTGCCTCCGGTGTCCCCGGCCTTGCCGCTGCCCGGGGAGGCCGGCTGGGCCGAGGCGGCCGCCAGGGGATCGAAGGCCGGAGCTATGAAGGTAGCCTGGGTGGGGCCGATGGGCTCGTCGGAGTTCTTGATCCCCGGGAGGAGGAGGTCGAGGAGGCGCTCCTCGGCCCGGCGGTCCGCCTCGCCCTTGAGGCCAGCCTGGATCTCGGCCTTGACCATGGAGATCGCCGAAGCCATCAGGTCCCTGACCATGGACTCCACGTCCCGGCCCACATAGCCGACCTCGGTGTACTTGGTGGCCTCGACCTTGATGAAGGGAGCCCCGCAGAGCTTGGCCAGGCGTCGGGCGATCTCGGTCTTGCCCACCCCGGTTGGCCCGATCATGAGGATGTTCTTGGGGGCTATCTCGTCCCGGATATCGTCGGGGAGGCGCTGGCGGCGCATGCGGTTGCGGAGGGCCACAGCCACGGCCCGCTTGGCCTTGTCCTGGCCGACGATGTAGCGGTCGAGCTCCTCGACTATCCTGCGGGGAGTCATGGTCTCGAATTCCGTGGTCATCCGAGCTCCTCCACGATGATGTTGCCATTGGTGTAGATGCAGATGCCCGAGGCGATGGAGAGGCTCTTGCGGGCGATCTCCGCGGCCGGGAGGGACCCGGCATCGAGGTAGGCCAGGGCCGCGGCATAGGCGTAGTTGCCTCCCGAGCCTATGGCGATCACATTCTCCGCAGGCTCGATCACGTCCCCGGTCCCGGAGAGGAGGAGGGTGCGGGAGGCGTCGGCCACGAGGAGGAGGGCATTGAGGTTGCGCAGGGCCTTTTCCATCCTCCAGGCCTTGGCCAGCTCCACGGCCGCCCTCTCGAGGTCTCCCTGGTATTCCTTGAGCCTCTCCTCGAAGAGGTCAAAGAGGGTAAAGGCGTCGGCGGTCGCCCCGGCAAAGCCCGCGAGGACCTTGTCGCCATACATGCGCCTGACCTTGCGGGCATTGCTCTTCACGACGGTTTCGCCCATCGTTACTTGCCCGTCCCCGGCCATGGCGACCTTTCCGTCCCGCCTCACCGCTATCACCGTCGTCGATCGTATCCTCATTTTCTTCCTTCCTTGGCGCCGCCGGATTCCCCGCTGCCGTGGGGATGGGCGGTGTCATAGACCTTCCTGAGCCTCTCCATGTCCACATGGGCATAGATCTGGGTTGTCCTTATGTTGGCGTGGCCAAGGAGCTCCTGGACCGCCCGTATGTCGGCCCCCCTCTGGACGAGGTGGGTCGCGAAGCTGTGCCTGAAGGCATGGGGGGAGAGGCGCTTGTTGATTCCGGCCTTGGTGGCATAGGAATCGATGAGCCACTCGACCCCCCGGGGGCTTAGGGCCTCGCCCCGGGTATTTACAAAGAGCGGATCCCTGCCAGGCTTGACTCCGGCCCCCCGGCGCTCCCTCAAGGCGGCGCGCACCGGAAGGTAGGCCTCGAGGGCCTTCCGGGCGGGCTCGGCGAGGAAGACTATCCGCTCTTTCCTGCCCTTTCCAAGCACCTTGGCCGTACCCTTCTCCAGGTCAAGGCCAGACAGGTCGAGGCCGGTGAGCTCGGCGACGCGGCAGCCCGTGGAGTAGAGGAACTCAAACATGGCCCGGTCCCGGAGGGCGGCAAAGCCATCCCCGTCCGCGAGCTCTATGAAGTCGGCCATCTCCTTCTCGAACAGGAAGCGGGGGAGCTTGCGGCTCCCGGGGAGGCCCTCGACATCCTTGCTCGGATCGACGGCGAGGCCGCCGTACTTGGCCCGGAAGCGGTAATAGCCCCTCAGGGCCGAGAGGCAGCGGTTGACCGAGGAGCCCGCCCGGCCCTCGGACACCAAGGCGGCCTCAAAGGCGCGGATGTCCCTGGCCTGGGACCTGTCGATATCTATATCCTCTCCTGACAGGAAGGCCTCATAAAGGGTGAGGTCCTCCCGATAGGAGCGGACGGTCCGGTCCGAGAGGCCCCGTACCGAGTGGATATAGGCCAGGTAGGCCTCGATCCGGCTATCCATGGCTGGCCTCTTCCTCTTGGCCGAAGGGCCGCTCAAAGCTGACGTAGTCACAATCCGGAAAGCGGGTGCAGCCATAAAATTCCCTGCCCCGCCCCGGGGCCTTCCGGCGAGCGACGATCTGGCCCTTGCCGCAGCGGGGACAGGGGCCAAGGGGCATGGACTGGGTGTTGCGGCAGGCCGGAAAGCCCGTGCAGGCGAGGAAGTAGCCAAAGCGGCCTATCTTCTTGGCCATGGGCTTGCCGCAGAGCTCGCAGGTGAGCTCGGTAGCCTCGTCGAGGCTGCCCCGGTAGGAGGCCAGGCCTTCCATCACCCGGTCCACCTGGACCTTGAAGGGGCCGTAGAAGTCCCGGACCATGTCGACCCAATTGGTAACTCCATTTTCGACCGAGTCGAGGCCCTCTTCCATCCGGGCGGTGAAGGCGGGGTCCACAAGGCCGGGAAAGGACTCGGTGAGGATGTCGCTGACCAGGAGACCTAGGGGTGTAGGCGCGAGCTCGCCCTTGGCCCGGCTGAGGTAATAGCGCTCCAGGAGGACGGAGAGGACCGGGGCGTAGGTCGAGGGCCGGCCAAGGCCTCCCTCCTCCAGGGCCTGGACAAGGGAAGCCTCGGTGAAGCGCGCGGGACCGGCGCTGAAGCGCTGGACGACCGAAAGGCCCTGGAGCCGCAGGGCCTCCCCGGACAGGAGCTCGGGGATCCTGGCCTTTTCC
>JAKPBN010000062.1 GCA_029778945.1 Spirochaetota bacterium
CCATCCATTCCTACATGGCGGAAAACCGCCTGGCCGTCAAAAAGGCCAAGGCCCTGGGCCGGGCCGCGGCGGCCTGGGCCTTTACCAAGGCCAAGACCGGGGCCGAGGCGGCCAAGGCTACCCTCGAGGACCTTTCTCCCATCGTGGTCCACTATACCCGCAAGGAAAACCAGCTCTTCCCCTGGCTGGAAAAGCATGGCTTTACCGGGCCATCCCGGGTGATGTGGGGCAAGCATGACGATATCCGGGCCCTCTTCAAGGAGGCCGGAGCCGCCCTCGCCGCGGAGGACGCCCGGGCCTTTAGGGCCAAGGCGAGGACCCTCCAGGCCGCGGTCAGGCGCATGGTCTTTATGGAGGAGCATATCCTCTTCCCCGAGTCCGAGCGCCGGCTTTCCGCCCTGGACTGGGCCGCGATACGCCAGGGCGAGGCCGCCATAGGCTGGGCCTGGATCCAGCCCGGGGCCGAGTACGATGCCTGGGCCGTTTTCCAGGCCGAGGGCCGGGCCAAGGCCGCCGCCGAGGCCACGGCCCAGGCCGCCACCACGCCCTCAGGGGCCGCCCCGGAGGGCATCGACCTCAACACCGGGAAGATCTCCACGGAGGTCCTCGACCTGGCCCTGCGCAACCTGCCCGTCGACGTCTCCGTGATCGACGAGAACGACAAGGTCCTCGACTACTCGGACTCCCCGGAGCGCATCTTCCCCCGGAGCCCCGGGGCCATAGGCCGGGACGTGCACAACTGCCACCCCCAGAAGAGCGTGGCCATGGTGGAAAAGATCCTCCAGGCCTTCAAGGACAAGACCAAGGACAAGGCCGTGTTCTGGATTCCCATGGGCGAGCGCTTTGTGGTGATCGAGTACCGGGCCCTCTACGACGCCTCGGGCAAGTACCGGGGCTGCCTGGAGGTGAGCCAGGACGCGGCCCCCTTAAGAGCGATGGAGGGCCAGAAGCGCCTCCTCGACTGGGACTAGCGCCGGCCTAGGCGTGGCCCCTTGGGGCTAGGCTCCACCAGCCAGGAGCCGCGCCGGGGCCGGGCCGAGCGCGCAAAGGCCCCCAAGTCCAGGGCCGAGGGGCCCAGGACCTCGTCGGGGTCGTAGTTGAGCTCGAGCCGGGTGGCCTCCCCCTCGGCCAAGGCCCGGCCCCAGGCCGCGTTAAACCCAACTATGTCCATCAGGGCGGGCAGGAGGGCCTCGAGGCCCCGGGCCCGGTACTCGGTCTCCAGGAAGGCGCGTTGGGCGCTTTCTATGGCCCGGGAATCCCCGGGAGCCTCGCCACCGATAGTGGCCGCGCCAGCGATAGTGGCCACGCCACCATGGGTGGCGGCAAAGCGCGCCAGGAAGGCCGAGGGCCTTGCCTTGAGGGGCTTCAGAGCCTGGAGGAACCACGAGACTGCCCGGCCCCGGCTGTAGAAGAGGTCGCAGGCCCGGGCTAGGTCCCTCGCCTGGACTAGGGCCTCCGCGGGAAAGCCCGGGGTAGAGACAAGGCTATATGGCGGCTCAGGATCCCAGACTAGGCCTAGACCCGGAGCCTCTTCGGCCAGGACCGTGCCCGGCAGGACCGAGAGGGGAAAGATGTCGAGGTGGTTGGGCTGGAGGCCCAGGGCGTAGTCGACGCTCCGCCGGAAGCCTGAGAGGCTGTCCTTGGGCAGGCCATAGATCAGGTCTATCCCAAAGATGACGCCCTCGGCATTGAGGTGGCCAATGCCCCGGGCAAAGGCCTTGAGATCGAGGGGCCTCCGGACCGCGGCGGAGACCTCGGGGTTGGCGGTCTGGAGGCCGATCTGGAGGGAGACGTCCAGGCGGGAAAAGCGCCGCGCCAGGTCCCGGTCCAGGAGCTCGGCCCGGACCTCGAATTTCCAGTGGATCCCCGGGGCCTTCCGGGCTATCAGCTCGAGTATGCCCCGGGCCCCCTCCCGGTCGGCGTCGAAGGTCGGGTCGAGGACAAAGACCTGGTCGACCCCGGACCGGACAAAATAGTCGAGCTCGGCCTCGATCCGCTCCCGGGGAAAGCGCCGGATACGGGCCTCGCCTTTGCCCTCGTAGCAATAGCTGCAGTGGAAGGGACAGCCCCGGGCCAGCTCCCAGAGGGCCCCGCCCTTTTTGGGCTTGAGGAGGCCCGAGAGCCAGGGCGAGGGGAGACGGCCTAGGTCCGCCAAGGCCGGGCGGCCGTAGACCTGGCCCAGACTGGGCCTTATGCCATCCACAAAGATAGCCTTGAGAGCCTGTACGCTTGCTTCCTCCCCTTCCCCGGGGAGGAGGAAGTCCAGCTGGGCCAGGGCCCCAAAGCCTTTGGGATTGGCGCTAGCCTCGGGACCTCCCGCAAAGATAAGTAGGCCCGGGGCCTTGGCTTTCAGGATCCGGGAGAGGCCGGCCAGGGCCTGGGCCGACCAGAAATAGACCGAGAGCCCCAGGCAGTCGGGCCTAGTGGCCAGGACCCTGGCGGCCAAGGCCTCCCCGGGCTCTCTCACAAGGCCATCCATGAGGACAACCTCAAGGCCCCCCGGAAAGAGGCCCCGGTCAGCGGCGTCCTTTAGGGCTGCCCCGACGCACGCGGCCCCGAGGGAGAGGGCTTCCGGAGAATCCTCGATATGGAGGGAGAGGAGACAGACTCGAGCCATGGCCCATCATGCCGCCCCGGGGCGGGGAGCCACAAGGGCCGTCCTTCCTAGTCCTGGGCCAGGCCCCGCCGGTCGTTTTCCTTCATAAAGCTCAGGGGCAGGAGGAGGTGCTCATGGGTCTTGGCGCTCGTGGGCGCGTAGGAAAGGACCTCGCCCTTGACAAAGCGCTGGACCCCGGACTCGATCTCCTCCACCGGAAAGCCCAGGTGCTGGTTGATCCAGGCCTTCATGTGCTCGATCCCCACCTTGTAGCTGCCATCATGGATCGTCTCCCCAAAGCGAAAGGCATAGTCGGCCAGGCCCCGGGCCAGGCGCTCCCGGGGCAGGGTCTCGATAAGCTCGGAAACCCGGTCATTGGAGGACCGCAGGCGGTTGGAGAGAACCTTGATGATCTTCAAGGCGAATTGTCCGTTCTGGAGGATCATGGCCTCGAAGGTCGGCCCGTCGACCACAAGGACCTTGGTGCGCCGCTCCGCCCGGGCGGTCGCCGAGCGGGGCCGCTCATCGATCAGGGCCATCTCCCCAAAGAAGTCATTGGGGGTGGAGACGGTCTTGATGACCGCCTCGCCCTTTTCCACCTTGACCCGAAGATCCACCTGGCCCTCGAGGAGGATATACATGACCCGGCCCTCATCACCCTCGCGGAAAATCACATCCCCGGCCTCGTAGATCTTCGTTGTGCTGTCCATGCCCCAATTCTAGGGGCCCAAAGGCCAGAGGGCAAGTTCTGACATTATTTGCGCAATTGACCTTGGGTTTAGCCCATTTCCATGATATTTTTTAGCCAGGAACATTCCCGGGCTTTTTTGTCAGTAATAAAGTTGAGGTGCCATAATGAAGCGAACCTTCCGTCCCTTGGCTGTGGCCTTGGTCTTGGGCTTTGGCTCCATTCTCTCGGCCCAGTCTGCCCTCCTTTCGGTTTCCCCCGGCCTGGGCTTTCCCCTGGCCCCGGCTGACCTCTACACCCTGGAGGCCGGAGCCTCCCTAGACCTCCGCCTGGCCAGTCCTTCGGGGGCCCTCGAGGGCCTGGGCAGGATAGGCTACTCCAACCTGGTGATAGACCAGGGCCTGGGCGGGATTTCCATCGTCAAGCTCGAGGGCGGCCTAGCCCTTCCCCTGCTGCGGACCCCGAGCTTTAGCCTTGGCCCCACCCTCCTCCTGGGGGGCTACGGGGCCTTCCGCAGCGGGACGAGCGCCCTTTTTAACCCCATGGCCGAGGCGGGAATCCGGGCCGAGGCCAAGATCGGGGGCATACGTCTGGCCCTGGAGCCCGGCGGGGAATTCCTTCTGGCCATGCACGACGGCCAGCCCGGGGCCTTCCTGGCCTCGGCGGGAGTGAGGCTTTCCATCAGCTTTACCCCGGGCAGCTCCGGAGGCAGCCACAAGCCCCTCTTGCAGATCCAGGATCCCGCCCTCGACCCCTTCTTTCCCATCATCTACAAGACCTACGCCACCAAGGCCCTGGGCTCGGCAACCATAACGAACCAGGAAAAGCAGCCCATCAAGGATGTGGAAGTCACCTTCTTTGCCCCCAGCTACATGGACGGTGCCCAGATTGTGGCCTCCTTCCCCGAGCTCAAGCCCGGGGAGAGCAAGGAAATCAAGCTCACGGCCCTACTTAAGAATTCCGTCCTGGGCATCACGGAGACCGACTCGGCCCAGGCCCGCCTCCAGGTCAGCTATACCCTGGGCCGGGAAAGCCTCAAGGTGGGCTGGGAGGGCAGCCTCCGGATCGAGGGCCGCAACGCCATCATCTGGAACGATGACAAGGAAGCCGCGGCCTTTGTGACCGCCAAGGACCCCACGATCCTCAAATTCTCCCGCAACATGGCCTCGAGCCTACCTTCCGGCGGGGCGGCCATACCCTCGGAAAACCTGCGCTCCGGGGCCCTCATCTTCCAGGCCCTCGAGGCCTATGGCCTCCGCTATGTGGTCGACCCCAAGGGCTCCTATGCCACGATGAAGGGGGTCAAGTCCGCGGTGGACTACCTCCAGTTCCCCGTGGAGACCCTGGCCTACCGCACCGGGGACTGCGACGACCTCTCGACCCTCTACAACGCCATGCTCGAGGCCCTGGGCATCGAGACCGCCTATATCACCATCCCCGGCCATATCTACTCGGCCTTTGCCCTCGAGCTGCCTCCCGCCTCCCTGGCCTCGATCCTCTCGGACCCCACCTCCTACATCATGCTGGGTGGCAAGGCCTGGATCCCCGTGGAGGCCACGGCCCTGGGCAAGGGCTTCCAGGCGGCCTGGGCCCTGGGCGCCAGCCAGTGGAGCGAAAACAGCCGATCCATGGCGGCTAACCTCATCCCCGTCCACGAGGCCTGGAAGAGCTACGAGCCCTCGTTTATCTCCTCCGCGGAAAGGCCCGATGTGGTGGGCCGCCTCCCCGAGCCGGCCAAGGTCGTCGAGGCCTACAGCGCCTCCATGAAGAAGCTCGCCGATAGGGAAGTCACCGCCATCCTGGCCAAGCTCGGGGCGGGCAACGGCAGCGCCGCCGCCCTGGCCAAGCTGAGCCCCCAGGTCCGCAACCGCGTGGGCGCCGTCTATGCCCGCTACGGCAGCCTCGACAAGGCCGAGGCCACCTTCAAGGACCTCGTGGGCCTCTCCTATGGTCCCGGGGTCTACAACCTGGCCAACATCCGTTTCCTTAAAAAAGACTATGTCGGCGCGACAGAGCTCTACCGCAAGGCCACGGCCCTGCTGCCGGGAAACGCCGAGGCAAGCCTGGGCCTGGCCAAGGCTCTCTTCGAGTCCGGCAAGCAGGCCGAGGCCAATCTAGCCTGGCAGGCCGCCGCTAAGCTCGCCCCGGACAAGGCCGCCGCCTATGCCTACATAGGCGGGGCCGCGGGCGCCGGGACCGACACAGCCCGGGCCGCCGACCCGAGCGTCCGCCAGGCCGTGGCCTGGAACGACTAGCCATGAGGAAGGAAAAAACGATGAAGCGAATCCCCCTTTTCCGCAGGATCTCGATCCTAGCCTTCCTAGCGGCCCTCCTCGCCCTAGGCCTCGTCCTAGTCGCCTGCGAGGATACGATCACCGCCCAAGTCCAGGCCGAGGTCAAGCAGGCAGCCCTGCCGGACAGGACCCTAACTATTGTAGCCCCCGTGACCGGGACCGTGACCCCTTCAGCAGGGTCCCATACCCTGAAGGAGGGCATAGCCTTCCCCATCGTCTTTACACCCGCTGGGGGATATACATTTATCCAGTGGCAGAAGACAGGCGGAACGGGCACGGTTACCTTTGCGGACGCTGCTTCGGCCTCCACAACCGTAACCCTTAGCGGCGGAGATGCGACCATCTTAGCCACCAGTACCAATGTCTTCAGAACACTTACGATAGAAAACGACGGACACGGTTCGACATCCCCAGCTAGCACTGCCGAGGTCGGAGATAATATTCCTTTTACTATTAGTGCGTCTTATAACCCTGGCTATGCTTTCGATAAATGGATACCCATTTCTGGAAGCGCGACTATTGCCGACCCATTCTCGGCATCTACTACCGTTAAAGTGATCAATGCTCCTGCTACTATTCGAGCGACATTTAAAGCTGGTAGCTATACAGTGAATGTCTCAGCTGGCGCGAATGGATCAGTCAGCCCCAGTGGTTCGGTTATTATGGCCGGCGGTGGTGCAATAACGCCCGTGGTTGCTACACCAGCCACCGACTATAAATTTGATAAATGGACTTTAATCCCCGCGACCGGGGCTATCAGCATCTCTCCCCCAACAGGATCCGCAAGCGTAAATGTCACTGCCGTGGCCAACGCAAATCTGACGGCAAGCTTCAATCTGAGATCCTACACGGTGACAACTGGATCCTCCGCTTTCGGTTCTGCCACGATCCCCGCGACAGTAACGGCTGCAACTGCGACTAATATCTACGCATACCCGAGCTTCGGTTACACCTTCTCAGGCTGGACTGCTAGTCCGTCGCAGAATGCCGATTTCGGGAATTCTTCCTCGGCCACCACAACAGTGACTGTCCATAATGGGAATGTCACAATTACCCCAACTTTCACACCGACAGTCTACAGCATAACGGTTGCTGGCAAGTACATTCCAGGCGGAGATTCAATGCCCAGGTTCTTCGCCGATGCGGAAGTTTATGGCAATACCCTTGTCGTGCTAGGCTCATACTACAGCAATAGAACGGTAGGAATGCTTAGGCCGATCAACATTTCCTCACCCGCGACTTTAGCGAGCGGGTCTGCAAGCGGGAATATCGCATGGCTGGCAGATGATCCCCATGCGGTGACTGCCGGCCATTCAGGACTACCAGCGACCGGTGTGGATTATCTCTGGGCGAGCGCAGGGAATATGGTCTACAGGTCTCCACTCGCGGACGTAAGCGCAATAACTACAGTCAATTTGGGCACGGAAAGTTACCTGGATTTGGCCTGGGACAACAATACTCCAGGAAAACTCTTTGCCCTTTCGGGAACCCGGCAGGTTCGGAGTCTAACTCCTGGCCTTCTAATCGAAAGTGGGGGGTACAATCTCTCCAATTCCGCGAACAACATGGATATCAATAGGATATTTGACTTTAATCAAGGCTTCCCTAGCGTCGTGACTGGGAATATTTACAACTCCCCGTATGACGAAACCCATGTTGCGCAATTCTATCCTGGTCCTTTGACTCAAACATCGGCTTCCACGAATACTGACGACTTGGCAGTATTATGGGACCCAGCGGGCAGTCCTGCACCAGAAATTTCTGCCGTTTCTCCAAATGATGAAAACCTTCAACTTGCGCTGATCGCCGAACGAACATCCGGTGATTTTTATCTTGAATACTTTTCTCTA
>JAKPBN010000076.1 GCA_029778945.1 Spirochaetota bacterium
CGCCGTTGGCGAAGACGGAAAAGGCCCGGGCCATCTGGATGGGCTTGACCCCAATGACCCCCAGGCCCAGGGGATAGACCCTGGGGAAGGTCCGGCGGATCTCCGAGGGGTCGGTGATGTCGAGGAGGAGGGCGGCCCGGTCGATCGCGGAGTCAAAGCCAATCGAGTCGAGGATCTTGAGGGAGGGCACGTTCATCGAGCTGGCCAGGGCCCTCCACATCAAGACGGGGCCCTTCCACTCGCCCTTGTAGTTGAGGGGTATGTAGGGGGTGCCGTCCTCGTTGTAGAAGACCACGGGGCTGTCATAGATGAGGGAGCCCTCGGCGAATTTCTTGGAGTCGATCGCGGCGGAATAATAGAGGGGCTTGAAGCAGGATCCGGGCATGACCCTTGCCTGGGTCGCCCGGATGAGCTGGTTGCTCGAGTCGTACTTGGAGCCACCCACCAGGGCCCTGATATAGCCGGTATCGTTCTCCAGGGTTATGAGGGCGCCTTCGACCGTGGTCTTCTGGAGACTGGCCTTCATTTTTCCATAGGACGCGTTGGCTATGGACTTGAGGTCCGAGATCCCGAAAAGCAGGGCTGCGGCGTCCACCGTGGGGTTGAGCCGGGTTTCATAGTACTGGAAGACGGAGTTCTTGGACTTGTTGTCCGAGACAAAGAGCTCCTCCAGGTCAAAGGCCAGGCCCAGGGCTTCCACTATCGGCGCATAGATCTTGTCTGCCTCGCCAAGGCGGATGGCGCTGGCGGCATGGAATTCCCGGTTGGCCCCCTCGATGCCCCGCTTCATGTAGGCGTCGGCCGAGGCTTGCATGTCCAGGTCCAGGGTGGTGTTGACGACAAAGCCATCCTTGTTGATGTCCAGGGAGCCATAGAGCATGTCCTCGAGCTGGCGCCGGACGTACTCGCTGAACCAGGGGGCCTTGTCGTCCCGGGAATAGAAGGCCGAGGAAGCCACCCGGGTGTAGTCAAAGGCGTCCCAGTAGCTTTCGAAGGAGGCCTGGGCCTCATCCTTGGAGCAAAATCCCGCGGCCACCATCTGGTCGAGGATCTCCCGGGACCTGGCCCGGGCATTGTTCGGGTTGGAGATGGGCTTGTATGTGGCCGGACTTGAGAACTGGATCACGAGGACGGCGGATTCCGCGAGGGTGATCTCCCTGGCCGAATGGCCGAAGTAGAATTTGCTGGCCGCCTCGACTCCGTAGCATCCGGCGCCCATGTACATGTTGTTGAGGTAGATCTCGAGGATCTCCTGCTTCGTATAGCGGCGCTCGATCTGGAGGGCGTAGAAAAGCTCGACTAGCTTCCGGGTGAGGCTCATGTCCCTGCGGTCGGCGTAGAGGGTGCCCGCCACCTGCTGGGTGATGGTCGAGCCTCCACCCAGGCTTTGGCCGGAGATCCGTCCCCAGAAAGCCCGGATAATGCTTTTGAGGGTAAAGCCACGGTGGCTGTAGAAAGAGCCATCCTCCCGGGTGATCACCGCGTCCAGCAGGTGCTGGGGCAGCTCCTTGATGGACACCATCTCCCGCTTTTCGACCGAGGAGAACTCGGTGATGGTCCTTCCTTTTATATCCAGGATCTTTGTGGGCAGGGAGGGCCGCAGATCGATGAAATTCTCGGTGGAACGCATATTGCGGGTGGCCGCGATGCCCACGCCCACGGCTATGCCAAGGCCGAGGGCAAAGATGGCCGCAATAATGAGAAGGACCTTGGCCACGGTCGCGGGCCTGGAGGGTGACGACATAGTGATTTAGGGTACGCGAAGGGAAGGCTTTAGGTCAAGTTGAGCCCCTGGAAGCAAGATTCCTCATTGGCTATGCCTTATGGAATGGAAAGGGCCAGGGAGGCAAAGGCGAAGCGATGCAAGCTGCTCCACCGGGGCGTTAATCCGCCTTTGGAAGGGGAAGGGCCCGGGGAGGGCGGCCTTGCACACATGAGGGCAGGCTCTCCTAGCGTCTTTGGAAGGGAGGGGCCCGGGGAGGGGAACCTTTGACGCTTCCAAAGGTTCCCCTCCCCGAAAAAAAAGAAAAGGCCGGTTTGGGGAAAACCGGCCAGCCCAAATTGGGTATCGGACTTACACCATAGTAAACTGGGAGGGGAACTATGATCTCGTCCGACACCCAGAGTATCGGCCATGGGCTAGCTTGAATTTAACTCCAAAATCCGTTTTTTGAAAGACCTGGCGCACTATCTTGCCCAGTTCCTAGGCTCGGTTGATAAATATTCCTTTTTCTCGTATATTTTCCCCCGGGACTAAGGATTGCCAATCCGTCTTTTTCCTACGGGTAGTATCAGGGTCACGTTGACATCGGCGCAAGCTTTTTGCTATTGTATCAGTAGAAAAATATAGAAATCCGCCGTGCGCCGGTGCGCATCGTGCGGTCGCTCCGGGCCCTACCGTCGGAGCGATACAGAATAAAACGCCCTAGCCACAATGGGCCGGGGATCGGTCGCCTTACAGGAGGAGAAGAGATGAAAGTAGCCATCAACGGATTTGGCAGGATCGGCCGCCTGGTTTTCCAGGCCATCGTCGACCAGGGTCTTCTCGGGAAAGACAAGATCGACGTCGTCGCCGTCGTCGATATCTCCACGGACGCCGAGTATTTCGCCTACCAGCTCAAGTACGACTCCATCCACGGCCGCATGAAGGCCGACATCTCCGCCAAGAAGAGCGATCCCTCCCTCGCCGAGGCCGATACCCTCGTGGTCAACGGCCACCAGGTCAAGTGCGTGATGGCCGAGAAGGAGCTCAAGAACCTTCCCTGGGCCAAGCTCGGGGTCGAGTACGTGATCGAGTCCACCGGCCTCTTCTGCAACGAGAAGGCCTGGGGCCACCTCGAGGCGGGCGCCAAGAAGGTCATCATCTCCGCTCCCGCCAAGAGCGCCGACGAGACCAAGAAGATCCCCACCTTCGTGATGGGCGTCAACCATGAGAAGTATGACCCCGCCAAGAACGATGTGGTGTCCAACGCCTCCTGCACCACCAACTGCCTCGCGCCCCTCGTCCACGTCCTCCTCAAGGAAGGCGTGGGGATCGACCGCGGCCTCATGACCACCATCCACTCCACCACCGCCACCCAGAAGACGGTGGACGGCGTGTCCAAGAAGGACTGGCGCGGTGGCCGCGCCGCCTCCAACAACATCATCCCCTCCACCACCGGCGCCGCCAAGGCCGTCGGCGAGGTTCTCCCCGAGACCAAGGGCAAGCTCACCGGAATGTCCTTCCGCGTGCCCACCCTCGATGTCTCCGTCGTGGACCTCACCTTCACCGCCGCCCGGGACTCCTCCATCGAGGAGATCGATGGCCTCCTCAAGAAGGCCAGCCAGACCTACCTCAAGGACGTCCTCGGCTACGGCGAGGAGGAGCTCGTCTCCACCGACTTTATCCACGATCCCCGCTCCTCGATCTACGACAGCCTGGCCACCAAGCAGAACAACCTGCCCGGGGAAAAGCGCTTCTTCAAGCTTGTCTCCTGGTATGACAACGAGTGGGGCTATTCCAACCGCATCGTCGACTTCCTCTCCTACATGGCCTCCAAGAAGTAATTCGAGGAAGCCTCGAGCAGAGCCACAAAAGAAGGCTGTCCGGGCCCAGCCTGGGCAGCCTTTTTTCATCCGGAACCATTGCATGATTCACCACGGAGGCACGGAGAGCACAGAGGCTAGAGGCTTCATTCCCGGGATATATCTGGAATTCCATGAAATAAGCATATCGTGCCGACTCCAATCTTCCCGAATTCCATTCTTTCCGATCCCAAGGTTAGCTTCCTTCGCCGTGTCCTCCGTGCCTCCGTGGTGAATGAAAATATGTTCCCAATCCTCTCCTTACGGAGGCAATTATGATCAAGTCAGTGAAAGACATCTCCCTCAAGGGCAAGCGCATTGTCATGCGGGTCGACTTCAACGTGCCCATGAAGGACGGCAAGGTCCAGGACGATACCCGCATTGTGGCGGCTATCCCCACGATCAAGTATGTCCTCGAGCAGGGCGCCAAGTCCGTCGTCCTCATGTCCCACCTGGGGGATCCCAAGAAGGACATGAAAAAGGCCAAGGAAAAGGCCGAGAAGGACGGCAAGGCCTTCGACGAGGCCAAGTACATCCTGGGCAAGCACCGCATGGCCCCGGTCGCGGCCTACCTCGCGGACAAGCTCGGTAAGCCCGTGGTCTTCGCGGGGGAGGACTCCTGCTATGGCAAGAAGTCCTTTGTCGAGGGCCAGCCGGACGGGAGCGTCGTCATGCTGGAGAACACCCGCTTCCACAAGGAAGAGACCAGCGAGGATCCCGCCGAGCGGGACAAGCTGGCCAAGGAGCTTGCGACCTACGGCGAGATCTTCGTGAAC
>JAKPBN010000089.1 GCA_029778945.1 Spirochaetota bacterium
AGGACGGGCCGGGCTTCTCCCAGCCTCCTCGACAAGATCCGGGTGGACTACTACGGCCAGAAGACGCCCCTTTCCCAGGTGGCTACCGTATCCGTGCCCGAGGCTAGGCTTATCGTCATCCAGCCCTGGGACAGGACCCTCATAGGGGAGATCGAGAAGGGCATCCAGAAATCCGAGCTTTCCCTCAATCCCTCCAACGACGGCAAGGTTATCCGGATAGCCATCCCTCCCCTCACGGAGGAGCGCCGCAAGGAGCTCGCCAAGGTCGCCAAGGGCATGGCCGAGCAGTCCAGGGTGTCCGTGCGGAATACCCGCCGGGATGGCCTTGAGGACCTCAAGAAGCAGCTGGCCGCCGGGGGCGTCCCCGAGGATACGATCAAGAAGGAGGAGGAGGAGCTCCAGAAGCTCACCGACTCCTATGTGGCCCTGATCAACAAGGCCCTCGAGGAAAAAGAAAAAGAGATCATGGAGATCTAGGGAATAGGTGATGAGCCAAAGTGATGGCGTTCCGGTCCCTTCCCATGTGGCCATATTCATGGATGGCAATGGCCGCTGGGCCAAGGCCAGGGGCCTCCCCCGCACGGAAGGCCACAGGGAAGGGCTGAAGGCCGCCAAGAGAATTGTCCTGGCCGCCAGGAACTTGGGCATCAAGTACCTGACCCTCTATACATTTTCCACAGAAAACTGGAAGCGCGCCGAGGAGGAAGTCTCCTTCCTCATGGGTCTCATTAAGACCCACCTCTCGGCGGAGCTGGATTTTTACCGCAGCAACAAGGTTAGGGTTGTCCACTCCGGTGACCTTGGGGGCCTTCCCAAGGACATAGTCGAGGAAATCCAGTCCGTCGTGGCCGATACCGCCCAAAACGACTCCATTACGGTCAATCTGGCTATCAACTATGGCGGCAGGAACGAGATAGTCCGAGCCTTCTCCCGCCTTTCCGAGCGGGGCCTAGCCCTGGACGAAAAGAATCTCGGCCTCTGCCTCGACCACCCGGAGATACCCGATCCCGATCTCTTGGTGAGGACCTCCGGGGAAAAGCGCCTCTCCAACTTTCTGCTTTGGCAGTCCTCCTATTCGGAGCTGGTGTTCGTATCCACCCTCTGGCCGGATTTTGGCGAAGAGGACCTGGCTATGGCGATCCGGGAATATCAAGGGCGGGATCGCCGCTTTGGGGGACTCCGATGAGCAATCTGGCCCAGAGGCTTCTGCTTTTCTTTGTGGCCCTGCCCCTCCTACTGCTCTCGGTGATCTATGTGCCCCAAGCCCATCATGGAATCATAATCCTTATCCTCCTCGTGGCCACGACGGGCTCGGCCCTGGAGCTTTCGAGCCTATTGGGACTCTGCGGCCTGGATATCCTCAAGCCCCGGGCAGCGGCCATTGGATTCCTCGTGCCCGCTGCCTTTTATGCCTCGACCTTTCTCCCCGGCCAGTCCCTTGCCCTTATGGGCCCCGTCCTGGCCCTGGTTGCCATAGTCTGCTTTGCGCCCTTTGCCTACTCCTCCAAGGAAGGCCTCTCCAAGGCCCTGGGTTCCACGGCGGCCACCAGCCTCCTTATCATCTACCCCGGCCTCCTAGGGGGCATGGCCGCCCTTGTCGTGGCCGGCTTTCCGAGGGGCACGGAAGCTATCCTCACCTATGCGGCCATGGTCTTTGGAAACGATAGCCTGGCCTGGCTTTTTGGGGTCAGCTTTGGCAAGAAAAGAAATCTCTTTCCCGTGTCACCCAACAAGAGCCTGGCTGGTTTTATCGGTGGCTTCGTAGGCAGTGTGGTCGGCGGCCTGGGGATCTTTTTCTTGTTCCCCGAAGCCTTCCCGACAAGCTGGCCCTGGATCCTTCTGATGGCCCTGGCCATGGGCATCGCCGTAATCACCGGAGACTTGTTTGAAAGCGGCCTTAAAAGAAGCGCTGGAGCCAAGGATTCAGGATCGACCATCCCGGGACGGGGTGGAATCCTCGATTCCTTTGACTCCCTTCTTTATTCCGCCCCGGTATTCTATTTCTTTGCCCTTTTCCTCGGCCTCTTTCGCTAAGGGCAGGGGGGAATGATGGCGCCCGCCAAAAAGGTAATCGTCCTAGGTGCCTCCGGCTCGATAGGCAGCCAGACCCTAGCCGTGCTCAAGGCCTTTCCTGAGGAATTCCTGCTTGTGGGAGCCAGTTGCCATAGGGATACCGCCTGCCTTGGGGCTCTAGCCTCGACCCATCCCGGAATAGCCCTCGCCCTAAGCGGCTCCACGACGAAAGTGTCTAGCCTACCCTCCTCGACCCGCTATGGCGAGAAAGGCCTTTTGGACCTGGTCCGGGAAACCCAAGCGGAAATCGTGGTCCACGGCATAGCTGGATCGGCGGGCTTGGCCCCCTCCCTGGCGGCCCTGGATTCTGGAAAGGACCTGGCTCTAGCCAACAAGGAAAGCGTGGTGATGGCCTGGTCCCTCCTCGAGGGGGCGGCCCAAAAAAGCGGCCGCAAGATCCTGCCCGTGGATTCCGAGCATGCGGCCCTCTTTCAGCTTACGGCCCAGATCGAGGGCATCCGAGAGCTGGTAATCACCGCCTCCGGGGGAGCCTTCAGGGATAGACCCCTGGAGGACCTGGCCAAGGCAAGCCCGGATGAGGCGGCGGCCCACCCTTCCTGGTCCATGGGAAGGAAGATAAGCATCGACTCGGCAACCATGGCCAACAAAGGCCTGGAGGTCATAGAGGCATCCCGGCTATTCAAGGTGGGGCCCGAGGCGATCAAGGTCCTGATCCACCCCCAGAGCATGGTCCATGCCCTCGTCCGCGGCTCCGATGGGAGTCTCTATGCCAATATCTCGGCGGCGGATATGCGCCTGCCCATCCTCAATGCCATGAGGCATCCTGAGCAGGGCCCCTCCCCCTTTGGGGCCCTGGACCTGGCCGGCACGACCCTGGAGTTCCGGGCCCCCGACCCCCGCCGCTATCCCCTCCTGGACCTGGCCTATCTTGCCCTCAAGGAGGGCTATGGGGGAACTGTAGCTTACAATGCCGCCGACGAAGTCGCCGTGGCGGCCTTTGAGGCCGGAAAACTGGGCTATCTAGGGATTCCAGCCCTTGTGGAAAAAGTCCTAAGCCAGGCCTGGCCCAGTGAATTTGCCTGTCTTGAAGATGTCTTTGCCTGTGATAGGGAAGCCCGGGAATTGGCCCTGGGATTCCTCAAGGAGTACCTATGATAGTTGCCGGGATTTTTTTTGCGTTTCTTGGCCTGGGCCTGGTGATTGTCATCCACGAACTTGGGCATTTTTTCGCCGCCCGAGCCTCGGGGGTAGAAGTAGAGGCCTTTTCCATAGGCTGGGGCCCCAAGCTCTTTGCCTGGAAGCGGGGCGGCACGGAGTGGAGGATTTCCGCCATCCCCCTGGGAGGCTATTGCCGGATGAAGGGCGAGGAAGCCTTTGCCGCCGCCATCCAGACCAAGGCTGAAACCATCCCTCGGGATCCGGGCACCTTCTACGGGGCCCCGGCCTGGAAACGCATAATAATCTCGGTGTCTGGGCCCCTCTGCAATATCCTCCTCGCGGCGGTGATCTTTATCGCCGTGGCCGCGGTGGGCACCTCCTCCAAGACCTATGTAAACCGCATAGTCCTCGCCTCGGACTATCCGAGCCTGGACGCAGGCCTCCCGGGCAATAGCCCGGCGGTCAAGGCCGGGCTCAAGTCCGGAGACATCGTGCTCGAGGCCGGGGGCGAGCCGGTGCTGGACTTTACCGACCTTCAGGGACTGATCCAGAGGTCCCCGGAAAAGGACCTCCCCTTCGTCGTGGATAGGGATGGCCAGCGCCTGGAACTCCAGGTTACGCCATTCTTGGACAAGGAAAGCGGGGCCGGGAGAATCGGCATCTATCCTTGGGTGCCCCTCCTCGTATCCGAGGTTAGCCCGGGCAGCGCGGCCGCCCTCGCTGGCATACAGCCCGGAGACAAGATTGTCACCCTGGACGGCAAGGCCATTTCCAATGACATAGATCTTAGGACTGGACTCGTTGGCCAGCCCCAGAAGGTCGCCCTAGGGGTGGAGAGGGATGGAAAGGTCCTCGACCTTTCCCTGGTGCCCAACTGGTCCGACAAAAAGGAAGGCCCCTTTATCGGCCTTAGCTTCCAGCTCGCCACCAAGGTCAGCCAATCCCTGAGCCTTGGCCAAGCCATACAGGCCGGCCTGGTTAAGACCGGCTCGACTATCGGGGAATCGGTCCGGGCCCTGGGCCTCCTCTTCCGGGGTGTGAATATCCTCTCCGCGGTCTCGGGACCCGCAAGGATAACCTACTACGCCGGAGCCATCGCCGTGGATGCGGTCAAGGAAAACGGCGCCATAGGCATCATGACCTACCTGGATTTCCTGGCCTTTATCTCCATAGCCCTCTTTCTCATGAACCTCCTCCCCATCCCGGCCCTGGACGGGGGCATGATCATCCTGTTTATCGCGGAAATCCTCAAAAGGAGCCCCTTGAGGACAAAAACCGTCTACGCCTACCAACTCGTAGGGACCATATTTATCTTTGGCCTCCTGGCCCTGGCCCTGACGAGTGACGCCTTCCATTTCTTCCCCTCTCGTTGAGCAAGCTAAAGAAGGAGGAACCATGCGCAACGTGACTTGCATGTGTGAGACAAGCTTTGAGGCCGACCTAGCCGATGAGGTGGACCTGGACGCTGGGGCCGGAGGCCTCCAGGACCTCCTCTCCGGGGATTTCTTTTCCGTCACCTGTCCCAACTGCGGCACGGTCCTCAAGCCCGAGCTTAGGGTACGGGTAGTCTCGGCCTCCCGGTCCCTCAAGGCCGATGTCCTTGCGGAGGCCGACCGCCTCGCGTTTTATCTGGGCAGCCTCGAGACCAAGAAGGGGGACGAGGTTCTCATTGGCTTTGCCGAGCTTTTTGAGCGGGCCCGGATCCTGGCGGATAAGCTAGATCCCGAGGCCGTGGAGATCGTCAAGTATTACCTGCGGCTCAAGGCCGAAGATTCGGCCCCGGACAATGCGGAGATCCAGGTCCGCTACCATGACATGGGAAACGGTCGTCTTAACTTTCACATCCTTGGCCTCAAGCAGGACGAGGTGGCTATCCTCCCGGTTGAGGAAGCCCGTTATGCCCGCATTCTCGCGGACAAGGCCAAAACCTTGAAAACCGAACCCTTTGCCAGAATGTTCCAAGGGCCGTATAAATCCCTGCGCGCCTTGGATATGGAGCAGGACTAAAAAAAGCCTTGGGGCCAACACCCCAAGGCTTTTTCTTTGTCTATTGAGCAATTTCCTATAGACTGACCGGTCTATAGATTAATCATGGGCGGGGTTGGAGTGCACCCGGGTGATCGCGGAATCGACGGCCAATTTGACCTCGTCCGCAAAGGCCCCTTAGTCCATGGCGGCATGGGCATACATAGTCCCTAGAAGGGAAACCCGGTAGAGGGGCTTGAGGGAGTTAAGGGCAAAGGCTGCCATGTCCAGGATGCAATCTTCACAGACACAAATCCCAGGATCCCCAAGCTCCTCGAGCCTTCGACCCAGCTCTTCCTCGACGAGGCGCTCGGCCTCGTTGACCAGGATGCCAAAGTCGTAATTATCTCGGAACGCCATAGTTTCCCCCTCAAGAGGCGGTCTTGCCACCTAAGTATAGGGCTAGTCGCCCCGTCTATCAATCGACTCGAAGCGCGTATAGGAGGGCAGGAAGGCTATATTGGTCTTGCCTACCGGGCCGTTTCTCTGCTTGGCCACAATCAGCTCGGTCTCTATCATCGCCGACTGCTCTTCCTTGGTCTTGTTGGTTTCCCGGTCCCGGTGAAGGAAGAGGATAAGGTCGGCGTCCTGCTCGATGGAGCCCGATTCGCGCAGGTCCGAAAGGGAGGGCTGCTTGCCCTCGGCCTCGCGCTTGAGCTGGGATAGGGCCACCACGGGGATCTTGAGCTCTCGGGCCAGGGCCTTGAGGGAGCGGGATATCGAGGAGATCTGCTCCCAGCGAGGCAGATCGGCGTTCTCATGGGTAATAAGGGTCAGGTAGTCGATAAAGACGATCTTTACGTCCTTTTCCGCCTTAAGGCGCCTGGCCATAGTCCGGAGGTCGAGGAGCTTCATGTTCGGCATGTCTATGATATAGAGGGGGGCTTCATAGATCCGGCCGGCGGCTTCCATAAGGGCCGAGAAGTCCGAGGGCTTGATCAAGCCCGTCCGGATCTTGTTGGAGGCTATCCTGGCCTCGCTGGAGATAAGGCGCTGCATGATAGCCATGTCGGCCATTTCCAGGGAAAAGAAGGCGCAGGAGATCCTCTCCTTGACCGCTATATGGGAGGCCATGGACAGGGCTAGGGCCGTCTTTCCGACCGAAGGCCGGGCGCCGATGACAATAAACTCCGAATCCTGGAAGCCCGAAGTCATGGAGTCGAGGTCCGAAAGGCCCGAGGGCACCCCGGTAAAGGCGTTCTTGTTCTTGAAAAGCCGCTCGATGGTCTTGA
>JAKPBN010000102.1 GCA_029778945.1 Spirochaetota bacterium
GCCCCTGGCCCTCCAGGTCAAGCTCCTGCGGGTCCTCCAGGAGCGGAAGATCCGCCGCCTCGGGGGCCAGCGGGACATATCCATAGGGGCCCGCATCGTGAGCGCGACCAACCGGGACATCGAGGCCCTGGTGAGGGAGGGGCGCTTCAGGGAGGACCTCTACTACCGTCTCAATGTGGTGAGGATCGACGTCCCGCCCCTGCGGGCAAGGCTTGGGGACCTCCCGGCCCTGGCAATCCACATCCTCGCCCGCCAGCGCGCCCGGGCGGGCCGGGGGCCAGAGGCCCTCTCCCAGGAAGCCCTGGCCCTCCTAGCCACCTACGACTTTCCGGGCAACATCAGGGAGCTGGAAAATTTGCTTGAGCGGGCCTCGATCTACTGCGAGGGTGCCGAGGTCCAGGCGGTGGATATCGAGCTGCCTCGGCGGAGGCGCTCCATGGCCCAGGCCCTGGACGGGCCCGTCCCGGAGAGACTCGTCCCGGAGGCGGACGAGGAATCCCTGAGCCTCACCGATGCCGAGGTCGCGGCTATCGTCAGGGCCCTCGAGAAGTGCAAGGGCAACCGCACCAAGGCCGCGATCGAGCTGGGGATCAGCAGGCGGGCCTTGCTCTACAAGATCAAGCGCTACGGCCTCAGCTAGCTTTCTTTGCGGCCCCGGAGTTGACGAGGACGATGCCCGCGCTCACCGCGATCAGCGCGGCCAGGTAGCGCCATTCGAGGATCGAGTCCCCGAGGAAAAGGGCGGAGAGGAGGACGCCCGACACGGGGATGAGGAACTGGAAGATGGTGATGGCCGTGACCTTGTTGTCCCTGAGAAGTATGGTCCAGATGGTGAAGGCCACCGAAGACAGGAGGGCAAGATAGCCCAGGTCGAGGCCCGCTCCCAGGCTCCAGGGCCCCAGGTCGCCGCCGAGGGCGGCCCCGGCGCCGGCCAGGATCAGCCCGCCTGAGAGGAGTTGCCAGCCCGTGAGGACCATGGGATCTATGCGGCGCGAGAGCTTGCGCCCCCAGAGGGAGGCGGCCGAGATGACCAGGGCGGCTATGACCACAAAGCCTTCCCCCATGAACTTCCATTCGAAGAGCAGCTCCCCCGACCAGTTTATGGCGAGGACGCCCAGGAAGCCGACGGCGCAGCCTAGGGCCTTGCGCCGGCTCAGCTTGTCATCGGCATAGAGGAAGTGGGCGAGGATGGCGCTGAAGAAGGTCGAGGTGGAGTTGACCACCGAGGACTTGGAGCCGCTGGTGTTGGCCACGCCAATGTAAAAGAAGGTGTACTGGATGGCCGTCTGGGCCAGGCCCAGGCCGAGGATCCTCAGGGCCTCCCCCTTGCCGCGGACAGCTATGCTCTTGCCGGTGACCAGGCAGTAGGCCAGGACGATAACGCCGGCCGCGGCGAAGCGCAGGCCCGCGAAAAGAAGCTTGGCTGGAATGTCGGCCGTCCCGATGGCGAAGAGCTCATAGCCGGTCTTGATGGCAGGATAGGCCGAGCCCCAGAGGAGGCAGCAAAAGGCGGCGAGGGCTGACGCAAGACGCGGATCCATCCTCCTGGCTTCAAGGCTCGGCTGGGGCATGGCCAACTATCGCCCGGCCCGGCGGCGAGGGTCAAGGCGCCCGGGATGCGAGAAGGGCCGCCCGGATACCCGAGCGGCCCTTCTCCTCATATCCAGCCGGGATTCCTAGTTTTTGCTCTTCTTGTTCCCAAAGATGCCCTTGATCCGATCGAGGATCCCGGGCTTCTTGGCGGGCTGGGCCTGCTGGGGGGCAGTCCGGCCATTGCTCTGCTGGCCCTGGCGCTGGCCGCCATTGCCACGGCCGCCGCTGCGGCTGCCCGAGTCCCGGCTGCCGCCATCCCGTCCCGTCCTGGGGGCCCGGCCCCGGTCCCGGGAATCGGGCCTCTGGGCCTGGCCGCCGCGGCCACCCTGGCCACGACCCTGGCCCCTGCCCTGGCCGGACTGGCCGGACTGGCCAGCGGGGGCGGGACGGCCGTCGGCGTACTTTTCCTTGTAGCGTTTCATCCTCTCGTCCTGGGGCAGGCTGTAGGGGTCGCCGGACCGAGGCGTGGCCTGGGGCCGCTGGGCCTGGGAACGGTTGCCTTCCGGGCGCCCGCCCTCCGGACGGGAGGTCTCCGGCCTTGTGGTCTCCGGACGGGGAGCCTGGCGGGGGCGGTTCTCGCCCCGCCTGCGGGGATCTCCCCGGGAGTCGCCCCGGCCCTCGGGCCTGGACCCGGAGCGGGAGCCCGAGCCGGGATACCCCCGGCCGCCCTTGGAGTCCGTCCGGCTGTGGCCGTAGTGCATGCCCCGGCTCCGGTCCTCGATGAGGAGGTCCTGAGTGACCGGGAAGACGGGGATCTTGTTGCCTATGTACTTCTCGATGGCCGGGAGGCCATAGACAAATTTCTCGCAGGCCAGGGTGACGGCCTTGCCGGCCTTGCCCGCCCGGGCGGTGCGTCCGATCCGGTGGACATAGGACTCGGCGTCCTCGGGGATGTCGTAATTGAAGACCATGTCCAGGGCCTCGATGTCGAGGCCCCGGGCGGCCACGTCGGTGGCCACGAGGAAGTGGAGCTTGCCCGCCTTGAGGTCCTCGATGATCTCGAGCCTCTTGGACTGGGGCAGGTCGCCCATGATGTACTCGCAGTCAAAGCCGTTGATCTTGAGGCGCCGGGCCAGCTCCTCGGTCATGAACTTCTGGTTGCAGAATATGATCGCGCTCTCGGGCTTGTCCCTCTCGAGGATCCCCAGGAGGAGGGGGAGCTTCTCGTGGCTGCCCACGTGGTAGAGCTCCTGGGTCACGAGGTCGACGGTGACGCTCTCGGGCTCGATCGCGATCTCTACGGGGTCGACCATGTATTCCCAGGCCAGGTCCTTGACCCGGAGGCCGAGGGTGGCGGAGAAGAGGAAGGTCTGGCGCTGGTGGACCGGGGGGAGGTAGCGGAGGAGCTTCCGGATGTCGTCGATGAAGCCCATGTCGAACATGCGGTCCGCCTCGTCGATCACGAGGAAGCCCACTTCCTTGAGGAGCATCTTGCCCTGCTGGACGAGGTCGATGATGCGCCCCGGGGTGCCGATGATCATCTGCACATTGTTGCGGAGCATGTCCACCTGGGGGCCGTAGCTCACGCCGCCAAAGAAGGCGCCCGCGGATATGTCGAGGTACTTGCCAAGCTTCTCGCATTCCCCGTGGATCTGGACGGCCAGCTCCCGGGTGGGGGCGAGGATGAGGACCTTGCGGGCCCTCTGCTCGGGGATGGTCATGATGCGCTGGAGGATGCCGATCAGGAAGGCGGCGGTCTTGCCGGTTCCGGTCTGGGACTGGGCGTAGATGTCCTTGCCCAGGAAGGCATGGGGGAGGACCTGCTCCTGGACGGGCATGGCGGTCACATAGCCCGCCTCGTCGAGGCCCCGCCTTAGGTCGGGGTGGAGATCTAGTTCACTGAATTCCATACTGCATACGCTCGTAAAGAAAAGGATAGGTCGGGTGCCTCTCGGGCTCTGGGCTCGAGGGCATCGAAGCCGACCTTCTGGCATTGTGCCCCGCCTTTAGCCGAACGCCTCCCGGACTCCGGGCTCGCGTCGAGCATCGCGAAAGGGGCTTGCCGGGACAGGAACACCTGTCCGAGGCCTAAAAACCCCGCAAAGAGGGCAGTCAGGCCATGCCGTCAACCAAGATACTGCCCTAGTCTAGCGCATTTTCGAAGAATGTTATATGGGGACGGGCCCTTGCCCAGGCCCCCCGCCAGGGGCTAAGGTCGAGCCAGATCCCCACCCGGAGGCTCCTATGACCCCTGGTTTTGCCTGGCAAGCTCCCACAAAGTTCGTTTTTGGCCCCGGCGTCGCGGAAAAAGCGGGGACAGAGCTCGCTTCCCTCGGGGCCAAGCGGGTCCTCCTCGTCACCGGAGGCGGTCCTACCCGCCTTTCTCCGGGTTTTGCCGCCCTCCAGGCCTCCCTAAAGGCCGCAGGGCTGGAGTTTGAGACCTATGCCGGGGTAGGCCATGACCCCGACGCCTCCCAAGCCGAGGACTGCGCCCGGGCTATTGTCGCCTCCCGGGCCGAGGCGGTCGTGGCCTATGGCGGAGGTAGCCCGATGGACTGCGCCAAGGCGGCCAACCTCCAGGCCGCCAACTCCACCCGGCCCGGCTCGCCCTGGGAAGCCTCGCCCTTCCTGGACTTTGTCTACGGGCGCAAGGCCTTTAAGGTCCCGGGCCTCCCCCTGGCCTGCCTGCCCACCACGGCGGGCACGGGCTCGGAGCTTTCCAACGCCGCGGTCACGATAGATCCGGCGACGGACCGCAAGCTCGGCCTATCCAGCCCCTGGTTTTTCCCGAGCCTTGCCCTGGTCGACCCCCTTCTTCAGGCGGGCATGCCCCCGGCCCTCACGGCCGCTACCGGGATGGACGCCCTCACCCATGCCCTCGAGTCCTTTGTCTCCCGGCGCGCAAGTCCCCTCTCCCGGGCT
>JAKPBN010000106.1 GCA_029778945.1 Spirochaetota bacterium
GGATCGCCGCCTCATAGGCCGCGCACTCGGCCTCGAGGTCCTTGGCGTTGCCGTTGAGGATGTGGACATTGGCCTTGGGGATGTCGACCTGGGAAAAGAGGGTCTCCCACATGAAGGTATGGTAGCTCTGGGGGTGGTCCTCGGGGATGCCCACATATTCATCCATGTTGAAGGTGACCACGTTCCGGAAGGAGAGCTTGCCTGCCTTGTGGAGCTCGATGAGCTTGCGGTACATCCCCTCCGGGGAGGAGCCCGTGGGCAGGCCCAGGACAAAGGGCCGGGTGGACTGGCCCTGGGCTATCCGGGCCTCGTGCTCCCCTATGCGCCGGGCTAGGTGGTTGGCGGCCCAGGCCGAGACGGCCTCGTAGTCGGGCCTGACAATGAGTCTCATCGGGTTCTCCTTCCCTTCCTAAAGATCGTTTCTCACAAAGTTCCCGCCCACAAGACAGGCCAGGACCTTGAAGTCCTTGTCAAACACGGTGATGTCGGCCTCATAGCCCGGCACAAGGAGGCCTCGCTTGCCCAGGCCCAGGATCCGGGCGGGGTTGGAGGCCCCCATCTCTATGGCCAATGTCCACATCCTCAACGGCAACGCCAAGGACCTCGAGGCCGAGTGCGCCGCCTATGAGGCGGCGATCCTGGCCGCCGGAGGCATCGACCTCTTTGTGGGCGGGGTCGGAGCCGATGGCCACATAGCCTTCAACGAGCCCGGGTCCTCCCTGTCCTCCCGGACGAGGGTCAAGACCCTGACCCGGGACACCAAGGTGATGAATGCCCGCTTCTTTGGCGGAAAAGTCGAGGCTGTCCCCTCCACGGCCCTGACGGTCGGGGTGGGGACGGTCACCGATGCCCGGGAAGTCCTCATCCTGGTCTCAGGCCTGGCCAAGGCCAGGGCCCTCCACCACGCCATCGAGGAGGGAGTCAACCATCTGTGGACCCTTTCCTGCCTCCAGCTCCACCCCAAGGCCGTCCTAGTCTGCGACGAGGACGCCACCATGGAGCTCAAAGTGGGCACGGTTCGCTACTTCCGGGAGATCGAGGCGGGAAACATCGACAATTCCCTCTAGGTTCTGGCATGGAAATTGCTAATAAATCGGGGTCACGCCTTTGGCGCGAAAAGGAAGGCTCCCGATGCTCCTGGTCAAGAATGCGACGGTCTATGCCCCCGAAGCCCTTGGGGCGATGGATATCCTTGTGTCCGGCGGACATATCATCGCCCTGGCCCCCGATATCGATACCTCGGCCTTTCCCTGCGAGGTCGAGATCCTGGACGCCCGGGGCCAGCTTGCCCTCCCGGGCCTCATAGACTCCCACGTCCACATCATTGGCGGGGGAGGGGAGGGGGGCTATGCCACCCGGACCCCGGAGCTCCTCCTCAAGGACTGCGTCAAGGCCGGGGTGTCCACCGTCATAGGCACCCTGGGCACCGATGGCCTCGCCCGCTCGATGGAGAGCCTGGTGGCCAAGGCCTATTCCCTGCGGGCCCAGGGCATCTCCGTGTGGGTCTATTCAGGCTCCTACCGCATCCCCCCCCAGACCGTCACCGGGGATGTGATGAAGGACATCATGATGGTCGAGCCCATCATCGGCGCGGGGGAGGTGGCCATCTCCGACCACCGGTCCTCGAGGCCCAGCCTCGACGAGCTGGGGCGGATAGCCTCCGAGGCCAGGCTCGGAGGCCTCCTTTCGGGCAAGGCCGGGATCGTCAACTTCCACATCGGGGACGCCCCCGCGGGCCTCGCGCCCCTGGACGCCCTGGTGGCCGCGGGGGACCT
>JAKPBN010000142.1 GCA_029778945.1 Spirochaetota bacterium
CCACGATGGGCCAGGGGGTCACGGTGAGGCCCTCATACTCGGCCTTGGGGCTGGCGTGGGCGGCCCGGCGGTGGTTTCGGATAACCCTGAGCATGTCGGCCTTGCTGGCCTCGTAGCGGGCAAAGGGGCCAAAGTTGGCCGCCATCCGGGCCGACTGGGCATAGGCCTCGCCGGAGAGGATGGCCGTGAGGGCGGCCGCGACGGCCCTGCCCTTGTCCGAGTCGTAGGCCAGGCCCATCACCATGAGGAGGGATCCCAGGTTGGCGTAGCCGAGGCCCAGGGTCCGGTACTCGTAGCTGCGCTTGGCTATCTCCTTGGAGGGGAACTGGGCCATCACGACGGAGATCTCGAGGACCAATGTCCAGATCCTCACCGCGTGGCGGTAGGCCTTGTCGTTGAAGACCCCCGTGGCGGGATCGTGGAAGGTGAGGAGGTTAAGGGAGGCCAAGTTGCAGGCCGTGTCATCCAGGAACATGTATTCCGAGCAGGGGTTGGAGGCCCTGATGGGGCCGTCGGCGGGGCAGGTGTGCCATTCGTTGATGGTCCCGTGGAACTGGAGGCCCGGGTCGGCGCACTGCCAGGCCGCCTTGGCTATCTTGTCCCAGAGGCTGCGGGCCTTGAGGGTCTTCATCGTGTTGCCCTTGATCCGGCCCACAAGGTTCCAGTCCCTGTCATCGACCACGGCGCCCATGAAATTGTTGTCCAGGCGGACCGAGTTGTTCGATGCCTGGCCCGCCACGGTGTTGTAGGCCTCGCCCTCCCAGGAGGTGTCATAGACCTTGAAGGAGAGGTCCTCGTCGCCCTGGCGGAAGCGGGAGAGGAGTTGATGGACAAAGGGGGCGGGAACCCCCGAGCGGAGGGCTTCCCGGGCGGCCTTGCGGAGGGCCGGATTCTCGTCAAAGGAGAGGCGGGCCTCCTCGCTCCGGCCGGCCTTGACGGCCTCGAGGAGGGCCGAGGCGTGGTGCTTGATCAGGGCCGAGCCTGCGGCAAGGCAGGCGACCTTGTACTCCTCCTCGGCCTTCCACTCGGTGAAGGTCTCCACATCGGGGTGGTCGGCGTCGAGGATCACCATCTTGGCCGCCCGGCGGGTCGTGCCCCCGGACTTGATCGCCGAGGCCGAGCGGTCGGCTATCTTGAGGAAGGAGAGGAGGCCCGAAGAGACTCCGCCCCCGGAGAGGGGCTCATTCAGGGCCCGGATCTTGGAGAAATTGGAGCCCGTGCCCGAGCCGTACTTGAAGAGCCGGGCCTCCCGGGTGACCAGGTCCATGATCCCGCCCTCGTTGACCAGGTCGTCCTCGATGTTGAGGATAAAGCAGGCGTGGGGCTGGGGTCGGGCATAGGCGGACTCGCTGGCGACCACCTCCCCTGTGGCGGGGTCTACATAATAGTGGCCCTGGGCCGGGCCCTCGATACCGTAGGCGGCGTGGAGGCCCGTGTTAAACCACTGGGGGCTGTTCGGCGCCGCCATCTGGCGGGCGAGCATATAGAGGAGTTCGTCGTAGAAGGCGTCTCCGTCCTCTTTGGTGTCAAAATAGCCTGCGGTCTCGCCCCAGAGCCGCCAGGTCGAGGCCAGGCGGTGGAAAACCTGGCGGGCATCATGCTCGGCCCCGGGGACGGGGGAGGGGCCAGCGAGCTCCCTCTGGGCCTTGGGCACCAGCTTTTCCCAGGCATCGGCCCGGTCGGCGGGCACCCCGGCCTTCCTAAGATACTTCTGGGCCAGGATATCTGCGGCAATCTGGCTCCAGGTCGAGGGCACGACGACTCCGTCGAGCTTAAAGACGACCCTTCCGTCGGGATTGCGGATTTCGCTTTTGCGCTTTTCCCAGCTTATGCCCTCGTAGGGTCCCTGGTTTTTCTTGGTGAATTGACGTTCAATATGCACAAAGTCCTCCTAAAGTCTTTTGGTAATGCCATAACCATCGATACAATATATTGGGTCATGGCTGATTTCAACCCCAACCTGTAGATGAGGACGGGTTTTTTCTTTTTTTTTCCGCCTTCAGGGCCTTGACCCGTCGCTTGGGCGTCATGAGTCCCCCGTTTGCGCCGATAATCGATGAAGATCATGAGAACCGCAGCCCTTCTCCTAGCCGGATCCCTTGCTCCCCAGGCCTTCGAGCCCCTCCCGGGCGCCCAGTCGGCGTATGCCCTGACCCTCGCCTTTGCCCAGGGCCTGCCTGGCCTGGCGGGGGGACTCGTCCTTGGGGGCAGGACCAGCCTTCCCCCGGGCCCCTTCCCGGTCCAATCCCGGGATGCCTGGGCGGTCGAGGATATCCTGGCCGCGGCCGAGGCCTTCACCACCAGGCTCTCGGACTCCCCTGAGGGGCCGATAGACGCCCTGGTCCTCATCTTCGCGGATGAGCCCTTCCTCGACCGCGGCCTGGCCGCCCGCCTCCTTGAGGACTACCGGCGCTACCGGGCCGACTATGCCTTCGCCGACGGCTATCCCCTGGGCCTCGCCATCGAGGTCCTCCATCCCCGGGTCCTTCCTGCCCTCAGCCTCCTCTGCCAGAAGAACCCCCAGAAGCCCGACCGGGGCTGGCTCTTCCAGCTTATCCAGAAGGACATCAACTCCTTCGATATCGAGACCTTGATCTCCCCCAAGGACCTGCGGGAGCTGCGCCTCGTCCTGGCCTGCGACAGCAAGCGCAACAAGGTCCTGGTCGAACGCCTCTACAATGCCGGGGTGAGAGACGCGGCGACCGCCCTGGACATCATCCCCCGCCACCACGAGCTCCTGCGGACCCTGCCGGCCTTTGTCCAGGTCCAGGTCAGCGGGGCCTGTCCCCAGGCCTGTACCCTCTGCCCCTATCCGCGCTTTGGGGGAGACATCCTTGCCCGCAAGGACTATATGCCCCGGTCTACCTTTAAGGCGATCGCCGAGGCCGTCGAGGCCTTCGCGGGGGACGCGGTCCTCGATATATCCCTCTGGGGCGAGCCGTCCCTCCACCCGGAGATCCAGGGCCTCATCGAGGATGCCCTGGGCCATCCGGGCCTCTCCCTCATAGTCGAGACCTCGGGCATCGGCTGGAGACCCGGCGTCCTGGAGGCCTTGGCCAGGATCGGCCAGGGCCGGCTTCACTGGGTTGTCTCCCTCGACTCCCCTGAGCCCGAGCTCTATCGCAGGCTCCGGGGCGAGGGCTTCGAGGAGGCCCGGGCCACGGCCCTCCTCCTCCTCGACCTCTTCCCCAAGACAGCCTATGTCCAGACCCTCCGCTCCCAGGATGGGGAGGAGGCCCTCGAGGAATTCTGGCGGGGCTGGAAAAAGCGCACGGACAATGTGATTGTCCAGAAATACTCGACCTTCGCGGGCTTCCTGGCCCAGAAAAAAGTCACCGACCTCTCCCCCCTCCAGCGGAGGCCCTGCTGGCACCTCAAGCGCGACCTCTCAATACTTCTGGACGGCACCGTCCCCCTCTGCCGGGAATGCGTCCGGGGCGAGAGGATTCTGGGCCGCCTTTTCGAGGGCCCGGAGGCCGGAGACCTAAGCGGCCGGGACCTGCTTCCCAGGCTCCAGGCGATCTGGGAGGCCGGAGAGGCCGACCACAAGCGCCATGTCGCCGGGGATTGGCCCGAGCCCTGCAAGGACTGTGATGAGTACTATACCTACAACGCTTGACGACCGGCCCGTGCCCTACACGGTCGTGGGTGGGCCCGCCGGCCCGACCCGGGGAGAGGGTGGGGGAGTCTCGGTCCTCCTCCTCGAGAGGGGCAAGCGCCTCTACCGCGGGGAAGCCCTCCGGGACCTTGAGAGGCTGGGCTTTGAGTCCATCGTCTCCATCGAGGAGGGGGGCGAGGCGGTCGATGTCGAGGCCCTGGCCCAGCGCCATCCGGGTACCCGCTTTATCCTCCTCGGCAAGCCCCTGACTCCCGGAGAGATGATCAATGTGGGCCTCCGGGAATCCACCTCGCCCTTTGTCTTTGTCCTCTGGAGCGATATGCGGCTCCAGGCCCAGGGCCTCTCCAGCCGCTTTTTCGAGCGCCTGGGCGAGCAGGACATCCTCTGCCTGGCCCCCTTCCTCCAGGCCGGAAAGGGCGAGGCCCTGCCCTCGGCCATGTCCCCGGCCCTCCACCACCAGAGCCTCAAGGTCCTCTCCCTCGCCCCCGAGCGGGACGGGGCCAAGACCCTCTATCCCTTTGACTACGCGGGCATCTATTCCCGCAAGCGCTTTGTCCTCACCGGGGGCTATGACGGGGGCATCTCCAACCCCTACTGGCAGAAGCTCGACTTCGGCTTCCGCTCCTGGCTCTGGGGCGAGGATATCCGCCTTTCCCAGGCCCTTCGGGTCGGCTACGAGGCCGAGCCCACGGTCGAGGACTCGACCCCGGACAGCGACTACAAGTGGTTTTGGCTCAAGAACCTCGCCCCGGTCTTCCGGGGTGACCATGTAGCCATCCCGGGGGGGCGCTATTGGTCCTACCTCCGCCGCCGGGGGGGCAGTCCCCTCGCGGCCTGGGCCGAGTTCCGGGCCGCCCGGGATTGGGTAGGCCTCAACCGCTATCGCTTCCGCTCCGACGCCTCAAGCCTTGTCGACCTCTGGGACGAGGGCGTCTCCTGATGCAGGCTCCACGCACAGGCATCGTGGTCCAGGTGAGGCTGGGCTCCACCCGCCTCCCGGGCAAGGCCCTCCTCCCCCTGGGCGGGGCCAGCCTGACCGACCAGGTCCTCGCCCGCCTGGCCCTTGTGCCCGGGGCCGCCCATATACTGGCCACCGACGAGGCCTCCTCCGGGGCCCTCGCTCCCATCGCCTCCCGCCACGGCTTTGACCTCCTCGTGGGCTCGCCTGAGGATGTCCTGGCCCGCTATTGCCAGGCCATCAGGACCTTTGGCCTCCAGCGCGTGCTGCGGGCCACCGGGGACAATCCCCTGGTCTCCCACGAGGCGGCCCGCCTCCTCATCGAGCGGGGCAATGGGAATCCTGCCGACTACGCCACCTTTACGGGCCTGCCCCTGGGCATGGGAGTCGAGCTTGTCGCCGCCGGAGCCCTGCTGCGGGCCGAAGCCGAGGCCAGGCTTCCGGGCGAGCGCGAGCACGTCTGCCCCTATCTCTATGCCCATCCCGAGCTCTTCTCCCTCGACAAGGTTCCGGGGCCTGAGCCCTTCCTGATGCCCGAGGCGAGGGTTACGGTGGATACCCCCGCCGACTATGAGGCCGTAAAGGCCATCTATGCCGACCTGTATTCGGGCCAGCCCATCCCCACGAAAAAAGTGCTGGAATGGCTGGCGGGACATCCCGGGGCCAGGCCATGAGCCTCCGGATCCTCCTCCTTCCTTCGGTAGCCAAGGGCAATGGCTCGGGCCACCTTGTCCGCTGCCTGGCCTTGGCCCGGAGCCTCGGTCCCGGGGCGACGATCTATGTGGAGGACTCTCCCTCCTCGGCCTCCTGGTCCGCGGCGGAGCTCTCCCTCTCCTATTCCCGGGAGCTCGCGGGCCTTAGCCTTGTCACGGAGCTCAACCCCGGCCAGGGATGGGACCTCATCATTCTCGACCGGCGCAGAAGCTCCCTCGAGGAGGTCCAGGCCTGGGAGCGGCTGGGCCCCGTCCTGGCCCTGGACGAGGGCGGCCCCGGCCGTTCGATGGCCTCCTACCTTATCGATGTCCTTCCCCGCCCTCCCCACCGGTTTCTAGCCCCCCGGGCCGAGGCGCCCAACCTCTCCCGCCTGGCCTTTCTCGACTTGCCCCTCAACCGCCGGCCCGCCCCCGAGGCCTTCCGCCGGGTCCTCGTGAGCTTTGGAGGAGAGGATCCCGCAGGCCTTGCGGTCCTCCTGGCCCGCTCCCTCCTAGCCTGGGGCCTCTTCAAGCCGGAAAACCTGACGATCGTGAGTGGGGCCCTGAGAAGGGGAGGGCCGCCCCTTGGCCTGGAGGGAGTGACCCTCCTCGGGCCCGTCCAGGACCTCAAGGAGCACCTTGTACGCTATGACCTTGTCTTTACCCAGTTTGGCCTGACTGCCTACGAGGCGGCCTATGCCGGCTGTGGCGTTATCCTCCTCAATCCCTCGGCCTACCACCGGGCCTTATCCCTGGCGGCGGGCTTCCCGGAGATCGGAGTGCAGAGGCCTCGGGCGGCGGCCCTCAAGCGCCTGCTTAAGGATGTGGCCGGAACCCTCGAGGCCACCCGGGCCCTGGCCCCCGCCGAGGCCTCCTCCCTTTCGGCCCATATAAAAAACCTCAGCCCCACGGGCAGCCGGGGCTGTCCCCGCTGTCGCCGAGGGCCCCGGTCCTCGGTCTACCGGGACGAGGGCAAGACCTATTTCCGCTGCCATACCTGCGGCCTCGTCTACCTCGAGCGCTTTTCTTCGGGCCGGGAGGCGCCCTACCGGGAGGCCTATTTCTTCGATGAGTACAAGGCCCAGTACGGCAAGACCTATCTTGAGGACTGGCCGGCCCTCACGGCCTTCGCCAACACCAGGCTGGGCCTGATAGAGGATGTGGCCAGCCGGAGCCTGGGCCGCAAGGAGGGCCTTTCCCTCCTCGACATCGGCTGCGCCTATGGCCCCTTTGTGGCCGCCGCGAGGAGCCGGGGCCAGGAGCCCTATGGCCTCGACATCGCCGAAGACGCCGCCCGCTATGTGCGGGATAGCCTGGGCATCCCTGCGGCCTCGGGGGATTTCCTGGACCCCGCTGTCGCCGCCGCCTTTGGGGGCCCCTTTGACGTGGTGTCCATGTGGTACGTTATCGAGCACTTTGACGACCTGGATCGGGCCCTGCGCAATGTGGCCGCCCTCGTCCGGCCCGGCGGGGTCTTTGCCTTTGCCACCCCCTCGGGGGAGGGGATTTCCGCCCGGACCAACCGCCCAGGCTTCCTGTCCCGGAGCCCGGCGGACCATTTTTCCATCTGGGAGCCCTCCAAGGTACGGGGTATTCTCAAGCCCTATGGCTTTCGGGTAGAACGGATCAGGATCACCGGCCACCATCCGGAGCGCTTTCCCCTCCTGGGGGGAAGGGCTTCCGCCAGGAATCCCGTATACCGCCTCCTGGGTCTCCTCTCACGCCTCCTGGGCCTTGGGGACACCTTTGAGGTCTATGCGGTCAAGGAGCCCATGCCGGCGGATCCCGTCCTGGACAAAGAGAGCCGGGAAGGAAAGCACAGGGCCAGGCAGGCCTGATGGACCTGCCCTTAGGCTAGTCCCAACGAGAGGAGCCCCAGCCCCATGACTGTCTTTATACTTGGCGCAGGTCCCATGCAGATCCCCGCCATACGCTCGGCCCACGAGATGGGCTGGCTTGTCGCCGCGGCGGACGGCAATCCCAAGGCCGCCGGGGCCAGCCTTGCGGACAGGTTCTACCCCGTGGACCTAAAGGACCTCCCAGGCCTCGAGGCCGCGGCCCTGGAAATTCAGGCTAGCATGGGCCTCGACGCGGTCTTTACCGCAGGCACGGACTTCTCCGCCCCCGTAGCCTGGCTCGCCGGCCGCCTAGGCCTTCCCGGCATACCCTACGAAGCCGCCCTGCGGGCCTCGGACAAGCTCAAGATGAGGGCGGCCTTCGCCTCTGCGGGCCTCGGCTCGCCCCGCTTTCTCGCGGTGACCCGGGCCCAGGATGCCCTGGCCGCTGCCCGGGAGGCGGGCCTCGAGCTGCCCCTGGTGGTCAAACCCGCGGACAACATGGGGGCCCGGGGCTGTCGCCTGGCCCGCAGCCCCGCCGACCTCGAGGCCGCCTGCGCCTCGGCCCTGCCCTATAGCCGCTCGGGCCGGTCCATCGTAGAGGAATACCTCGATGGTCCAGAGTTTTCCCTGGACGCCCTCATCGTGGATGGCCAGGTGGTCCTGCGGGGCTTTGCGGACCGTCACATCAGCTTTAGCCCCTATTTTGTCGAGCTCGGGCACACGATTCCCACGGCCGCCTCCCCGGAGATTGTCGCTGAGATCCTCCGGGTCTTTGGCGAGGGGGTCAAGGCTATCGGCCTCACCACCGGCGCCGCCAAAGGCGACATGAAATGGTGCCCAGGCCTGGGCTCGGATGGCCGGGGCCGGGCCATGATCGGGGAGATAGCCGCCCGCCTTTCCGGGGGCTATATGTCGGGCTGGACCTATCCCTATGCCTCGGGCCTCGACCTGACCACCGCGGGCCTTCTTGTCGCCGCAGGCCGGAAGCCCGACCTGGCCACCCCGGACCGGGGCTGGACTTCCGCGGAGCGGGCCTTTATCTCGATCCCCGGCAAGGTGGCGGCCATCGTCGGCCTCCGGGAAGCCGAGTATGCCCCCTGGATCAAGAATGTCTTCTGCCGGGTCGGGCCGGGGGACTCCTGCGTCTTTCCCTCAAACAATGTGGAAAAATGCGGAAACATCATCAGCCAGGCCCCGGACCGGGCCACGGCCGCCAAGGCCGCGGAGGACGCGGTGCGCGGCATTCTGGTAAGGCTCCAGCCTGGCCGGCCCGAGACCGAGGCCTTCCTGGCAGGCCAGGGGGAGTCGATCCGCAATCCCGATGGCTCGACCTGGCCCCCCCTGGCCTTTGCCCTGCCTTTTGCCTCCGGCTGGAAGGGGCTTCCGGCTAACCCATCTCCCACCCCAGCCAGGGGCGCCCAGGAGCTCAGGATCCTTTCCCTTCCCGGCCTCGAGGCCCCCGGGGTCCAGGGCCAGAGGGACTGGTCGGGCAGGACCCTTAAGGAATCGATAGGCCTAGCCCTTGCCCTGGGGGGAGGAAGCCTCCTGTCCAGGGATGCGGCTGGCGCTGAACCCGGCCTCCTCGCCTTGTCGGAGCGATTCTGGGCGGCCCTGGCCCGAGCCGGCGCCCAGGGGGCCCTCTATGTCCTCGACACGGAGCGGGCCCTGGGGGCTGGCCGGTGAGGCTCAAGGGCCTCCTTCCCATCCTTGCCCTCTGGGGCCTGCTGCTGCCCCTGGGCCTGGTCGCCGAGGAGATTTCCCCGGCCGGCCCGGGCCAGGCTCCTGGCCTGCAGGCTCTCAGCCTGGGCGAAGCCGCCAGCCGTCTCAAGGCTCGCCTGAGCTGGGATCCTCTGACCAGGACGGGCAGCCTCGAAAAGGCGGGCCTCGTGGCCAGTTTTGGGACCGACCTGCCCTGGCTCCTGTTCAACTACCGGGAAAGCCTCCCCATCGAGGCGCCCCAGGATTCCCCCCGGGGTCCCCTCCTGCCTGCCACAACCCTGGCGGTTCTGGAAAAGCGCTTTTCCCAGGCCGAAGCCGAGGGGGCCGCCAAAAAGGGGCAATTCTCCATCGCCGCTATCCTCATAGACCCCGGCCACGGGGGCAAGGACAGCGGGGCGGTGGGGGACCATGTCGTGGGGGGCAAGAAGCTCCGGGTGGTGGAGAAGGACTTGGCCCTCGACGTTTCCGCCAGGATTTTCCGGTCCCTAAAAGAGCGCTTTCCGGACAAGAGGATCCTCATCAGCCGGGACAAGGACATCTATCCCACCCTCGAGGACCGGGTCGCCATGGCCAACCAGGTCAGCCTGGGGGCCGAGGAGGCGATTATCTATGTCTCGGTGCACGCCAACGCCTCATTCAACAAGAATGCCAAGGGCTTTGAGGTCTGGTACCTAAATCCGGAGTACCGCCGGACCCTGGTGGATCCCGCCAGCGCCAAAAAGGTCGGGGAGGACATAGCCCCCATCCTGAACGCCATGCTCGAGGAGGAGTTCACCACCGAGAGCATCATGCTCGCCCGGAAGATCATGGGCGGCCTCCAGGCCGGGATAGGCTCCAAGAGCCCCAGCCGGGGCATCAGGGCCGAGGAATGGTTTGTCGTCCGGAACGCCCGCATGCCCTCGGTCCTGGTCGAGATGGGCTTTGTGACCAACCCCGAGGAGGCGGCCCTCCTGGCCAGCGACGATTACTTGAAGCGCCTATCCGACGGGATATATACTGGGATCGTCGATTTTGTCGGCTACTTCGAGACCATGAGGGGCCCATCCACGCCATGAACAACTTTCAAGAGAAGGCCAGGGATTTCGCCAGGAAGGCCTGGATCCTCGCCCTGAGGGCCTGGGCGGGCCTAAAGCGCCTGGCAATCTGGCTTTCCCCGCCCCCTAGGCTAACCCTGACCCTGCTGGGCCTGATTTTTTCCATCTCCCTCCTCTCCTGGGCCATAGGGGACAGGGCCCGGGAGGCCGTCCTCTATTTCCCCGCCGTCCGGGGGGGATCCCTCCATGGGGAGTCCCGGAACCTCCCCCGGAGCGCCTCCGCGGAGAAAACCGCCGAGCTTGTGGCCTCCGAATTGCTTCTTGGGCCCATCGATCCGGATCTGCGCCCGGCCTTTCCCCCGGGGATCAGGGTGTCGGCCACCCTGTATAGGCATGGGGTCCTCTACCTGGACCTGAGCCCCGAGGCGGCCCTGGCCCCCCGGCCGGAGCTGGAAAAGGGCCTGGAAGCCCTAGGCAGGAGCCTTCGGGCGAGCCTGCCCTGGACCAGGAGGCTTGTCCTCACGATAGGTGGAATCGAACCCTGGCTGGAGGGCCTTCCTGGGCCTTCTGGGGGGCCAAAAAAGAGCGAAAAGAATTGACAAAGACTTTCTGGCGCGTATACTTCTTTATTAAATAGGCGAAAACAGACTGAGCGAACAAGAAAGGAGCTATTGATATGAGAAGGCAGATTCTCGTCGTCGTGCTGGCGCTTCTCTTCGTGGGTGTGGTTGCCGTCTCCGCAGACGAAGCCGTACTCATCGATTTCAGCCTCCTCAAGGCGGACATCCTTGCGGATCCGCTGCACCAGGGCAAGTTCACAGAGAACAAGGGTTCTATGATGGACTTCTCCAGCGTTGCCGGAGCAGGCTACACCGATGACCAGAAGAAGCAGATGCGCACGTCCCTTTCGATTCGCAACTGGGATGTCGTCCTCGCTTCCTCCTCCAGGACCAACTTCAACCAGCAGTTCTCGATGACTGCCGAGGTGCCCGTGGCCGCCGATGCGAAGCAGTTCGCCGGCAAGACCGTCTTCGGTCTCCGGGTCCACTTCCCCACCGAGTCGTACAACAGCTGGGCCAGGGTGTCTCCTCCCTTCGAGATTCCGGCCTTTGAGCCCAAGGCTGACATCGACGACCAGGGCGTCATCAGCCCCAAGGCCTCTGCCCAGGGCAGTGATCCGGTCAACGCCAGGCTCTCCCGCTTCGAGGGCGCCTATGACCCGAACACCAAGGTCACCACGGCCCTCGGCATCGTGAAGAACGTCGGAGTCATCAAGTCCGTCGCGGTCAACGTCAAGGGACTGAACTTCCCCCATGGCCTCTCGGTTGTTCTGCGGGACGCCGATGGAAATGACAAGATCATCTTCATGGGCTACCTCAACTTCGATGGCTGGAAGGAACTCCGCTGGGACAATCCCCAGTACATCGGTGACGTGAGGAACCGCGAGCTCCGCATCTTCCCCCTCTATCCCAAGACCGTGCCCTTCGTGAAGTTTGACGGTTTCCTCGTGACCAGGGATGCCTCCACCGAGGGTGGCGACTTCGTGGCCTACTTCAAGGATGTCAAGCTCCTCTACGACAAGGCCGTGCTCGAGACCGCCTCGGACATCGATGACGAGTCCGTGTGGGGTATCGTGGGCCAGAAGGAAGCGGATCGCAAGCTCTTCGAGTCGAAGCGCTTCGGCCACTCCCAGGTCATGCGCTATCTTGAGCGCCAGAAGCAGGAAGTGAAGGACAGCTTCACCCCCGCCACGACGACCAAGTAAGCCGCAAGCCCTTCGGGCGCAAGGAGGCCGGGACTTTTGTCCCGGCCTTTTTCTATTAGGCCTTTCAAGCCTTCTTTTTTAGGTGTAGACTCACGAATATGAACGGAGACCTCCCCGAGGCAATACCGAACAGGGCCGAGCTCGAGGCCGATTACGAGCACCGGAGGGCTGCCTACCAGTCGGTCCTCGAGGATTTTGGGCGCCTAGTCGGGGATAGGCTCGAGGCTGCGGGCCTCCATCCCACCCTCAAGGGACGGATAAAGTCTTTCGACAGCCTCTATAAGAAGAAGATCCGCCTCCTCCGCCAGGCCCGGCTCGGGGGCCAAGAAAAGCCCCTCCCGATCACCGACTTAGTGGGAATTCGCGTAGTCTGCCCCTTCTTGGGAGACCTGGAGAAGGCAGTGCGGGTAATCTCCGAGTCCTTCAAGGTCTCCGAGGTGGACCGGAAGGGCTCAGAGCGATCTTTCAGGGAATTTGGCTACGAGTCCATCCACCTCCTCGTCGACCTCCCCCAGGAGCTTGGCGCCGCAAGGCCAGGCCTGGATGTCAAGATATGCGAAATCCAGCTGAGGACCATCCTCCAGGAAGCCTGGGCCGAGGTGGAGCATGAGCTCGTCTACAAGGCCGAGTTCAACCCCTTTGACGATCCCATGAAGCGGAAGCTCGCGGCTCTGAGCGCCAACCTCTCTCTCTCGGATATCATTTTCCAGGAAATCCGCGACTACCAGCACCGGCTCACGGAAGAATTGTCCCAGCGCCGCAATAGCTTTTACGCCAAGATCGAGGAATGCATAGACACGCCTTTTGAGAGCGATCAGGGCCTTGGCCTGTACCGCCGGAATTACCAAGAGCCGGATGCTGGCGGCCTCGGCCTGGACGAGAGCGGTGGGGCCGCAAGGTCCTCGGTATCCCTGGACGACCTCCTGCTTGAGGCCCTATTTGTCCACAACCGGGGCCGCTATGGGGAGGCTATCCGCATCTATACGGCTATCCTAGCCTCGGCCCCGCCCAAGGAAGTGAAGGCCGTCCTGCACAAGCATCGCGGCATGGCCTATTTCTCGGAATCCCTCTATGACCAGGCTATCGCAGATTTTGACTTGGCCCTGGAATATGATCCCCGATGCTACAAGGCGG
>JAKPBN010000157.1 GCA_029778945.1 Spirochaetota bacterium
TACCTCGAGGCCCGTGCAGCCTTCCGCGAGGACCTCCCCCAGGGATTCCTGGCCAGCCTTGAGCCAGGGCCGGCCCCCAAGGCTCGGCGCCGGGGTGAGGCCTTTCCGGCGGGCTTCCCTCCAGGCCGAGGGTGGGGCGCCAAAGCGGGCGGAAAAGTCCCGGGAAAAAACCGAAGGGGAGGAAAAGCCCGAGGCCATGGCCACCTCGGTGACGCCCATGGCCGGGCGGGTTTCGAGGAGGCTAGCCGCGCGCTCCAGCCGCAGGCGCCGGACATAGTCGGCAAAGCTCTCCCCGACCAGGGCCGTAAAGATCCGGTGGAAATGGAATTTGGAAAAGCAGGCCCGGGCAGCGGCCTCCTCGAGGCCCAGCTCCCCGGCCAGGTTTTCCTGGACATAGGCCAGGACCCTGGCCAGCCTAGCCCGATATTCCTCCCGCGAGACTTCCCGGCTTTTCATACCCTATATGAGCATAGCCAGGGCATAGGGCGCCAGGGCTAGGAGGCCCAGTAGCTTTCGGCCAACCGGCCGCCCACTGCGGGGCTCCCATTCGTAGACCAGGAGGGAGGCTCCAAAGGAGACCAGGGCTCCCGCGGCCAGGATGGCCAAGGATGCGCCTGCGTCGGGGCCTCCTGCGAAGGCCTCCATCCCATGGGTGGCCGGCAGGGCTCGGGAGAGTCTCGCGAGGCCCGCCGGCAGGATTGAGGCGGGCATCATGAGGCCTCCGAGGACTATGGAGGGTATGTAGACAAGCTGGGAGATCAGGACCACCGACCGGCTTGAGGACGCCAGGGTGGCGATCAGGACACCGAACCCTGCCAGGCTTGTCTCGACGGCGAGCCAGGATAGGCAAAACCAGGACCAGCTGGCGGGGAGGGGGGCGGCGAAAAATAAGTGACCCAAGATCGCGATCATGGCGGTGACAAGGGCCATGTGGATAAGGTTCGCCAGGGGCGGGACCGAGAGCGCTGCCCAGGAGGGTACGCCGTTGATCCGGTAGGCCCGGAAGAGGCCGTTTTCCCGGGAGGCGACGAGGGCCGTGGGCAAGGAAAGCAGGTTCCCGCACATGAGGGCAAAGAGGGACATGGCGGGGATGAGGGTCTGGCGGAAGCCGGGATTGATCCCCGACATAAGGCCCCCCATGAGGCCAAAGAAGACCAGGGGGAAAAGGTAGTTCATCAGGAGGTGGCCCTTGTCCCGCAGGCCCGAGCGGAACTCGAAGGCGAGGTGGTGGAGGAAGGCCCTCATGCGGTCCTCCTCTGGACGATCTCGAGGAAGCGCTCCTCGAGGCTGGGGCGCTCGACCCTAAGGTCGGCGACCTCCTCATCCCTTTCCTCGAGCCAGGCGAGGAGGGCCCGCAAGGCGGCCGCCGGCGCGGCGGTCTTGTAGATCGCATAACCTTCCTCCGGGGCGAGCCTCTCGGCCCCGGGGATGTCCGGCGCCTCCTTGAGCAGGCTCCCGGCCTCGGTGGCTATGAGGATCCTCGTCCGCCCCCTGCCGCCGGCGGTGAGCTCCCGGGGGCTGCCCTGGGCCGCCAGCCGGCCGCCCACGAGGACCAAGGCCCGGTCGGCGAGGCCCTCGGCCTCGGCCATGTCGTGGGTCGCAAGGAGGATCGTCGTTCCCTTGGCCTTGAGTTCCCCAATGAGGGCATGGAGCTCGTCTCGGGTCTCCACATCCAGGCCGGCCGTGGGCTCGTCCAGGATGAGGAGGTCGGGGCCATGCTGGACCGCTAGGGCCAGCGCCAGGCGCCGCTGCTGGCCCGTGGACAGGTCGGCCACCGCCGAGGCCAGCTTGGGCCCCAGTCCCAGGCGCTCGGCCGGGGCATAGTTGGGCTCGATGCCCCGGTAGCGGGCAAAGAGGGCCAGGGCCTCCCGGGCGCTCATCCCCTGGGGCAGGCCCTGGCTCTGGAGCTGTACCCCGACCCGGCGGGCTAGGCGCCGCGCCTCCCGGACCGGATCGAGACCCAGGACCCTGATCTGGCCCGCATCGGGCCTGCGCACCCCCTCGATGCTCTCGAGGGTGGAGGTTTTCCCCGCCCCATTGGGGCCGAGGAGTGCGAGGATCTCGCCCCGCCGGATCTCGAAGCTGAGTCCATCCACGGCCCTGACGGGCCCGTAGGATTTTGCGAACTCCCTTACCTCAACGATAGCTGTGTCGCTCATCGTCACTCCTTTTTAGGGCCAGCCCTAGGCTTGGGCCTGGTCCGTGTTGGCTCTCTCCTGCAGATAGAAGGCGCCTCCGGCGGCTTCTAGGTGGCGCGCGATCTCCGCCTCGTCCATCTCCAGCCTCCCTGAGGACAGGAGGTCGGCCAGGCCGTGGGTAAAGACCCAGGCGCGGAAGACGAAATTGTCCCGCTGGTCCGGGGCCGGCAGCTCCTGGAAGACCTGGCCGAGGAGGGCGGCCGCCGGTCGGCCCTTCTCGAAGGCCGGGTCGGCGGCCGCGCCTTTAACGGCCTTTTCCATGTCCCCTGCGGCGGCGAGAAAAAACCTGAATAGCCTGGGCTCTTCCCGGGCAAAAAGCACATAGCCGACCGCCAGGTCCAGGGCGGGATTGTCGCTCCGCCTCCGATGCTGGGCCTCATCGAGGAGGCGGGCCACTGCCAGGAGACAAGCTTTCCGCAGCTCCTCCATCGAGCCCATCGCCGAGTAGATGGGCATGGTGGAGATGGCCGTCCTGGCCGCGAGGGTCCGGGCGGATACCCCCTCCCAACCGTTTTCCCGGATCAAGTCCAGGGCCGCAAGTACTAGCTCTTCTTTGTTTATGCTTGGCCGGGCAGTCATCTTTACTCCTATAACAAGTGTTATAATATATAACAGTCGTTATAGTGTCAAGACAATCCTGAACTTTCTTGCCCATTCCAGCCCCTCCTCGGTATCCTCTGGGCATGGAACGCTGTCCCTGGTGCGGTACCGATCCCCTCTATGTGGCCTACCACGATGAGGAATGGGGCCGCCCCCTCCACGACGAGGCCAAGCACTTCGAATTTCTCCTTCTGGAAACCCAGCAGGCCGGCCTTTCCTGGATCACGATCCTCCGGAAGCGGGAGGCCTACCGGGAAGCCTTTGCCGGCTTTGATGCCCAGAAGGTGGCCCGCTTTACTCCCGCCCGGATTGAAAAACTGCTCGCCAGTCCCCCCGGGGGCATCGTGCGCAACCGAGCCAAGCTGGAAGCCGCGGTGCGGAACGCCAAGGCTTTCCTGAAGGTCCAGGAGGAGTTTGGCGGCTTTGATGCCTATCTCTGGGGTTTTGTGGATGGCAAGCCCGTCGTGAACTCCCCTAAGACCCTCGCGGAGATCCCGACGACGAGCCCTCTCTCGGATGCCCTGAGCGCGGATCTCAAGGCCAGAGGCTTTGGCTTTGTGGGGTCGACTACAATCTATGCCCATCTCCAGGCCGTGGGGGTCATCAATGACCACCTGGCCAGCTGCTTTAGATACAAGGAGCTTCGAGGCAAGGCCCGCTGATTTCGCGGCATAGCCCCGCCCCGTCCGGAGCCCCCGCATTCTCCAGGAGGATTCATGCAACTCAGTTCCGCTTCCATCGACCGGCGCATCTCTGTCCGCTCCTATTCCGGGGAGGGGCTCAGCCCGGCCCAAACCCAGGCCATAGTCCAGGCTATCGAGGAATGCGGGCCACCCCCCCTGGGACCCCGGCCCCGGTTCCGTCTTGTGGCCGCCAGCGATGCCGGCCTTGGCGACGCCCCTGGCCAGGCGGTCAAGGTGGGCACCTATGGGATGATCAAGGGAGCCCCGGCCTTTATCCTTGGGGCCGTGGAAGTCCTGCCCTTTGCCAACGAGGCCTTTGGCTACTGCCTTGAGGGGATTGTTCTCAGGGCCGCCGAGCTGGGCCTTGGGACCTGCTGGCTGGGCGGGGGCCTGCGCCGAGGCCAGGTGGGGGAGATCCTCTCCCTGGGGCCCAACGAGATAGTGCCGTGCATCACTCCGATCGGGGCGCCGGCGGACAAGAGGAGCCTCCTGGACCGAATCGTCCGGTCCAGCGCCAAGGGGGATAGCCGCCGGCCGGCCCGGGAGCTTTTCTTCGAGGGCGAGCCCGGCCATCCCCTCGAGCTCGGGCCCGGTAGCCCCTGGACGCCGGTCCTCGAGGCAGTCCGCAAGGCTCCCTCGGCATCCAACAAGCAGCCCTGGCGGATCGTCAAGAGCGGCTCCTCCGCCACCCCTGTTTTCCACCTCCTCCTCGACGAGGACAAGGTCTACAACTCCGTGATGGGAGAGGTAAAGATCCAGAATGTAGACATGGGCATAGCCATGCGCCACTTTGAGGCCGAGGCGAGAAACCAGGGCCTCCCCGGATCCTGGCGCCGCCTCCCCTCGACCCCCCTGGCGGAGAGCGCCCCGATATCCTACATAGCGACCTGGGCGCCCTAAAGACGCCAGTGCCCGGCCTAGAGAATTTGCCTCGCCGGGCACTAAGTATTACTATATATATAATTCTTTGTTCCGGAGGCATTCAATGATTTCCAAGAAGATGGCTGATAGGATCAACGAGCAGATAAACCGCGAGATGTATTCCGCCTATCTCTACATGGCCATGTCGGCCAAGATGTCCGAGGCCGGCTACAAGGGCGTGGCCAAGTGGCTGATGATCCAGTACCACGAGGAGATGTTCCACGCGATGAAGTTCTATTCCTACCTCGAGGACCAGGGCGCTTCCGTGGAGCTCAAGGCCCTGGCCAAGCCCGAGGTCAACGAGAAGACCGTGAAGGACATCTTTGTTAAGGTCCTGGAGCACGAGAAGTATGTTACCAAGTCCATCCATGAGATCTATGCCCAGGCCCTCGAGGAAAAGGACTATGCCACCCAGGGCCTTGTGGCCTGGTATGTGGATGAGCAGGTCGAGGAAGAGAAGAATGCCTCGGAGCTCCTCCTGACCCTCGACCTTGTCGG
>JAKPBN010000165.1 GCA_029778945.1 Spirochaetota bacterium
CCCCCTCCTCGATCTTGAGGAACTTCATGTCCTGGCCGCCTATGTCCAGGACCGAGTCCACCCCGGGCCTTAGGCGCGAGGCGGCCAGGCTGTGGGCCACGGTCTCCACCTCGCCAAAGTCCACCCCCAGGGCCGCGCGCACAAGGCCCTCTCCGTAGCCCGTGGCGCAGGAGGCTGCGACAAAGGCGCCCGGAGGCAGGCCGGCGTAGAAGTCCTTCAGGGCCTGGACGAGGATCTCCAGGGGATGGCCATGGTTGTTGGCGTAGCTTGAGTAGAGGACCCTGCCCTCGGCATCGGTGGCCACGAGCTTGGAGGTTGTCGAGCCCGCGTCGATCCCGACAAAGACCGGACCCCGGTGGGAGCCCAGTTCTGCCTGGGGCAGGCCGGTCCGGGCGTGGCGGGCCCGGAAGCCCTCGAGCTCGGCGGCATTGGAGAAGAGGGGCTGGAGCCGGGGAGTCCTCGCCTCCGTCCCTCCGCTGTCCCGGGCCTTCTGGGCCAGGCTCGCGAGGCTTGAGGCGGTGCCCAAGAGCCCGGGTCTCGCCCCCTGGCTGGCTTCCCGGGCCAGCAGGGCGGCCCCCAGGGCCACAAAGAGGCGGCCGTCGGCGGGCACGAGGATGTCGGCCTCGCCGAGCTTGAGGGTGGAGGCAAAGCGATGGCGGAGCTCGGGGAGGTAGTGCAGGGGGCCCCCGAGGAGGGCGACCCTGCCGCGGATAGGCCTGCCGCAGGCCAGGCCGGAGATGGTCTGGTTGACCACGGCCTGGAGGATGGAGGCGGCCACATCCTCCCGGCGGGCCCCCTCGTTCACGAGGGGCTGGATGTCGGCCTTGGCAAAGACCCCGCAGCGGGAGGCTATGGGGTGGATGGTGGTGGCCCCCGAGGCCAGGCGATCGAGGCCTTGGGGGTCGGTGTCGAGGAGGACGGCCATCTGGTCGATAAAGGCCCCGGTGCCACCGGCGCAGGAGCCATTCATGCGCTCCTCCAGGGTCTGGCCAAAGTAGGTGATCTTGGCGTCCTCGCCTCCAAGCTCGATGGCCACATCGGCCTGGGGCAGGTAGGTCTCCACGGCCCGGGCGCAGGCGACCACTTCCTGGACAAAGCCTATGCCCAGGCGGGAGGCCGCGCCTATGCCCGCCGAGCCCGTCATCGCCAGGCTCACCATGACCTCGTCCCCGGCCTCCTCGGCTGAGGCGACCCTCCCGGCGGCCTCCTCAAGGAGGGCGGCGAGAGCCCCGGCCACATCGGAGCGGTGCCGCTCATAGCGGCCCAGGATGAGCCTGTCCTCCTCGTCGAGGAGGGCGATCTTTACTGTCGTGGAGCCAACGTCCACGCCTAGCGTGTACTCTTTCGGCATGTGGTCGGATAGTAACACCCTCGAGGCGAGGGGATCAAGCCGCAGGGCCGCGATAGTGCTGGCGTCCGCCAGGCCTCCATGCTAGAATTCCCCATCCTAAGGGGAGGTGGCCATGGCGATCGAGAGGACCTTTACCATGCTCAAGCCCGGTGTTCTTTCACGCCGCATCTCCGGCGAGATCATCGCCCGGATCGAGCGCAAGGGCTTTGACATCGTGGGGTCGAAGCTCATGCGCATCTCCAGGGCCCTCGCTGAGCTCCACTACGCCGAGCACCGGGACAAGGCCTTTTTCCAGGAGCTCGTGGACTACATCACGAGCGGCCCCGTGGTGGCCATGGTCCTCGAGGGCGACGGGGCTGTCCTCATGCTCCGCAGGCTCTGCGGCTCGACCAAGGCCGAGGATGCCGCCCCGGGCACCATCCGGGGTGACTATGCCATGCACACGGGCCTCAACATCATCCATGCCTCGGACTCGGTGGCCAGCGCCAGCCGGGAGATAGCCTTGTTTTTCAGGCCCGAGGAAATCATCGACTGGAAGGATGGAAACAATGACTGGATCTGAGAACCTCCCCCTCTGGGACCTTTCCCCCGTCTTTCCCGGCCTGGATTCCCCCGAGTGGACCACCGCCAAGGCTCGGATCGCGGGCCTTGGGGACCAGCTTATCGCCCATCTATCGAGCCTGGGGCCCGCGGGCAGTCCGGGCCTGGCGGAGTGGCTGGTGAAGAGCCTCGAGCTCGGGGAGAAGGCCTCGAGCCTCTACACGACCCTGGGCGCCTACGCCTATTCCTGCTATTCCACGGCCACCCGGGACGCCATGGCCATGGCCGAGCTCAATGCCGTGGAGGAGCTCGCCCTGCCCCTGAAGCGCGCCGAGGTCCTCAACCGCAATGCCCTTGCCTCCCGGCGGGACGAGGTCCTCGCCCTGGCCACGGGACCCAAGGCCGATCCCCGCCTCGCCCCCTTTCACTTTTTCTTCGAGGAGGAGATCTTCCTCCAGTCTCGCCAGATGGCCCCGGAGCTCGAGGACCTGGCCGCCGACCTCTCCCGCTCCGGGGGCGACGCCTGGGGCCGCCTCCAGGAGGCCGTGTCCTCCAACACCTCGGTCCTCTGGGACGACAGGACGGGGGAGCGCAAGACCATCACCGAGCTCCGCAACCTCGCCTACGACCCCGACCGGGCCGTGAGGGCCAAAGCCTTCCTCCTCGAGCTGGACGCCTGGAAGGGCGTGGAGATCCCCGTGGCCGCGGCCCTCAACGGGGTCAAGGGCTTTGCGGTCTCCCTCAACAAGAGACGGGGCTGGAAGGGGGCCATCGACAAGTCCATAACCCAGTCCAGGATGAGCCCGGCCACCCTCGATGCCCTCATCGGGGCGATGGAGGATTCCCTGCCGGTCTTCCGCCGCTACCTTGGGGCCAAGGCCGCCTTCCTCGGCCTGCCCAAGCTGGCCTTCTACGACATCTTTGGCCCCCTCGTCTCGGAGTCCGACAAGGGCCGGACCTGGACCTGGGAGGAGGCCGGAGTCTTCATAGTTGAGAAGTTCTCCTCCTTTGACCCCGCCATGGGGGCCTTCGCGGCCCGGGCCTTCCGGGAATCCTGGATCGATGCCCGGCCCAGGGAAGGCAAGATCGGCGGGGCCTATTGCATCCACTTCCCCGAGGCCCGGGTCCCCCGGGTCCTGTGCAACTTCGACGGGACCTTCTCCGACCTTGTCACGGTCGCCCATGAGCTGGGCCACGCCTGGCACTACGACTGCATCAAGGACAAGCCCCAGGCCCTGGCCCAATATCCCATGACCCTGGCGGAGACGGCCTCCATCTTCGCGGAGACCCTGGTCTTCGAGTCCGCCATGGCCGGGGCTCCCGATGCCGAGAGGCTGGGCCTCCTCGAGCTCCACCTCCAGGACTCGACCCAGGTCATCGTGGACATCCTCTCCCGCTACAAGTTCGAGGCCTCGGTCTTTGCCCGCCGGGAAAAGGGAGAGCTGCCCGCCGAGGACTTCTGCGCCCTCATGTCCGAGGCCCAGATGGCCACCTATGGGGATGCCCTCGATCCCGAGCTCCTCCATCCCTGGATGTGGGCGGCCAAGGGCCACTACTACAGCCCCGAGCTGTCCTTCTACAACTTCCCCTATGCCTTTGGCCTTCTCTTTGGCCTGGGCCTCTATGCCCGCTACCGGAAGGAGGGCCCGGCCTTTGCCGCCTCCTATCGGAGCCTCCTTGCCCAGACGGGCTCGGCCTCGGCGGTGGAGGTGACCCGGATGGCGGGCTTTGACATCGAGACCAAGGCCTTCTGGAAGAGCGGCCTCGACGTGATTGGCGCCCAGATTGCCGAGTTTGAGGCCCTCGTGGCCAAGGTAAAGGCCTAGGCTAGGGCCGAGGATAAACCTGGGCTGTTGGGTCTAATTTGGATCCGGAGCCCAGGTCTTTTCCACCCTGGGCCGGTCTTTATCCTAGGTGGATCCTTCTCGTTAATTTATTGTTTTATAGTTATTTAGCGTATATATAACAAAATGACCCAAGCTCATTTATGGGTTAAAACCTCGTAAGTGTCTATAAAAACACTACTGTCATTAATACTTGACCACTCTCTCAAACCCCTGTTACACTCTTTTTTGAACGATACGTGGAGGCGCACATCCTTTGCGGGGCTTCGTCAGTCGCGCCTCCCGCCCCCGCACATTCCAGGAGGACCCCATGTTTCTCTTCGCGACCATCCCGTGGTATTCCGCCCTCATGTGGTTTGCCGTCCTCGGCGGCCTCATGCTCATCAACGAGCTGACCCGACTCAACAAGTGGGTGGCCCTTCTCGTCTTCCTCGTCGTCCCCGCCGTCCTCACGGTCACTGTCTGGACCAAGGCGAACGGCGAGGGCTCGAGCGTAGGCGACTGGTTCCACTGGGCCAAGGTCTACTCCTCCCTCGCGGGCTGCCTCGGCTTCCTCGCGATCCGCAACTCCAAGAAGCTGGCCGCGAACAAGTGGGCCCTGATGTTCCCGCCCTTTATCCTCGCCCTCAACATCCTCGAGGCCGTGGTCAGGGACTTCCAGTGCTTCAGCCTCAACGGCATCGTGGGCGGGATCACCGTGATCGGCGGGCCCTGGAACATCATGAACGGCGTGGCCGGCCTGATCAACATCATCACGATCACGGGCTGGATGGGCATCTTTGTAGGCAAGGGCAAGAGGGACGACATGCTCTGGCCGGACATGCTCTGGTTCTGGGTCATAGCCTATGACCTGTGGAACTTCGCCTATGTCTACAACTGCGTCTCCGACCACGCCTTCTACGCCGGCGCGGCCCTCCTCATCTCCTGCACCATCCCGGCCTTCTTTATCCGCAAGGGCGCCTGGCTCCAGCACCGGGCCCAGACCCTCGGGATCTGGATGACCTTTGTGATGACCTTCCCCACCTTCGTGGACACCTCGAAATTCGCGGTCAAGTCCTCCCACTCCACCACGGCCCTCTGGGTCGTCTCAAGTCTTGCTCTTGCGGCTAACGTGGGCGTCCTGGCCTACCAGGCCTACAAGATGGCCAAGACCCGGAGGAACCCCCTCAAGGAAGAGCTCTACACCGACCTTACCGCCTACAAGAAGGTGGCCGCCGAGCGTGGGGAGCCTAGTCACCATGGCGCCTCGATAAGCCAGGTCGCCGCCGATCGCTGATTCTCGAGACTGTCGCAAAAATCGAGGGCCGCCCACCAGGCGGCCCTTTTTATTGCAGCTCAGAAAGCCGAGCATGGCGCTGGGCCTGGGCGCAAATAGAGGTGCTTCACAAAGTGAAGTATATACTTGACTCTGTGAAGTATCTATTTCGTGTATTGTTCTCTCTCTTTTTCTCTCTCTCTCTCTCTTATTCTCTTCACTCATCCACTCATCCAGTCACCTACTCCCACTCCCACTCCCACTACCTCGCCTTCCCCTGAATCGACCGCCTTTCCTTCGTATAGCCCCTCATGCTCTTGTTGATCTGCCTCCAGCGGTCGGCCTGGGCGGCGGCGAGGCGGGGGTCCTCCTTGGCGGCAAGATAGGCGACCTCGCGTCCGATCTTGCGCCATCCCTCGTAGCGTCCCCGGTCAAGCTCCCCGGACTCGAGGGCGGCCCGGACAGCGCAGCCAGGCTCAAGCCCGTGGGCGCAGTCCCGGAAGCGGCAGGAGGCCGCCAGGGCCTCTATGTCCCCAAAGGTCTCGGCCAGGGCATCCTCCCCGGCCAGGACCTGGACTTCCCGGAGGCCTGGGCTGTCGATCACGAGGGCGCCCGAGGGGAGGCGGAAAAGCTCCCGGTGGGTCGTGGTGTGGCGGCCCCGGGAATCGTCGGACCTGACCTCCTGGGTGGCCGCGAGCTGGTGGCCTGCCAGGGCGTTGAGGAGGGTGGACTTGCCCGCCCCCGAGGAGCCCAGGAGGACCACGGTCTTGCCGATCTTGAGCCAGGGGGAGAGGCTTTCGAGGCCCTGGGCCTCGGGGGCGCAGACAAGGACAGCCTGGAGGCCCGGTGAGAGGCCCTCGGCCTCTTCAAGAAGCTCGGCCCCGGTCCGGCCGGTGAGCTCCTGGGCCAGGTCGGCCTTGGTGATCACCACGACGGGCTCGACCCCGGCCTCATAGGCCAGGGTGAGGTAGCGCTCGATCCGCCGGGGGCTCCAGCGGGCGTCCGCCGCGGCGACAATAAAAGCGGTATCCACATTGGCCGCGAGCACCTGGGTGGGAAGCTGGCCAGGCCTATCCCCCGGCGCCCGGCGCATAAACGCCGAGCGCCGGGGCAGGACTGCCCGTATTGAGCCTTCGGGCCTGGCCGAGCCCTCGGCCCGGTCTTCCATCTTCAGGGCAACCCAGTCGCCCACGGAAGGAAGGGGGTAGCCCCCCTCGGCCTCATGGAGGAGGCGGCCCGAGAGGGTCCCTTCGGCTTCCTGGACCATGCCGTCCCGGCCCCGGACCACGAGGCCATAGCGACCCCGCTGGACCTCGACCACCCGGGCCGGGAGGTCCCCAGGCAGTTGGATCTCGAGGTAGTCCTTGAGAAAGGTCTCGTCAAAGCCGAAGTCCCGGAGCATATCCCTGCGGGGAGCCCCATCGGGGTCGGCAAACTGCACATTGATAAAGGGCATGATAGATACCTTTTGAAAATCGTGGGCCAGGTTTCCCCAGGGAATCCCCATCCCCTTCCAACGGAAGCGGGTATCGGGGCCCTCTGGGGCCTGCCCGGGACTATAGCCCCAGCCCTCGCCAGGTGCCTAGGCTACGCGCGCTCGCGCCAAGCTGATCCACCATGCCAGGCCTCAAGGCTTGGATTATGCGTTGGATCAGGGCCGTGGGGTCTCTCGGGCTTGTCCTAGGGGGCTTGCGTGAGCTGTCCTGTAGAAGCGGGCTTCGGGGCCTTTTGCCCCCGTGGCCTGCGGTCAGCTCTCCCGGACTCCCCGGAGACCGGCGGCGGCGCATGCGGATACCTTGATCATCGACGTCCTCCATGGGATCGGGATGGGCCCCTCCATGGGGGCCATGCATGAGAAACTATCACAAGGGCCTAACTGGTTCAAGACCCCGGAATTATTATAATTGAACCGGGACAGGCATGACTCCGGCAGTCCGTGCTAGAGTTCCTCCGCCTAGGAGGCGCCATGAGATACCAATTGGAGGATGTGGACGAGGGGAACCGCGGGGCCTTCTGTGCCTATGCCTCGGCCTGGGGCCCCCTCCATGATGACTCCTTCCTGCCCCGCCCGGACTGGCTGCCTGGGCCTTCGGCCCTCCTGCGGGAGCCCAAGGGAAAGGCCGTAGGAGGCCTTGCCCTCCTCGTCGCTCGGGCTCTCCTGGCCGCGGGCAAGGCGAGGCTGGCCCTTTTCCACTCGACCGCCGGCAGGGAGGGCTATGCCCTCCTTCTCTCCAGGGCCAGGGAGCTTGCTCCGCCAGGCGTCAGGCGACTCTTCCTCTTTCTCCCCTCGGCCCTGGACTCGCCGGGAGACTACCTCCGCGAGTCCGGCTTTGCGGTCGAGAGAGTGGCCCTATCCCTTGGGCGGGAGGACCTCGAGGCCCCCCAGGCCCGCTTGCCCCCGGGCTGGTCCCTGGAGGCCCTTGCCCCAGGCCAGCATGGCCCGGCCGCGGACTTTGCCGCCGTGAGAAACCGCAACTTCCTGGAGCTGACCGGCTCGGCTCCGACCACCGCCGAGGATTGGCTCAAGGTCCTCGATGGGAAGGACCTGGTTCCGGAGGGGCTAGTCCTGCTCCGGGATCCCGAGGGCCAAGCCCGGGCCAGCCTCCTCGTCGAGGCCGAGTCCCCCGAGGATGATTCCGAGGCGATCTCCATCGGGGCTCTTTCAGTCGATCCCGAGCTTCGGCGCCAGGGCCTCGGCCGGGCCCTTCTCTGGCATGCCTTGAGCCTCGGCCGGAGGGCCGGCTTTTCCCGGGCCCACCTTTCCGTGGATTCGGAAAATGACAAAGCCCTCGGCCTCTACCGGGCCGAGGGCTTTGTCCTGCGCAAGTCCATGGCCTGCTGGGCGGCGGAGCTCGAGGGAATAGGGCCCTAGAGCAGGAAATCCCCGTCCTTCTCGATGAGGGTCTCCTTGCCCGAGGCCGCGACAGCCACGATCGTGGGCTCCGTCACAAGGCCATCGAGGTGGATGAGGGCCGGGGCGTCCTCGTCATAGTTGGCCCCAATCGCAAAGTGGCAGGTCCTGAAGGCTTTTTCGTCCACAAGCATGTTGCCCACGATCTTGGCCCGGGGATTGAGGCCAATGCCCAGCTCCCCGATACCGCGGGCGTTGCGGGCATAGGCCTCGGCCTTGTCCCGGGGGAGGCTGCCGTCCTCGCCCATGGCCCTGGCCCGGCTGGCCGCCTCATCCAGGGTAGCCTCGAGCATCCTGGCCTCCTCGCCCCCGGAGATGGCGGTGACAAAGCCGCCCTTGACCGTGCAGCGGATGGGCTCCCGGATGATGATGTCCCCCCGGGCATTGGCTATGGAGCCATCGAAGACGATAGTGCCCTCGGTGCTGCCCAGGGCGGGGGAGACAAAGACTTCCCCGGCCGGAAGGTTGCCTCCGCTGCCCGGAGACGCGAAGTTGCCGTCGTCCATCCTGGCCTGCCTGCCCACGAGGCCTAGGCTCACCGCCGTGCCCTTGGCGTTGCTGACCCGCAGACTGACGCTGCCCTCGAGCACGGCCTTGAGCCGGACGCAGCGGTCCTGGAGCTGGCGATAGTCTATGGGAACAGTGCTCTTGAAGAGCTCCACGGTGATCCCAGGGGACCAGAAGGCCCTCAAGGTGCGAGCCCCCCGGAGCTGGTAGTGGAAGACATGGTCATAATTGACCCCATCCCATTCATAGGGGGTCTCCATCCCGCTGCGGTCCTTGCCCAGCTTTTCCTCGGACAGGGAGATCACCACGTCGGGCTGGGACTCGAAGGCCGCGATCACCGCCTCCTCGGCATAGTCCATCTGGCCCTTGGTGTCCTGGACCAGGATGGTGGGATGGGCCCCCGCCTCGAGGCTGGCCTCATAGAGGGCCATGGAGACCGCGTAGACCTCACTCCCGGGATTGGTGATGATCATGACTTTCTCGTCCCGGGCCACCTTGAGGGAATCCTTGATGGCTATCCGGGCGGCCTCGGCGAGTTCGGGATCCTGACTCTTCATGCCTGCTATCAGACTCCCCGACCCTCGCCCTTGTCAAGCTACCTCCACTCTTCACGCTGCGACACGAGGAATACTCGCTGGGACCTTTATACGGACTCTGTGGGGCGGGGCCTGGCGTAGGCAGGCAGGGGTCGGCTCGCTGCGCTCAGCCCGCGCGCCATGGATGGCGCGGTATGGCGCGTGCAGAAGGGCTTCGCCCTTCTGCACCAGCAAGGATGCTGACCCCACCCGCCGCGCCACGGGGGGCGAGTAAGGGTCACGGGGTGGATCCCTGGTGGGCCGTAGCGTGGGGCGGTAGCGGTGCTGGTCGAGGGTGAGGGTTGGGGGGGCTGAGTTTTTCTGAAGGGGAGGGAGGAGAGTACTTGGCAGGAAGAGGGAAACGAGTGGCCTATCGGCCACCGTTTCCATTTCTGGGTGGAGTGGAGGGACCTGGCAGTCTTTGGGACACCGTTTTCGATTTCAGGGTGGATTCCTAGGGCGGGGGGACCAGGTGAGGATCAGGGCGGCGCGGAAGCCGGTGGAAAAGCCCTGGCGGGAGGCCAGGGTCTTTAGGTAATCGGCCTGGGATTGGGAGGGGGGGAGGTCGCGGAGCGAGAGGACGCGGTAGGAGGTCCAGGAGAGGAAGGCCCGAAGGCTGAGTTCGCCCCGGGCCAGGTGGGGGAGGGAGGCTAGGCGGGTGGAAAGGCCCAGGTGGGAGGGAAGGCCCGTGGGGCCGAGGAAGGCCGTGGTGCCTGTCCGGGGATCCTCAAGGGCGGGCCTGCCCAAGGAATATTCCCAGGCGAGCTCGAGGGCCAGGTCGGGGCCCAGGTTCAGGTCCAGGCCGAGGAGGCCCCGGCCCGAGTCCAGGGACCTGTCCCAGGCCAGGGCTGTCATGAGGGAGAGGCCCCAGCCCTGCCAGGAGAGGCCCAGGCTCGTCCGGGCTTCCACGCCCCGGAAGAAGGCGTCGAGGCCGGCCTGGGGCCCGAGGCCCAGGGACAAGCCCAGGGCGGGCCCGGCGGCGAGGGGGCTGGAGCCCAGGAAGGCCAAAAGGAGCATCACGGGGAGGGAGGGGGGACGGGACATTGGGGGCCTCCTTGACATGGGAGGCTACGCCCAGGGCCGGCCCAGGCGCTTGAGCCCGGGGGCCCTTTCTAGCTGCCCTGCTGGCCCAGCTTGCGGTAAAGGGGGACCCGGGCCGAGGCGTTGAGGTCAAAGCCCGAGCGCTCGCCCCTTTCAAGGAGGCGGCCCCCAAGGCCCGCGATCATGGCGCCGTTGTCCCCGCAGAGCTTGAGGGGGGGGAAGTGGACTGTGAGGTCCTGGCGCCCCCCGAGGACCCTGCGGAGATAGGAATTGGCCGCTACTCCTCCACCGGCGACGATAGTCTTGAGGCCCGTGTCCTCGACGGCCTTGAAGAGGCGGTCGAGGAGGATGTCGCAGGCGGCCTTCTGGAAGGAGGCGGCGATATTGGCCGGGCTGGCCTCGGCCCCGGGCCTGCGGTACTGCTCGAGTTGATGGATGGCCGCGGTCTTGAGGCCCGAGTAGGAGACATCGTAGCGGTGGCCGCCCTTTTCGCCCTTGTAGAGATTGGGCTTGGGAAAGCGGAAGGCGGTCTCATCCCCCTCCTGGGCAAGCCTGTCGATATAGGCTCCCCCGGGATAGCCAAAGCCATAATATTTGGAGACCTTGTCAAAGGCCTCCCCGGCGGCGTCGTCGATAGTCGTGCCCAGGATCTCGATCTCCGCGACGTCCAGGGCCTTGCAGATGATCGAATGTCCCCCTGAGACGAGGAGGCCCAGGAAGGGATAGGGGATGGGGCTTACAAGCTGGGGAGCGTAGAGGTGGGCCAGGATGTGGTTTACCCCGATCAGGGGCTTGTCGAGGGCATAGGCCATGCCCTTGGCGAAGGAAAGGCCCACGAGGAGGGAGCCCACGAGGCCCGGGCGGGCGGTGACGGCGATCCCGTCGAGTCCGGCGGGGCCAAGGCCGGCCTCGGAGAGGGCCCGGGAGACCACCCCGTGGATCCACTCGCTATGCTTGCGGCTGGCTATCTCGGGCACGACGCCCTGGTAGGCCGCATGGAAGGGTATCTGGGTGGCGACGACGTCCGAGAGGATCCGGCGCCCGTCCTCGACCACGGCGGCGGCCGTCTCGTCACAGGAGGACTCAATCCCCAGAACTAGCATCGGCCTCCTCCAGCATCACCTTGGAGATCGTGGACAGGGAAAAGCCCTCGGCTATGAGGCCGGGATAGAGCTCCGTGAGGGTTTGGGCCAGATTGGCCGACCAGACATGGCCAATCATCACCGCGGCCCCGTTTTTCTCGGCCTTTCGCTTGCCCACGTCGAGGTAATGGATGATCGATACCCGGTCGGGGCTGTTGTCGAGAAACACGTCGCGCTCCCAGTGGAGGATTCCCTCCCGGGACGCGACTGCCCTGGCAGCCGTGTCCGAGACGGTAAGAGAGTCAAGATAGTAAATCCCCCGCTTTTTTGCAACGCCCATGATGGCCCCCATGAGGGCCTCGTCCCGGCTGACCGCCGAGCCTTCGTGGTTGTTCATGCCCTTGACCCCGGGCAGGGAGTCGAGGTTGGCCCTGACTATGGCCGAGGCCTCCGCGGGGGCCATGCCCAGGCTGATAGCCCCCGGCCCTGGATCCTGGCCTCCCAGGGCCTCCATGGGCTGGTGGAGGATCACTTCCTTGCCCGCGGCCAGGGCGGCCTCGGCGGCTTGCCTGGAATAGGCCAGGCCGGGCAGGACGGCGATCGTGACCGGGAAGGGGAGTTTGAGGAAGGGCTCGAGCTGCTCGAGATTATGGCCGGCGTCATCTATCACGAGGATCAGGCGGGGGCCGGCCTTGGGCCTTTGGGGGCGGAGCCTCTCCGGGCCGGGCTGGACCGAGAGCTTGACCCCGGTGGTCCTGGGCTTTTCCTGGCCTCGGGTTCCCGCGATCCCAAGATTGCCGGCCTCCCTGGCCAGGGCGTCAAAATCCGGGGCTGAAAGGTCGGGATTGTGGGCCGGACCAGGCTCCGGGGCGATAGCTAGGGGAGGCCTGGGCTCGGGTTCTGGAATCGCTGGAGGACTAGACTTGAGGAGGCTGATGGCCAGGGTCAGGCCGAGGGCCAGGGCCACAAGGCCAGCGGCCCAGATGCCGGCGGCCCGATGGCCCCCTCGGCCTCTAGTCTTGGTGGCCCGGGTTCCGCTTTTCCTAGTCCGGGAGGCTGGCCTGGGGCCCTTCCCGGCGGTTTTTCTTGCTTTGGCCATCGGGCTCGACTATAGCCGCCCCCGGATGAGGCCTGCAATGCCCGGCGTCCTCCGGTTCCTAATAAAGAGGCAGGCCCAGGCTGTCCGGGGAGTAGTCCCTGAGCTTTTTCAGGGCCCGCTTTTCGATCTGGCGCACGGTCTCCGGGGAGATCCCCAGCTCGGCGCCAATGCGCTTGAGGGTGTACTTTTCCCCGTCGCAGAACTCGAAGCGGTAGAGGAGTATCTTCTTTTCCTTCTCGAGGAGGACCTCGAGCATCTTGACCGCCTCTTCCCGGCTGCAGGCCTCGAGCAGCTCGTTGTCTGGGCTGTAGGTAAAGTCCTCGTAGACATCGGCCACGGAGCCCGAGTCCTCGCCGGTTTCCGCGTCCAGGGAGACTAGGGTGGTGGACATGCCCATCACGGCCTCGACGGCCGCGGTGGAAAGGTCGAGCTCGGCGGCGATCTCCGCGGAGTTGGGCTCCCTCTGGAGGACCTGGGTGAGGGCGTTATAGGTTCTCTGGACCCGCTTGAGGAGCTCTTCCTTGCGGTGGGGCAGCCTGATTGCCCGGCGGCTGTTGACCAGGGCCCGGGTGATGGATTGGCGGATCCACCAGGAGGCATAGGTCGAGAACCGCACCAGCCTCTCGCCGTCGAATTTCTCGGCGGCCTTGATGAGGCCCACGTTCCCTTCCTGGATGAGGTCGACCAGGGGCATGTCGGGGGTGACATAGCTCCGGGCGATCTTGACCACGAGTCTCAGGTTGGCCTCGATGAGGCGCTTGCGGGCGGCTTCTTCGCCCCGGGCTATCCCTGCGGAGAGCTCCCTTTCCTCTTCTGCCGTGAGCAGGCTCACGCGCTTGATGGCCGCATAATAGGAACGGAGGATGTCTTCTTGGCTCTTCGCATCTGTAGGTTCTTTCATGCTTGCACTCCGGTAATTACTATGCAATAAGCGTGCCAAGCAATTATCCGGGTTTTCGTGAACGGGGTAATTTCTTTTTGAATATGACGTTGCAAGAAAAAAGCCTCCCGGCGGGAGGCTTTGGATCTTCCTATTAAGTCTACAGATTTATACGCTTCGGCTAATAACGATTAGAAAAAACTATACACTCTCTGCCACTAAGCTCAATCTCTCAAATATATCACGACCCTTTCTAGAAACCCCGGGTCACAATTCGAAAAAATCTTCGATTTTTAGCCTAATTTCTCATCTAGGGGCGGAACTGGGCGGTCACCGCCGTGGGTTTGGGGTCCTGGGCCGCGGCGCTTCCCCCGGTATAGTCCCGGATAAACGTAAAAAGGGCGAGGAGTCCCACGAGTCCGACGACAAGACGCTTCACAAGAACCTCCGGGCTGGCGCGATTGGACAATACCGCCGGCAGGATCCTGGCATTGAGGACTCCTGCCTGGGGACTATTTAAGGAGCTTCAAGGGATCGACGGCAACACCGCCTTTATAGACCCCAAAATGAAGGTGGGGACCGGTGCTGTAGCCTGTGTTGCCCGAGAGGCCGAGGATGCTGCCCTGGGCCAGTCTTTGGCCCGGCCTCACCGAATAGGACGTGAGATGGCCATAGAGGGTCTGCATGCCATCCCCATGGCTTAAGATCACATAGTTGCCGTAGTTGCCGTTGTAGCCTGCGTCGGCCACAACCCCGTCCATGGCCGCTTTTATGGAGCTGCCCATGGGCACGACGATATCGATGCCCGCATGGTAGCGCCTGACCCCGGTGAAGGGATCGGCCCGGTAGCCGAACCAGGAGGAGATGGGTCCCCGTCCAGGCCAGATCACCGAGGTGCCATAGATTTTCTTGAGGGTTTCCTGGGGAAGGCGGGCCCCGGGGATAAAGAGGGTCTGGCCGGGGCGGATAGAGCCCGAGCCCAGGTCGTTGACATCGGCCAGGGCGGTCAGGTCCGTACGGTAGGAGCGGGCTATGGAGCCAAGGCTCTGCCCCTTGGTCACGATATGGATAATGCCGTCCATGTTGGGCACCTTGAGCTCCGCCCCTGCCTTTAGGGCCTTGATGCTCTTGATCCCATTGAGGCTGACGAGGCTGTCCACGGAGAGGCCAAAGCGGCGGCTAATGCCGGCCAGGCTGTCCCCGGGCTTTACCCGGTAGCTTGAGAGCTCGAGGGACTTGGGTATGGGAAGGCCCTGGAGGTCTGAGTCCGAGACTTGGAGGATCAGCTCCGGGCTGAGATAGTCCAGGAGGGGATCGTTGACGGTAGTCCCGCCCAGGGTGGGGCCCGGGAGGAGTCCGCCCTTGGGCAGGGGAAAACTAGGCCTGGCCAGGGTCAAGATCCCCAGGCCCAGGATGGCGAGGAGGAGGCCGGCCCCCGAATATCCAAGCGCTGGGCCGAGCTTTCCTGGGGTGGCCCGAGGCTTTTCCGCAAAAGGTTCGGAGGGGGACTCTGGAATGGGGCCGGGCAGGAGGAGGGGCATAAAGCCCTCGCTGACCGGGCCGGGATTGAAGCTGCTCTTTCTGGCCGCCGCGCCCGCCAGGGCCAAGGAAAAGAACCTGAGCTTGCCCGTGGACTTGGCCAGGAAGGCCTTGAGGCCCGGCGCCTCCGGGAATTTCCACCCTCGCCGGACCTTGGCCTTGGGCTGGGCCTCAAAGAGCCCCACCTTGGCCTTTGCCTGGGGCTTGGGCCTTGGGCCGCTAGCGCTGGACTTGCGCTTGGCCGGCCTCTGGGGCCAGACACCCAGGCCTGAGCTTCCGCCCAATGGGACTTTAGGCCCCGCCCCGGAGATGGGGGCATAGGGACGCCGACGGCGGGCGACGGACTGGCGGGCGATGATCGTTTCCATAGCGGCTACAGTTTTATCGACATTTCCCGGCGGGGGCATTATAGTAACGCCTGCCTTATGCGACCAAGAAAGTCCCGGACCGGAGCGATAATCCTCGCCGCAGCCCTTCTCGCCCTGGCGATCAAGGGCTTTTTCCTTGACTTGGCCGTCGTGGACGGCCCCTCCATGCTCCCTCGCTACCGCCAGGGGGATGTGGTCCTAGTCCTGCGCTGCGCCTATGGCTTGCGGCCCCCCCTGGGCCTGCCCGGGGCCTATTTTCTCCGCTGGGCCCAACCCCAGGTGGGGGAGGTTGTGGTCGCGGCTAGCCCTGGTGGGGGTGGAGCGGTGATCAAGCGAGTAGCCGAGCGGGGGCCCCTCGTCCTGGCCATCGAAGGGGAGAGGCTCCGGGGGGGCCATCTTGACCTGGGCCTGGAGGCCGGGGAGGCCGCCATCCTGGGACCCTCGGTGAGGCTCCCGGACAACTCGGTCTTTCTCCTGGGGGACAATCTCAAGGAATCCCTGGATTCCCGCAGCTACGGTCCCCTGCCCGTGGATTCCCTGGCCGGCCGCATCCTGGGGGGCCCCCTCTTTGGGCCCCGCCCTCCCCGGGGACTCAAGGCATGAAGCTGCCCCATCGCTTTAGGTACTGGGTCGTCCTGGGCCTCCTGTCCCTGGCCGCCCTGGCCGTCCTGGGCCGCTATGCCAGCCTGGCCCTTGGACCCCGCCAGGCCCGCTCCACCTACACCCGGCCGGTCGAGCGGGGCCTTATCGTGGACCGGACCGGTCGCCTCCTCGCCCTGGACACCTCCCTCTATAACATCGCCGTCTGGAAGCCCGAGACCAGGGCCGAGGACTTCAAGGCCGAGCTTCCCCGCCTGGCCCAGGTCCTGGGCCTCGAGGCCGGGGACATAGGCCAGCGCTACGACACGAGCCAGAGCGACTTTTTCTACCTCCGGCGCCGGGTCAGCCCCCAGATGGCCCGGGCCGTCCAGGACGGCAAGTCCCAGGGCAGCTTTGACGGCATAGTCGTGGAAAAGGTCGAGGGCCGCCTCTATCCGGAAAAGAGCCTGGCCTCCCACCTCATAGGCTTTGTGGGGGACGGCAATAAGGGCCTCGAGGGCCTTGAGACCAAGTACGAGGACGAACTCCTGCCCCAGCCAGCCCGGGCCACGGCCATGGAGGACGAGGGCCTCAAGGGCAACGAGCTTGTGCTCAGCATAGACACGGCCCTGCAGTTTTCCCTCGAGGAGATAGCCCGCAAGGCCATGGAGGACACCGGGGCCGAGGCCCTTATCCTCCTGGCCGCCGACGCCCGGAACGGGGAGATCCTCTCCTATGTGGCCATGCCGGATTTCGACCCTAACAGCTATTACGAGTATCCCTCGGCCTCCTGGTATGACTGGCCCTCGGTCTATTCCTATGAGCCGGGCTCGGTCTTCAAGGTCTTTACCCTCTCCTCGATCCTCGACCTGGGGGCGATAGACGGCAGGTCCACCTTTGTCTGCGACGGGGCCTACCGCAGGACGACGCCCTCGGGAGAGCCCATAACGATCAAGTGCCTGGGGGTCCATGGGGAAGTCAACCTGGAGAAGATCCTCGAGTTCTCCTGCAACGCCGGGGCGGCCTATGCCTCGGACAAGGTCCAGCCCCTGGACTTCTACAGCAAGCTTGTGGCCTATGGCTTTGGCTCGAGGACGGGCATAGCCCTGCCCGGGGAGTCCGCCGGCCGCCTGGGCTCCCCCGAGTCCTGGTCCCTGCGCTCCAAGCCGACTATCGCGATGGGCCAGGAGATCCTCGTGACCGGGGTCCAGATGCTCCAGGCCGCGGTGGCCGTGGCCAACGGGGGCCTCCTCATGAAGCCCATTGTGGTCAGGGAAGTGCGCAAGCCCACGGGAGAGCTGGTCTATGCCAACCAGGCCCAGGTCGTGCGGCGGGTGATCAGCCCCGAGTCCTCCAAGGCTATCCTGGCCTCGATGGAGATGGTCGCCGGCAAGGGGGGCACGGGCTGGCGGGCCAAGGTCAAGGACCTGCCCATGGCGGTCAAGACCGGCACGGCCCAGATGATCGACCGGGAGACCCGGCGGTATTCCGCCACCGACTATATCGCCTCGACCCTGGCCATCTTTCCCGCGGACAGTCCCCGGGTTGTCCTCTACCTGGCCATCATCAAGCCCAAGGGCGCCTCCTATTATGGCGGCCAGATCGCGGCCCCCGTGGTCAGGGAGGCGGCCGAGGCCGTCCTCCAGGTCACCGACATGCCCCGGGGGGACAGCCCCACGATCAGCCACCCGGGCTCGGTGAGCCTCCCCCGCCTTTCCCCCGTCCAGGTGGGGGACACGATGCCTGACCTCCGGGGCAGCCCCAAGCGCCTTCTTCTCCCCCTCCTGGAGCGCCCGGACCTCGTGGTCCGCCTCAAGGGCGAGGGCTATGTGGAGACCCAGTCCCCCGCCCCCGGAAGCCCCGTGGGGCCGGGCACCGTGATTGAGCTCGAGCTGAGATGAGCCCCCCTTCCGATGGCCGGGACATCCTCCCCTCGGCGACTCTCTTCGAGGCTAACCTCGAGGCCCTCGCCGGCCGTCTTCCGGAGCTCGCGGCCCTGCTGAGGCTCGCCGCCTCCGGCGGCGCCGTTGACGCCGGCGAGGTCCGGCTCCAGGCCTTTGCCTCCCCCGCCGGCCAGCCCTCGGCCCGGCTTGGGGAGGGCCCGGGAGCCCGCCTCATCCACTCGGCCCATGCCCCCCAGGCCGAGGCCTCCCGCCTGGCCCGGGCCCTTCCTCCGGCGGCGGACACCGCCATAGTCCTGGGCTTTGGCCTGGGCTACCTGGCCGAGGCCCTCCTGGCAGGAAGGCTAGTCCAGCGGGTGATTGTCTGCGAGGCCTCGGCCTCCCTCCTCGCCCAGGCCCTGGCCCTGAGGGATCTCAGGTCCAGCCTGGCGGACGAGGGCCTGGGCTTTATGGTCGGCGGGCCGCCGGAGGCCCTGGTGGGACTTCTCGACGAGGTAGGGGCCAGCCGCCTGGCCCTCCTCTCCAACCAGGCCCTCGAGCGGGCCTTCCCGGAATGGTACCTCCCCCTGCGGGCCGCCGCGGACCGCTATGCCTCCAAGGAGGGCATCAACGAAAACACCCTCCGGCGCTTTGGCCGGCTTTGGGTGAGAAACCTGGCCCACAACCTCCCCCTCGTGGGCAGCCTCCCCGGGACGGCCCGCCTAGAGGGGAGTTTTGAGGGCCTCCCCGTCCTGGTCCTGGCCGCCGGCCCTAGCCTGGATGATATCCTGCCCCTCCTGCCGGCCCTGAGGGAAAGGCTCCTCCTCGTGTGCGTCGACACGGCCCTGCGCTCGGTCCTGCGCCAGGGCATCGAGCCTGACTTCCTCATCGTGGTCGACCCCCAGTACTGGAACTGGCGCCACCTCGAGGGCCTTTCCTGCCCCTCCTCTATTCTCATCTCGGAGTCCGCGGCCTGGCCGGCGGTCTTCCGCTTTCCTTCCCGGGCCGCCTTCCTCTGCGGCTCCCTCTTTCCCCTAGGCCTGGCGATCGAGGCCAGGGCCGGGGCCAAGGGCCGCCTGGGGGCCGGGGGTTCGGTGGCCACCACGGCCTGGGACTTTGCCCGGGTCCTGGGGGCCAGGGCTATCTATATGGCCGGCCTCGACCTGGGTTTTCCCGGGGGCCGGACCCATGCCCAGGCGAGTCTCTTTGAGCAGCGCTCCCTCTCGGCCGGCCACCGCCTTGGCCCGGCGGAGACGGCCAAGGCCGCGGCCCTTTTTTCCGGGGGAGCCAGCTGGGCCGTGGACGCGGCCGGCCGCCCCCTGCGCAGCGACCAGCGCATGGCCCTCTACGCCTGGTGGTTTGAGAGCCGCCTAGGTCGGCCCTCTTCCCCGCCGACCCTCCGCCTGGGCGATGCGGGCCTGGCTATCCCTGGCCTGGGCACGGCCCGGCCCGAGGACCTTCTATCTATGGCCCCGGCCAGGGAGGAGCTCGATCTCCGCCTGGCCAGGATCGCGGCCATCGAGGAGGATGCCGCTGCCGCCCTAGGGGCCGCCCAGGGCCTCGAGGAACTCAGGCTCGAGCTGGAGGCCTGCCGGGACCTGGCCCTTGGGGCTGTCCGGGAAGCCGCCGCCGCCCGGGCCGAGCTGGCCTCGGGCCTCCATCCCGGACCCCGCCTGGCCAGGCTCGACGAGGTCGACGCCCGCCTCTTGGGCTCTGCGGCCTCGGACATCATCGGCTTCCTCCTCCCCCCCCTGGCGGATATCCTAGGCGGCCGGGCCAAGGACCTCCGGGAGGGCCTCCTGGCCTCGGAGAGCCTCTACCGGGGCATAGCCGACTCCGCCGCCTATCACCTCAAGGCCCTGGGAAAAGAGTGATGCGACTAAATTTAAGGTTTATTCCGGGCCTGCCGAAAATATCCTTGAGGGGCAACCTTCACCAACGGTATGCGATCTGACGTCCAGGCATACCGTTTTTTTATGCCCTAGCGGTTTTTCCGTGGCCCCCCGGCGACAGTTGCCCTCCCGCCTGAGGGTGGCTATGATCACGAGGAGCAACCCTAGGGGAGGACAGCATGCTGGACCACGCGGCCGCAGAAAAGCTCTGGAAGGAATATAACACCGAGGATTCCCAGTACCGCCATGCCCTGGCCGTCGAGGCCGCCCTGCGGCACTTCGCAAAAAAGTACGGCGAGGACGAGGACTTCTGGGGCCTCGTGGGTTTCCTCCACGATGTGGACTATGGTCGCTACCCTGAGGAGCACCTCAAGCATGCCCGGGAGATCCTGGCCCCCGCGGGGTATCCTGAGGCCTTTATCCGGGCCGTCGAGAGCCATGGCTGGGGCCTGTGCAGCGATGTGGAGCCCATCCATGTCATGGAGAAGGCCCTCTTTGCGGTGGACGAGCTCACGGGCTTTATCACCGCCTGCGCCTATGTCAGGCCGTCGAAAAGCATCCTCGACCTCGAGGTCAAGTCGGTGAAGAAAAAATGGGGGGCCCTCAATTTTGCCGCCGGCTGCAGCCGGGAGGTCATAGAGAAGGGCGCCGCCATGATGGGCCTCAGCCTCGAGGACCTCATCCAGGAGACTATCTTGGGCATGAGGCCCGCGGCCGAGGCCATCGGGGTCAAGGGCAGCCTCTAGGCCTGCGGGGCCGCCTCCCGGCCCCCTCGCATTGACGCTTAAGTCCCCTTCGGGCAATAATTCCCCACCCCGGGCGCGCGCGGCGCCCCCCTAAAGAGGAACTGCATGCTCGAGAAGATAAGCCAGAAATTCGGGGACATTGTCAGGACCATCGGCGGCAAGTCCCAGATCACCGAGAAGAATGTCGAGGAGGCCGTCGAGCAGATCAAGCTCGCCCTCCTCGAGGCGGACGTGAACCTCCGGGTGGTCAGGCGCTTTGTCAACGCCACCCTCGAGGAGGCCAAGGGCGAGAAGGTCCTCCGGGCCGTCCAGCCGGGCCAGCAGTTTATCAAGATCGTCCATGACCGCATGGTCGCCCTCCTGGGGGAGGGTCGTCAGGACCTCGTCCTCAAGGGCCCGGACACCACCTCGGTCATCCTCCTCCTTGGCCTCCAGGGCTCGGGCAAGACCACCACGGCCTCCAAGCTCGCCTACCAGCTCAAGGGCAAGGGCCGCAAGGTCCTCATAGCCGCCTGCGACCTGGTCCGCCCCGCCGCCGTGGAGCAGCTCTCCGTCCTGGGCGCCCAGATCGGCGTCGAGGTCTATCGGGAGGAGGGCGCCACCGACCCCGTCAAGGTGGCCAAGGCCGCCCTGGCCAAGGCCAGGCATGAGCTCTTCGACACCCTCATCGTGGACACCACGGGCCGCCTCCAGATCGACGCGGCCATGATGGACGAGCTCGTCCAGGTCAGGGACGCGGTCAAGCCCGACGAGTCCCTCCTCGTGGCCGACGCGATGACCGGCCAGGCCGCGGCCGACATAGCCAAGACCTTTGACGAAAAAGTGGGCATCACCGGGGTGATCCTCTCCAAGTTCGACTCCGACGCCCGGGGCGGAGCCGCCCTCTCCCTGCGCTCGGTGACGGGCAAGCCGGTCAAGTTTGTGGGCGTCAGCGAAAAGCCCGAGGGCCTCGAGCCCTTCTACCCCGACCGGGTGGCCGGCCGCATCCTGGGCATGGGCGACGTGGTCGGCCTGGTCGAGAAGGCCCAGGCAGTCTTTGACCAGGACGAGGCCGAGGCCCTTGAGGCCAAGATGATGGACGAGACCTTTACCCTGGAGGACTACCTCGACCAACTCAAGCGGATGAAAAAGATGGGCTCCATGAAGGGCATGCTGGACATGATCCCAGGCCTGGCCGGCCAGGTGGACGAGTCCCAGATCGACACCTCGGGGATGAAATATGAGGAGGCTATCCTCCTGTCCATGACCCGGAAGGAGAGGACTAACCACCTCATCATCGGGCCTAGCCGCCGCACCCGGATCGCCAAGGGCTCGGGCACCTCGGTGGCCGAGGTCAACCGCCTCCTCAAGAAGTTCGAGAAATCCAAGCTGATGATGAAAAAGATGGCCAAAAACAAGGGCGCCATGGCCAAGATGATGCAAGGCGGCCAGATGCCAGGTAGTCGATAGGCTAAATAGACAGGGCCACAGAGACACAGAGCCTGAGGCCTAGCGAAGCGT
>JAKPBN010000168.1 GCA_029778945.1 Spirochaetota bacterium
ATGGAGGATCCCCGCAACTGGGGCATCCAGCTCAAGGCCATGCTGGGGCGCGAGATCAAGGGAGGCAGGCTCACGGGCCGCTTGGCCTCTCCCGTGGTCTGCTCCGGCTATGTCCCGGATGTCCTCAAGGCCATCACGATGGTCTCCCGGGAATTCGAGCTTGGGGGCTCCGGGGCCTGCGGCAAGGGCTAAAAGGAATTCGTCAAGGTGTCCTCCGGCGGACCCTCCGTCAAGACCAGGATGAGGCTAGGATGATGATAGATACAATTGTAAAGGTTATTTCCTCCCGGCCCGGCCTGGCCGACTGGAGGCTGGCGGAAAGGAGGCGCGAGGGCGCCGAGGCCGTCTTCGTCCGGGAGGGCCCGGACATGGCTAGGCAGGTGGAGACTCTGGACTACCGCCTCTCGGTCTATGTCGACGGCCTCGACGGGTCCGGGACCCGGTGCCGGGGCGAGGCCAGCGTCTCCCTCCACCCCAGCTTCACTGAAGCGGAGATCCGGGCGGCCGCCGAGCGGGCCCGCTTCGCCGCCTCCAAGTCCCGCAACCCCTGGTATCCCCTCCCCGAGGCCTCCCCAACGGCCGGCTTCCCCCAAAGCGGCTTTGCCCAGCGGGAGCCCGCCGCCTGGCTCGAGGAGCTGAGGGAAGCCCTCTACTCGGCCCAGGCACCGATCCTCCCCGGCCATGGCCGAGGTCCCAGGATCAACTCCCTCGAGCTATTCCTGACCCGGGTGGAGACCCGGCAGAGGAATTCCCGGGGCCTCGACGCGGCCTGGCAGGCCTGGAAGGGCTATATCGAGTACACCGTCGACGCCCCCTCGGCGGCGGGCCCGGTGGAGCTCACGGACTTCCTTTCCTTTTCCGAGCCTGACCTAGGGCTCCTGGCCGCCCAGGTCCAAAGCCGCCTCAGCCTGGTCGCCGACCGCGCCAGGGCAGTGCCCACCCCCCAAGGCCTCGACCTCCCCCTCATCCTCACCGGACAGGAGGCCACCGAGGTCCTGGGCTATTGGTTCCGCAATCTCAACGCCTCCCGGGTCTACTCCAAGGCCTCTCCCCTTTCCCTCGGCCAAGCCCTCTGCGGGGCGGGCGCCAGGGCCGGGGACTTTGATCCCCTGGAGATCACCGCCGAGGCCTACCTCCCGGGCTCTCCCGATTCGGCGCCCCGGGACCTCGAGGGTTCGCCCCTCGAGCGGCTCGCCCTCAGCCCGGCCGGAGTCGCCACGAGGCTCTCCGGGCCCCTGCGCCACACCCACTACCTTGGCCTTCCGGCCGCCGGCGACCATCCCCTCTTTTCGGTCGCCCCGGGCGCCCAGAGCCGCGCCGAACTCCGCGCCCGCCCCCACCTCGAGGTCGCCTATTTCTCGGACTTTGGGGTCGACCTCGACACCGGGGACTTTGGGGCTGAGATCCGCCTGGCCTATGTCTCGGATGGCCAGAGCCGCTATCCGGTCTCAGGCGGCTCCGTCGCCGGCAAGCTGGGGGACAACGCCTCAGGCCTGCGTCTCTCAAGGGAGCTGGCCCTGGCTACGCCCATGTACGGCCCTGAGGCCATCCTCCTGCCCAGGGTTTCGATCACCGGCGGAGGAGGCGAATAACCGAGGCCGAGGTCGGAGCCGGGACGGAATAGGCTGCCCCGTCGGAGCTGCGATAGGGGCTGAGCTCGGCGAAGCTGGAATAGAGGCTGACCTTGAGCCAGGTCGAGGGGGCTCCGGGGTCGCCGGTCCCCCGGGCATGGCC
>JAKPBN010000382.1 GCA_029778945.1 Spirochaetota bacterium
CCGTCCCCTCGGCGCTGCTCGCGCCTATGGGCACAGCTATGTACCAGGTCAGGCCGTCCCCGCTGTCCGTCGCGCTGATCGTCCCTGCGCTGGCCCCCGACACCTGGGCCGTGATTTTCGAGGCCACCCCCGATGCGGTCAGGGTGGCGCTGCTCTCCCCGAACGCCACCGTGTAGTAGCCCGTCCCGCCCTTCTTCACGGCCGTCAGGCTCGTCGTCCCGCCGCTCGTCGTGAAGGGGCCGGTGATCGTCACCGTCGGCGGCGTGTTGTCCACGCTGAACGTCGACGCCGAGTCCTTCTCCGTCGACAGGTTGCCAAGCGCATCCTGCACCGCGCCTGTGGCCACCCGGATCCCCACCGTCCCCTCGGCGCTGCTCGCGCCTATGGGCACAGCGATGTTCCAGGTCAGCCCTGATCCGCTCGCGCTTATCGTCCCGACTGTCGCCGTAGGCGCTATCGCGCTGACCTTCGCGGCCACGCTTGCCCCTGTCAGGGCCACGCTGCTCTCGCCGAACACGACCTTGTAATACCCGGTATCGCCCTTCTTCAGCGCGGTCAGGCTCGTCGACCCACCGCTCGTCGTGAAGGGGCCCGTGATTGTCACCGTCGGCGGCGTGGTATCCACGGCAAAGGAGGTCGTCGAATCCTTCTGGGCCGACGGGTTGCCGGCGGCATCCTGGACCGCTCCCACGGCTACCCTCAGCCCCACCGTTCCATCGGCGCTTGCGCCGTCGATAGGCACGGCCACGTACCACTTCAGCCCGTCGCCGCTGTCCGTCGCGGTGATCGTGCCCACGGTCGCCCCCGACCCGGTGGCGCTAAGGTTAGCTTCAACGGCCGCGGCATCCAGGGTTGCGCTGCTCTCGCCAAAGGCCACCGTATAGTAGCCGGTCCCACCCTTCTGCACGGCCGTCAGGCTCGTCGTCCCGCCGCTCGCCGTGAAGGGGCCGGTGATCGTGACCGACGGCGCCGTATTGTCAACGCTAAACGTCGACCCCGAGTCCTTCAGCGCCGAGGTGTTGCCCGCCACGTCCTGTACCGCTCCGGCGGCCACCCTGATCCCGATGGTCCCCTCGGCGCTCGTCCCGCTCGCAGGCACCGCGATGTACCAGGTCAAGCCGTCCCCGCTGTCCGTCGCGCTGATCGTCCCCGCGCTGGCTGTCGTCACTTGGGCCGTGATTTTCGAGGCCACCCCCGATGCGGTCAGGGTGGCGGCGCTTTCGCTAAAGACCACCGTGTAGTAGCCCGTCCCGCCCTTCTTCACGGCCGCCAGGCTCGTCGTCCCCCCGCTCGTCGTGAAGGGGCCTGTCACCGCCACCGTCGGCGCCGTGTTGTCCACGTTGATGGCCGAAGCCGAGTCCTTCAGCGCCGAGGTGTTGCCCGCCACATCTTGCACCGCTCCGGCGGCCACCCTGATCCCCACCGTCCCCTCGGCGCTGCTCGCGCCTATGGGCACAGCTATGTACCAGGTCAGGCCGTCCCCGCTGTCCGTCGCGCTGATCGTCCCTGCGCTGGCCCCCGACACCTGGGCCGTGATTTTCGAGGCCACCCCCGATGCGGTCAGGGTGGCGCTGCTCTCCCCGAACGCCACCGTGTAGTAGCCCGTCCCGCCCTTCTACACGGCCGTCAGGCTCGTCGTACCGCCGCTCGTCGGGAAGGGGCCGGTCATCGCCACCGTCGGCGCCGTGTTGTCCACGCTGAACGTCGACGCCGAGTCCTTCTGCGCCGAGGTGTTTCCGGCTACATCCTGCACCGCGCCTGCGGCCACCCGGATCCCCACCGTCCCCTCGGCGCTGCTCGCGCCTATGGGCACGGCGATGTTCCAGGTCAGCCCCGATCCGCTCGCGCTTATCGTCCCGACTGTCGCCGTAGGCGCTATCGCGCTGATCTTCGCGGCCACGCTTACCCCAGTCAGGGCCGCGCTGCTCTCGCCGAACACGACCTTGTAGTAGCCGGTATCGCCCTTCTTCAGCGCGGTCAGGCTCGTCGACCCACCGCTCGTCGTGAAGGGGCCCGTGATCGTCACCGTCGGCGGCGTGCCATCAGCGACTGCCACCTTGGTCACCGCTGTGGGCTGGATATTGCCGATCTCGTCCTGGGTCGTCACGGAGAAGGTATAGCTTCCGTCCACCAGGACTCCAGAAGTGAAGGTGGTGAGGGGATAGGCGGCGGTGGCGCTGCCCGTGTGGGTCCCGCCATCGGTCCAGGAGATATTGGCCTGGGCGTAGTCCGGGTCGCCCGGGTTGGTCCAGCTCAGGGTGACAGTGCCGCCGGAATTCGGCGTGGCAGATAGGCCGGTCACAGTCGCGGGAGGATTGCTGTCCGTGGTCTTTGTCCCCGAGGCTGTCGACGACTCATTCCCGGCAGTGTCCACGCTGCGCACGCTGAAGGTATAGGAGCCATCGGTGAGGACGGGAGTCGTGTAGGTCGAGGTCGGGCTTACGACAGTCGTCGAGCCAGGATGGCTGGAGTCCGCCCAGGACCAGGACAGCTTGGCGGAATAGTAGTCGCTGTCGCCAGGATTGGACCAGTCCAACCTGACCTTGCCGCCGGCCAGGGCCGTCAGGCTCAGCCCAGAGACGGCCGCGGGCGGCATGGTGTCGTAATTGATCGTGGCGACTCCGGCGGCCCCGATGTCGGTGATGTTGCCGTTTCCATCGGTCGCCTGGATCTTTATCGTCCTCAAGCCCTGGCCCTCAGCGGTCGCGATGGGATAGGGGATGTTTTCCTCGGCGTAAGTGATCTTGTAGCCCTTATAGCCCCCGACGGCCCCGTCATCGTAATGCTCGGCGTCGGCCTCGTCGTAGTTGACCACCTGGGACCCGCCTATCCATTCGGTCACGGTGATTGAGGCCACATTGCCGTCGATGTTGTCCGCGGCGTCGACGGAGAGATAGGCGATATTCGAGCCGGTGGCCATGCTCGAGGAGGTTGAGGAGGTATCCGAGACGAGTCGACGGACATAGACGCTGTTGACCGCCGGGGCGATCTCATCGATCCCGGTCCCTGTCTTGAAGACCTGGGCATCAAAGCGCTCCATCGGGACTTGGTACTTGTCCTTGATCGACGTGGGAATGAGGGTAACCTTGTAGTTGTAGTTCTGCTTGAGTCTCTGTCCGGATTTGTAGACCAGATAGTAGCCGACGTTGCCCGCCAGGGGGACGATCTTCTCGAAATAGGTGGAGGTGACATCGGTAAAGACCGTAGCCGTCCCGCTTTTCTCGAGCACCGACACATTGCCCAGGATGACCGTATCTGGATCCATTTCCTGGCTAAAATCCAGGGTGATCTTCTTGTTGATCAGCACCCCCGTGTCTTTCGATGGGTCTACGGTGACGGTAGGCTTGTTGTAGTAATTGGCCTGGATCACGATAGGATCGGCGGCGCTCGTGGGGCCCGCCTTGACAGTAACCTTGGTCGAGGCCGAGGTCGTGGAGGTGAACAGGACAGTGCCACTGCCGGATACCGTCCAATTCTTGAAGGCGTAGGCCGAGAACACCGTGGTGGACAGAGGGAATTCGACCCCGATCTTCTCGTCCACCTCTCCGCTGAGGGAGGGGGAGCCACCGGGATTGTTGGGATCCGGCTGGACAGTGATCTTGACCGGCTTGGCATTCGCCTCCCCGACCGCATCCTGGACTTTTTCCTTGAGGCTATCCCCGGTGATCAGGTTGGAGCAGGCCCCAAGCAGGAGGGTGGCCATGACGAGGGAAGCCATCGACCGGCGCCGGGCGAAGTCCCGTTTCCTGGGAGTGGAAGGGGCATTGCCCGCCATGTCGGATACCTGTCCTCTGTTCATGGGAAACCGCCTACTCATTGAGTTCTTCTGCCATGAAGGATTCGAATTCCGCCTTGTCCAAGGCGCGCAGGACTACATAGTCCCCGCCGGCAAGGCCCGCAAGGCCTGATTTCTCGAGCCTCAGCTGGCCATTGATCAGGACACGCACCGTGCCGGTCGAAGGCTGGACCTCGATCTGTATCTCGTTCCGGTCGTAGATCGACTCGGGGACAACCAGGTCCTCTATGGGAAAGAGCTGGGTGTCATAGTCCGAGCGGTAGAGCTGGAGATGGGTCGCGGCGCTGCCCAGGTGGGTCGGATCGCTCGTGAGCCAGACGAGCCAGGAGCGGCCCTCGCCATAGCCCTTGTGGGTCAGGGCGCCGGAGGCCGCGAAATGGAGGCCAAAGCCAACCCAGGCCCAGCCGGTGGACTTGGCGGTAAAGGTGTAGCGCGAGGGGCCCTTGGGGAGGCCTAGAGGGAGGATCATCTTGGCAAAGTACTCGGTCGGCTCGAGGTGGACGGCCAGGACATCCCCGAGCTTCCAGGTGCCTACGACGGGCTTGAAGCCCCTGAAGCCCTCGGCGAGGGGGAAGGACCGGGCCAGGGCCACCGGAAGGCTGGCCGGGGCGAGGGCGGGGACTATCGGCGCCGCCTCGACTGGCCGGGCTTCCTCGGAAGCCTTGGCGACTTCGGCGACAGGCGCGAGCTGGACCGCTTCGGGAGCTGCGGGCTCCACGGCCGCGACAACTATTGGCTCCGGGACGGCGACGGGCTCTGCGATAGCGGCGGGGTCTGCGACGGCGACAGGCTCTGCCGCAGCGACGGGCTCCGCTACAGCGACGGGCTCTGCGACGGCGACAGGCTCAGTGACGGCGATGGGCTCTGTGACGGCGACAGGCTCAGTGACGGCGACAGGCTCTGCGACAGCGGCGGGGTCTGCGGCGGCGACAGGCTCAGTGACGGCGACAGGCTCTGCTGAAGCCACAGGCTCCGCTGCGGCGACGGGCTCTTCTGCGGCCACGGGCTCCACGGCCCTTGCGACCTCAGCCAACCTGGCAGCCTCGGCTTCCTCAGCGGCTTTGGCGGCCATGGCGGCGGCTTGGGTTTCGGCGGCCTTCTGCTGCTCGGCGAGGCGCTTGGCATCGGCCGTCCTCTGGGCAGCCTCAAGGGCCGCGGCCTCGGCGGCGGCTATCTCCTCGGCGCTTGGTCCGGAATTGGCCTCGGCCGCCTGGAGGGCCGCAGCTAGGTCCTTGTCCTCCGGAACAGAGGCCAGGATGGCGGGAGGAAGGCTCGGGCCAGCCTCGGCAGGCTCGGGGCCGAGGGCGAGCGCAGTAGGCTCAGGCGGCGTTGCAGGCTCGGGCGCGGCCGCAAGCTCGGCGGGCAGGCTTGCCTCCGGCGCGGCTACAGGCTCAGCCACGGGCTCGGCCACCGGAGAGGCCGCGGGCTCGGCCACAGGCACAGGCACCGGAGAGGCCGCCGGGAGGGCTTCCTCCATCGGCTTGAGGGCTAGCCGTGCCTGGGCCCTTGGATCGGCCCAGATCGTCGTGTTCATGCGGTCGGCGAAGGACCAGGCCCGGCCCTCGCTTCCCAGCATGGAAGCCAGGTAGCCAAAGTTGGCGGCAAGCTCGGGGTTCCTCTGGGAGAGGAGCTCGTAGTCCGCATCGGACTCGCTAAAGCGCTCGAGCTCGTAGGCCGAACGCGCCCGCCCCAGGAGGGCGGTGTCCCTGGTAGGGGCAAGCTTGAAGACGTAGTCGAAGTAATTGCGGGAAAGCTCAAAATCCCGCCTCAGGAAGGCGACGTTGGCCAGGTTCGTCCAGGCATCCAGGTCCCCGGCCTTCGCGGCCAGGGAAAAGTGGGTCCAGGCCTCCTTGAGCATGCCGCTGCGGCCATAGACCATGCCCAGCTGGTTCTCGATCTCCGGGCTCTGGGGCTTGCGGGGATCCAGGGCGAGGGCCCGGATCTGGGGATCTATCTCCCGGACCACATAGCGGTCCAGGGCCGAGTCAAAGGCCTGCATGAGCATGGCCTCCGGGGGCATGTCAAAGCGAGCGACCGAGCCGGGAATGCCCACGGAGGGGTAGAGCTTCCAGGCCTCCCTGATGGGGTAGAGCTTGGCGTCTCCCTTCTTTTCGTTGTCCGTCCACTCCTTGGCTCCGATCCGCCAGGCCTTGGCAAAGCCATCCTTGATCATGGTGATCTCTAGGGGAACCCAGACCTTGCCGTCCTGCTTGATCAGGAGGCTCTGGTCATAGAACTGCTCCTTGGCTTCCTCTTGGCTAAGCTCGAGGCGGAAGGCCATGTAGATATGCCCCGGGATGGTGATAAACGCGCATTCCACGCCCAGGGACTGGAGGAGGGAGCACATGAGGATAGACAGGTCATCGCAGTCCCCGCCCCGGAAGGTCAGGGTCTGGAAGGGGTACTGGAGGAAGTCCACCGAGCTCTCGGATGAGGTCTTGTCCACATACGAGGAGGCGGGATCCACGACATAGTTGATGCCAAAGAGGCGCTCGGCCTCAAAGAGGCCCATGCCCAGCTGGAGGTTCCTGGAGACCCCGGGGCGGAGCCTGTCCGTCACGGTGGACGCCACGGACTTGGCGAACCAGAGGGCCGCAGGATCGGTGGGGGAGACAAAGGCCGCCGCATGGCGGTCATCGGACCAGTTCATGGAGTTCCGATGGTAGAGCTCCAGCTCCAGGGGGAGGGAGACCGAGCGGTCGGCCCCAAAGAGGCGGTACTCGACCTTGACCGTGCCTTGGAGCTTGGCCGTGGAGGTTACGGAGAGGATGTCCTCCCCAAAGAGGGCAAGGAGGGAGACTTCCTTCTTGGCCCCGGCGGCCAAAGTGTCGAGGGTGGCGCAGACCTTGGGCTGGGACATGTACTGGGAGGAGACAAAGCTGACCTTGACGTCGTGGATGGCCTTTTCCTCGCCATTGGTCAGGACTATCGTCCCAAAGGGATTGGAGTCGTAGTAGGAATAGAAGACCGGAAAGACGGGCTTGATCTCCTTGGCCTTGATGCTGAGCCGGGTCGCCGTGGGCTTGGCCATGGCCGGGATCAGGCGAAGGGCCAAGCCGGCCCTGACCCTGGAGGCCAGGGAGACCTCTGAGGTATAGGAGCCCCGGAGATCCACGATAATCGAGGGGGAAAAGCGGAAGCCCAGGGCCAGGCCCGCGCTCCAGGTGGCTAGGCCCGCCTGGCCGAGGCTGGACGAGCCCGCGATGGCCCCGCCGCCGGAAAGCTCGAGGCCCAGACTCAGGTTTTCCGTGAGGCCCAGGCCAAGGGCCAGGCCGAGCTTGGCGTCAAAGATGCTCAGGGGATAGCGGATCGTGGAGCCGCCTGAGGACAGGAGGGCCATGGAGCCGTAGTCGAGGCTTAGGAAGGGCCTGAGCCAAGGGAGGACGGTGTAGCCCACGGAGAGGGATAGGTCGTAGCCCGTGGACAGCAGGCTCGCGGAGTCCCCAAAGGGGATCGAGGCGGCCCCGGAGATGCCGAGGGAGAGGCCCTCCCCCTTCGCCGCCGGGGAAAGAGAAGCCCCCTCGGGGGCCGCGGAGGCGCCGAGGGGGATAAGGAAGATTAGGCTGGCGAGGGCCAGGAGGCCCGGCCTGGACCTCATGGCTCGAGGTCCCACTCGGTGGCGCCGCCGCGGTCGGCCGCGGCGGAGGAAGCCCTGGAGGTGGAGGCGTCGACCTTTGAGGAGAGGTAGGCATAGCGGGCCGCCAGGCCCGGGTCGGCGCTCACGACCCGGCTATAGAGGCTATCGGCCTCGGCATAGGCGTCAATCTCGTACTTGGCCTTGGCCAGGCCTATCGTGGCGATCATGTTCTCCGGGTTGAGCTTGAGGGCGGCCTCAAAGAAGGTGATCGCCACCTCGTAGTCCTTCTGCAGGTAGGCCACGTTGGCCACATTGGTCAGGGCCGGGGCAAAGTCGAGCTGGGAGGCCTTCAGGAAGGCCTCCCGGGCCTTCTGGAGGAGGCCATAGCGGGCGTAGAGCACCCCGAGGCTGTTGTACTGCCTGCCCGTCCCCGCCTGGCCCATGTCGGCCAGGAGCTTCTCGGCCCTTGGCTCGAGCTCCTTGGCCACGAAGCGGCCCATGAGATTCTCGAAGGCCAGGCTAAGCGCGGCTTCCGTGGGCTTGTAGGGCTTGAACTCGAGGCCGGCCAGGCCCACGTCCTTGTGCGTCTGCCAGGCCTGGGCCAGGTCGATAAAGGTCGGAGCCCCCTGGGCCACGGCCTTCTGCCATGAGGTCGAGCCCGAGGCCCAGGCGCTCAGGAAACCCTCCCGGAGCTTGGACATCTGGAGGGGCAGCCAGACGGCGCCGTTCCGGTAGATCAGCTCATTGGGCTTGAGGAACTCGGCCCGGGCCTGGGCCTCGCCGATGGCCAGCTTGAAGGCCACCACCACATCGTCATCCAGGAGGACGAGGGCGGCCGGCACGTCGATGGAGACCAGGGTTGTCGCGAAGAGGACGCCCAGCTCGTCCGAGTCCCCGCCCTTGTAGGCCAGGGTCTGGTAGGGGTACTGGAGGTAGTCGATCTTGCTCGGATCCCGGTGGAAGCTGGCGTAGGGGGTGGAGGGATCGGGGGCGTATTTCAGGCCCAGGAGGCGCAGGGACTCAAAGAGGCCCATGCCGAACTGCAGGTTCTTGTCCAGGTCGGGCCTAAGCTTTTCCCGAATAAGGCCTACGGCGAACTTGGAGAGGTCGAGGACCGAGGGGTCGCTCGGGGAGATAAAGGCCGCGACCAGGCTGGGGTCAGCCCAGGTCAGGGCGTTTCGGTGGAGGATTGTCACGGGCTCGGCCCGGGTAAGCGACTGGGCGGCCCCGAGCAGCTCATAGCCTATCTTCAGGCTGCCCTGGACCTTGGTGGTCTCCGTGATGCCCAGGATATTGTTGCCCAGGATGGCGTAGAGAGGCACCTCCGCGGACGCCCCCTTGGCCATATAGGGTATTGTCGCGCAGACGATCGACTCGGAGCTGTAATCGCCGACAAAGAAGCTCACCTTGACGTTCCTGATCTCGGCCTGCTCGGTGTTGGTTATGGTCACGCTGCCAATAGAGCGGGTGGAATAAGTCTCGTACTCGACGGGAAAGAAGGAGTCCTTGGGCGCTCCCAGGACCTTGACCCCGGCTCCGCGCTTTCCCAGGTTGATATCCGCAAGGATGCCTAGGCCAAGAGAAGAAACCCAGGGTTCATAATACTGGAGATAATTGATATATGATGCATTTACAAGAAGGCTAAAGGATGGGGAAAGGCGATAGCCCGCGCCAAGGCTCCCCTTCCAGTAATAATCCGTGCGGCTCGAGCCGTCAAAGCTGCCCAGATAGAGGCCCCCCGAGACGGCGGCGGACAGCTTGATCCTGGGCACGGGGTAGGCATAGACCCCGAGGCCACCGCCACCGTTGAAGAACATGAGGCTTTTGCTGCTGTTGAGTATGGGCGTTACCCCGATGCCGCCTTCGACAAAGGGCGTCAGGAAATTGAAAAGGCCAAGATTTGCGGAGAATTCCGCGCCAAAGCCCGTGCTGTAGCTCGACGCGTCCCCGGGCACCAGGGCATCAACGGCCGAATGAAGGGTAAAGTCTAGAGCCCAGCCCCCGGCGCTTCCGAGCAGGAGAACCAGCGTCAGCAGGACGGCTCCAGGCCTGGAGCTTGTGCGCACCCTCATGGCTATTCCTTCGTTCGGGAGGACCCACCGAGACCCTCGTGGATCCCGAAAAAACACTTCTCCCTCACTGACCCATACAATGCCATAAAGCACACATAGAATCGTCTTGTTTTCGGAATTATTATGAATAAAAAGACGATGCTAAAAAGGCGCCCCCCGCAGGGAGCGCCTCTCATGCCTGGGGTCGGCGCAGTCCGCGCTTCCCCCAATCAGGGCTGTGTTACTTCTTGTTCGCTATTGTGGCTTTGCACGTCTTGCAGATCTTGGCCTTCTTGCCGTCGATCTCCTGCTCGTAGACGACCTTAACGCCCTCGCGCTTGCATACCGGGCAGGTGCCCCGGCCATGGCTGGCAGTGGCGATCAAGCCCTTTCCTCGGTGAGCCTTGGACATTCTATCCTCCTACGCCTTGTCGGCGGCAGCGGCCTTGGACTTCGCCTTGGCCTTCTTTTCCGCCCGGCGCTTCTCGCGCTCGGCCTTCTTGCCGTCTTCGGCGTGGTCGACCAGCTCGAGGACGACCATGTCCGCCGCGTCCTGCTTCCTCATGCCGATGCGCATGATGCGGGTATAGCCGCCATTGCGCTCCTTCATGCGGGGGCCGATCACGGTAAAGAGCTTGGCGAGGATAGCCTCGTCGGTGATGCTCTTGGCGATCTCGCGCCGGTTGTGGACCGAGTCCTCCTTGGCCCTGGTGATCATCTTCTCCGCCTCGCGGCGGCACTCGACGGCCTTGGCCCGGGTGGTCACGATGCGCTCGTGCTTGAAGAGCACGGTCGCCATGTTGCGGAGCATGGCCTTGCGGTGGGCCGGAGTCCGGTTGAGCTTGTTGAATCCGATCTTATGCTTCATCGGTCTCTTCCTTCTTCATGGACAGTTTCAGGTAGTTCCGCAGGGCGGAGTAGTCCGTCATGCCGAGGCCCAGGTTCCACTCCTTGAGCTTGTCCTTGATCTCCTGGAGTGACTTCTTGCCGAAGTTCCTGGTCTTCGCGATATCGTCCTCGGTCTTCCTCGTAAGATCGCCTATCGTCTTGATATTGGCGTTCTTCAGGCAGTTCGACGACCGGACGGAGAGCTCGAGCTCCTCCACGGGCGTGTTGAGGATCTGCCTGATCCGTTCCTCGATCTCGTCGTTTTCCTCATCGCCGTCGGACTCGCCCTCGTCAAAGTTGACGAAAATGGCGAAATGGTCCTTGGCTATCTTGGCGGCCTCGGCAAGGGCGTCCTCGGGCCGGACCGAACCGTCCGTCCAGATCTCCATCACGAGCTTGTCGTAATCGGAGCGCTGGCCGACCCGGGTGGGCTCGACCGAGTACTTCACCTTGCGCACGGGGGAGAAGATCGCGTCCATCGGTATGGTCCCGACGACCTCGACATACTTCTCGTTCACCTCGGAGGGCACATAGCCCCGGCCAAGGTCCACCTGGATCTCCACGTCGATGCGGGCGTCGTCCATCAGGGTCGCGATCTTGATCCCGGGGTTCTGGACCTCGAGGGGCTTGTCCTTGCCGAACACGGACCCGTCTATGTCCAGGGGGCCCTTGAGCTCGTAGAGGAAGGTGGCCTGCTCCTCGTCATCCGGAAGCTTGAGCCTGAGCTGCTTCAGGTTGTTGAGCACCTCGATGGTGTCCTCGACGATCCCGGGGATGGTCTCGAACTCGCTCGTGACGATGTGCTGGGCCCCATCCGCGTCATAGCGAACTATCCGGACCGCGGTTACCGCGTAACCCTGGATCGAAGAAAGGAGGATTCGGCGCAGCGTGTTGCCGACGGTCGTACCGTAGCCCGGCTCGAAGGGGTAAGCGAGGAACTTGCCATAGTCCTGGCTCGATTCGCTCTGCTCATACGTGATGCCCTTCGGCCTCTTGAAACCCTTGAGTAGGTTCTTCCGCGCCATTTCAGCTCCTTACTTCGAATAGAGCTCGACGACGAGCTGCTCGCGGATATCGGCCATGTCGGTGATATCCTGGCGGTGCGGGAGCGAGTTGAACTTGCCCGCCATGTTGTCGGGATCGACGGAGAGCCAGGGCATGACACCCGAGCGCCCGATCTCCTGGAGAGAGTCCTTCACGGAGAGCATCTTCTTCCCGGAGGCGAGGACGGTCACGTCGTCACCCGGCTTCACGAGGAAGGAGGGGACGTTGACCCGCTTGCCATTCACGGCGATATGGCCGTGGAGGACAATCTGGCGCGCCTGGGCGCGGCTTGCGGCAAAGCGCATCCTGTACACGACGGTGTCGAGGCGCCTCTCAAGGAGGATGAAGAGGTTCTCGCCGGTCTTGCCGGGCATGCGGAGGGCCTTCTCAAAGGTGTTGTGGAACTGGGTCTCCATGAGACCGTAGCTCCTCTTGAGCCTCTGCTTCTCACGCAGCTGGATCGCGTACTCGGACTGCTTGGCAGGCCGGGACTTGGGGGCCTTTCCCGGAGGGAGGGCCTTGCGGTTGATCGGGCACTTGTCGCTCTTGCAGCGGCTGCCCTTGAGGAAAAGCTTCTTCTGTTCGGTTCTGCAGAGCCTGCAGCTCGGACCGGTATAACGTGCCATCTTGTGTTATTCCCCCTTCCTCAGATACGCCGGACTTTGCGGGGCCGGCAGCCGTTGTGGGGAATGGGCGTCACATCGTTGATGCTGCGGACCTTGAGCCCAAGGGCACCGAGCTGGCGGATAGCCGATTCACGCCCGACTCCGGGACCCTTCACGTAGACATGGACCTCGCGGAGGCCCACATTGAGAGCCTTGTTGACCGCGGTCTCAGTGACTGTCTGGGCGGCGAAGGGGGTGGATTTCTTCGCGCCGCGGAAGCCAAGGCCGCCAGAGGAGGCCCAGGAGATCGCGTTGCCGTTGAGGTCAGTGATGGTGATGATCGTATTGTTGAAGGTCGCCTGGATGTAGACGTTGCCCTCATATACGCTCTTTTTCTCTTTCTTCTTCTTAGCGACAGCCATGCTAGCGGTCCTCCCTCATCAAACGGCTTTCTTCTTGTTAGCCACGGTCTTGCGCTTGCCCTTGCGGGTACGGGCGTTCGTCCGTGTCCTCTGGCCGTTGACGGGCAGGCCCCTGCGGTGGCGCAGGCCCCTGTAGCAGCCAATGTCCATCAGGCGCTTGATGTTGAGCGCCGTCTCGGACCTAAGACGTCCCTCGACCTTGTAGTCATTCTCGATGACCTTGCGGAGCTCGTTGATCTCCTCGTTGGAAAGATCGTTGATCTTCTTGGCGGGGTCGATCTTGGTGCTCTCGCAGATCTTCCTGGCGCTCGTCCGGCCCAGGCCGAAGATGTAGGTGAGCGCGATCTCTACGTGCTTGTTCGGGAGGTCTACTCCCGCGATACGTGCCATGAGTTTCCTCCTCCCCTCAGCCTTGCTTCTGCTTGTGCTTGGGATTCTCGCAGATGATCCTGACGATCCCGTTCCGCTTAATCACCTTGCACTTGTCGCATATCTTCTTGACACTCGTTCTGACTTTCACGGGTTCCCCCTGCGGTTCCATGCCGCTGTGCGGCCTCTCGCCGCTCGTATTGACGGACTAGCCGTCAGAATCGCGGCCAAGCCGCAATTAAACACCATTTCCACGACTTTTTCTACAGGTTCCTCGAGCGTATGTGTCCCTTCCGTACCAGGCCGTCATGGTGGTGCATCTTGAGAAGAGCCTCGATCTGGCTCATGGTGTCCAGGTCGACGCCCACGAGGATCAGGAGGGAGGTTCCGCCCAGGAGGTAGGCCAGCTGGCTCGGGAACTTGAAGACGGCCATGACAACCGTCGGAAGGAGGGCGATAAAGCCCAGGTAGAGAGAGCCCGGGAGGATGATCCTGTTGAGGATCCTCGTGAGGTGCTCCTCCATCTTGTCGCTCCTGATGCCCGGGATGGAGCCGCCGTTCTCGCGGATGTTCTTGGAGATCTCCTGCGGGTTCAGCGTGACCTGGGTGTAGAAGTAGGCGAAGAAGATGATGAAGACCACATAAAGGGCGTTGTAGAGCCAGCCCGAGGGCGAAAGGTAGAAGGCCAGGTCACGCAGCCACTTCACGTTCACCCCGAGACTCTGGGCGATCTGGAGGGGGAAGGTGAGGATGGAGGAGGCGAAGATGACCGGGATTACGCCCGAAGGGTTGATCTTGAAGGGGATGTAGGTGTTCTGGGCACCGTACATCTTCCTGCCGACGACCCGCTTGGCGTAGTTGACCGGGATCTTCCTCTGCCCCTGCTGCTCGAAGACGACCAGGGACACGACAGCCACAAAGAGGGCCATCACGACGATGGCGTAGATCGGGTTGATGTCCCCGACCGCGATCTTCTGGCCAAGCTCGATGAGGGCGTGGGGCAACCGGGCCACGATGCCCGCGAAGATCAGGAGGGAGACGCCGTTGCCGATGCCCCTCTTCGTGATCTGCTCACCGACCCAGACCAGGAACATCGAGCCCGTCGTCACCGTGAGGATGGCAAGGATCGTGTAGGGCGTCCTTCCCATGGTGATGGCGTTCGGGATGCGGTCGGCCCAGACGGTGACGGCATAGCCCTGGATGAAGCAGACCACAACCGACCCGAGGCGGGTCCAAAGCTGGATCTTCTTGCGTCCACCCTCCTCCTCGGCGATCTTCTTCAGCTTGGGGACCACGATGAGCAGGAGCTGCATGATGATCTGGGTGCTGATGTAGGGCATGACGCCCAGCATGAAGAGGGAGAAGTTCTTGAAGGCTCCGCCCGCGAAGAAGTCGAGGTAGTCCGTCACCCCGTTTCCGCCGCCCGCCGTGCCCTCGAAATAGATGCGGAGGGCCTGGGCATTGATGCCGGGGATGGGGATATAGACTCCGAGCCGGAAAATCATGAGCCAGAAGAGCGTATAGAGTATCCGTTCCCGGAGTTCCTTGACGCGGAACATGTCCGCTAGCGCATTGCCTGCCATGATGCCCTGCCTGTATATAGGCGCCGGTTAGGCGCCGGCCTTGTCGTCCGTGGACGCCGGAGCGAGACGCTCCTCGACCGTGCCGCCGGCCTTGACAATCTTCGCCTTCGCCGAGGCCGAGACCTTGTCGACGGAGAAGCTGAGGGCCTTGGTGATATCCCCGTCGCCGAGGATCTTGACGAGCTTGTCGGCCTTCTTCACGAGGCCGCGCGCCTGGAGGGAGGCTCCGTCCACGAGCTCGCCCTTCTCAAAGCGGGTCTCGATGTCCGAGAGGTTCACCACCTGCCATTCCTTGCGGAAGATGTTGGTGAATCCGCGGTGGGGAAGGCGCCTGTAGAGGGGCATCTGGCCGCCCTCAAAGCCGGGGTAGGTCTTGCCGCCCGAGCGGGACTGCTGGCCCTTGTTACCCCGGCCGGCCGTGGTTCCGCGGCCGGAGCCCTGGCCACGACCGACAATCCTCTTCTTCTTGGTGGCGCCAACGGGCGCATGCAGATTGTAGTCGGACATCACGCGATCTCCTTCACGGACAGGAGGTGCCGGATTGACGAGCACATGCCGAGTATGGCAGGGGTCGCTTCCTTGACGGTCTTGGAGCTTACCTTGCGGAGGCCAAGGCAACGAACTGTCGCCCTGGTGGCAGGGAGCTCACCAATGATGCTCTTGACGAGCGTAATCTCTATCTTGGCCATGGCATTAACCCCACAGATCCTTGATCGTCTTCCCGCGGTTCTTGGCAACGGTCTTCGCGTCCATCAGGTTGTCCACGCCGGCAAAGACGGCGCGCACGATGTTCACGGAAGACCTGGAGCCAACGGCCTTGGAAAGGACGTCGGTGACGCCGCCGGCCTCCATGATGGCGCGCACTGGGCCGCCGGCGATGATGCCGGAACCGGGGCAGGCGGGCTTCATGTAGATCTTGGTGGCCTTGTATTCTCCGACGACGTCGTGGGGGATGGTCCCGTTCTTCGTCGGGAAGCGCACCATCGAGTGGCGCGCCCTGTCGATGCTCTTGCGGATCGCCTCGGAGACGTCATTCGCCTTGCCGAAGCCGAAGCCGACGTTGCCGGCGCGGTCGCCGACGACGGTGAGAGCGGAGAAGGAGAAGCGGCGTCCGCCCTTGACTACCTTGGCGGTGCGGTTGAGCTTGACGAGCTTCTCGAGGTAGTTGTCGCGCGGCCCATCGTCGCGCCTATTCCTGTCGTTTCTTTCCACGCCTTCCCCCTAGAATGCGATCCCGGCTTTGCGGGCGCCGTCGGCTATGGCCTTGACGATACCGTGGTACTTGTAGCCGTTCCTGTCAAAGACGACCGTAGCCACGTTCTTTTCCTTGAGCCTCTTGCCGATCTCCTCACCGAGCTTGCCGGCTCCCTCGACATTCCGCTTGATGCCCTTGAGGGACTCCTCGAGGGTGGAGGCGGAGACCAGGGTGGTGCCTGCGGCATCATCGATCACCTGGACATAGAGGTAGCGGTTCGACTTGAAGATGGTCATCCTCGGCTTCGCAGGGGAGCCCTCGATGTTCTTCCGGACGTGAGTCCTGCGCTGTTCGCGCTTGCGCAGCTTGTCGCTGAATTCCTTAACGCTCATGGTTCACGCCTCACTTCACGCCGGTCTTGCCGACCTTCTTGCGGATCTTCTCGTCCTCGTACCTGATGCCCTTGCCCTTGTAGGGCTCGGGAAGGCGGAGGCCCCGGACCTCGCTCGCGAACTTGCCAACCAGCCAACGATCCGAACCGGAGATCACAACCTTCTGGTTGTTCGCCTCGGTGGTGGCGGTGAGGCCCTCGGGGACGGCCACCGCGAAGTCGGTGGAGTAGCCGAGGCTAAGAACGAGGAGCTTGCCCTGCACTTCGGCACGGTAGCCGACGCCGTTGATCACGAGGGTCTTCTTGAAGCCCTCGGAGACGCCTACGACCATGTTGGAGATGAGCTTGCGGTAAAGTCCATGGAAGGACCTGGCCTGCTTGGAGTCATTCTTCCGCGCAACATGGACAGCGTTGTCCTTGACGGCGATCTCGACTAGAGGATCGTAGCTCTGGGAGAGCTTTCCCTTGGGCCCTTCTACGTTCACCTGGGTGGGGGTGATGCTCACCTTCACGCCCTGGGGGACAAGGACCGGCCGTATTCCGATTCTCGACATTGCATTCCCCTTCGCTTACCAGACGGTGCAGATGAGCTCGCCGCCCACCTTTTTCTCGACGGCCTTCCTGCCGGTCGTCACGCCCTCAGAGGTCGAGACGATCAGCGTTCCGTAGCCGTTGAACACGCGCGGAAGCTCCTTGTATCCAGAATAGACGCGGCGCCCGGGCCTGGAGACCTTCTCCACTCCGTGGAGGATCGGGTCATTCGCGTCGTCGTACTTCAGGAAGATGCGGATGACATTGGAGCCTTCCGACTGGATCTTCTTGAAGTTCTTTATAAAACCCTCGGTCTTGAGGATCTTCACGATCTCGAGCTTGAGCTTGGAGGTGGGAATATCCACCTTCTCATGCCGGGCGGAGCTCGCGTTGCGGATCTTGGTCAGCATATCCGCGATGGGATCAGAAACGCTCATCGCTTGCCCTCCTACCAGCTCGACTTGGTGACGCCAGGGATAAGACCGTCGGAAGCGTACTTCCGGAAGCAAACCCTGCACATCGCAAACTTGCCCATGTAACCCCGTGCCCTTCCGCAGACCTTGCAGCGGCGGACGAGCCTCGTGGTGTACTTCGGCTTTTTCTCAGACTTAAGAATCATCGCCTTGCGCGCCATTGACTACCTTCCTTACTTCCGAAAGGGCATGCCCATCTTGGCAAGCAGGCTTTTGGCCTCCTTGTCAGTCCTCGCGGTCGTGACGATCGCGATGTTGAGGCCCATGATCTTCTCGATCTTGTCGAAGTCGATCTCCGGGAAGATTATCTGCTCGGTCAGACCGAGGGAATAGTTCCCGTGCCCGTCGAAGGCGTTCGCATTGACGCCCCTGAAGTCCTTTACACGGGGGAGGGCCGAGTTCATCAGCCGGTCCAGGAACTCCCACATGTAGCTGCCGCGGAGGGTGACCTTGCAGCCGATCTCCTGGCCCTGGCGGATCTTGAACGTGGCGATGGACTTCTTCGCCTTGGTCTTGACCGCATGCTGGCCGGTGATCTGCGAAAGGTCCTCGACGGCCGCGTCCAGGATCTTCTTGTTCTCCTTCGCCTCGCCTACACCCATGGACACGATGACCTTGACGATCCTGGGGATCTGCATCGTGGAGGTGTAGCTGAACTCCTTCATGAGCTCAGGGGCGACGGACTCGCGGTACTTCTTCTTCATGTTGGGGACATAGCCCTTGGGCAGGGGGGCGGATTCGCCCTTCTTGTCCTCGGCGGCGGCCTTCTTCCTGGCGGCGGCCTCAGCGGCCTTTGCCTTCTTCTCAGCCGCGAGATCGGCGTTCTTGTTCTCGGCCATTTACAGGGCCCCCCCGCACTTGCGGCAGACGCGGACCTTCTTGTCACCATCGATCTTGTAACCCAGGCGGACAGGTCCGCACTTGGGGCACACCATCATGACATTGGAGATCGCGAAGGCGGCTTCGATCTCTACGATCCCGCCGCGATCCGTCTGCTTGCGCTTCTTCATGGCCTTCTTGACCATGTTGACACCGGTTACCATGACGCGGCCCTTGGTGGCGTTGATCTGGATGATCTTGCCCTTCTTGCCCTTGTCCTTCCCGGCTATGACCTCGACGAGGTCGTCCTTTCGGAGCTTGTACTTGATTTCTGCCATCCGCTCCTCCTTACAGGACCTCGGGCGCCAACGAGATGATCTTCATGAAATCCCTCTCGCGGAGCTCTCGAGCGACGGGCCCGAAGATGCGCTTGCCCTTCGGGTTCTTGTTGGCGTCGATGATGACGCAGGCGTTGTCGTCGAAGCGGATGTAGGTTCCATCCGGCCGGCGATACTCCTTGTGCGTCCTCACGACCACGGCCTTCTCGATCGTACCCTTCTTGATCGCCGAGTTCGGGATGGTCGACTTGACGGCCACCACCACGAGATCGCCGATGCCGGCATACCTGCGGTGGGTGCCACCAAGAACCTTGATGACCTGCACGATCTTGGCGCCGGAATTGTCGGCCACGTTCAGCTTGCTTTCAACTTGGACCATTGCTATATCCCCGTTGTCCTATTTCGCTTTTTCGAGGATTTCCGCCAGCCGCCAGCACTTGTCTTTGCTGACGGGACGGGCCTCGATCACGCGGACGGTATCCCCGACGTGTGCATCATTGTTCTCGTCGTGCGCTTTGATCCTCTTGGACCTAGTCACGTACTTCTTGTACAGAGGATGCAGCTTCCTCATCGTTATTTCGACAACGATGGTCTTGGCCATCTTGTCGCTCACCACGATGCCGGTGAGGGTCTGCTTGTTCGCCTTGTGCTCGGCAGTTTCCACTTTCCTCTCCTCGGTCGTTTAGCGAGTCTGCCCGGCGCCGTCATGGAGCCGGATCAGGGTCTCGAGCCGCGCGATCTGGCGGCGGAGGTTGCGCTTCTCGAGGGGATTCTCGAGGTGCCCTACCACGGCCTGAAAGCGGACGTCGAAGTATTTCTTCCTGAGCTCGGTCCTCTTGGAGACCAGCTCCTCGTACTTGAGCTCTTTGAACGAGTTCTTCATCTTCCTACTCCGTATCCGCGCGCAGCGTGAACCTGGTCTTCACGGGCAGCTTGGAGCCGGCGAGGCGCATGGCCTCCTCGGCTATCTTGGGCTCCACGCCGGCGAGCTCGAACAGGACGGTGCCGGGGCGGACCACGGCGACCCACTGCTCGGGGGCTCCCTTGCCTTTTCCCATGCGCACCTCAAGGGGCTTCTTGGAGATCGGCTTGTCCGGGAAGATCCGGATCCAGAGCTTTCCGCCGCGCTTGATGTAGCGATTGAGGGCGATACGGGCCGCCTCGATCTGGCGTCCGGTGAGCCACTCAGGCTCGAGGCAGACGAGGCCGTACTCGCCAAAGGCGATGGTGTTGCCCGTATGGGCCACACCATGTACCCGGCCGCGCTGCTGCTTCCGGTACTTGACTCTCTTGGGACTCAGCATAGCTTAGCTCCTCGCCTCGGGCCTGGGCGCGCTCTCGCGGGCCGGGCGCTCGCCACGGGAATCGCCCCGGGGGGGGCGGTCATGGCGCTCAGGGCGGTCGTGGCGCTCCTCGCCGAAGGGGCGGGGCTTGCGCACAAGCTGGCCGGCGTCCTCCTGCTTGTCAGAGCGGTAGACCATGCCCTGGTAGATCCACACCTTGACGCCGATCTTGCCAAAGGTCGTCAAGGACTCGGCAAAGCCGTAGTCGATGTCGGCGCGGAGGGTATGGAGGGGAACGCGTCCGTCCTTGTGCTGCTCGGTCCGGCTCATGTCGGCGCCGCCGAGGCGGCCGGAGACCCGGATCTTGCAACCCTGGGCCCCGCCCTTCATGGCATTCGACACGGCCATCTTGATCGCCTTGCGGAAAGAACCGCGGCTCTCAAGCTGGCGGGCGATGCTCTGGGCGACGACCTGGGCGTTCGTGTCCGTCTTCTTGATTTCCTTGATCTTGATGTTGACCTTCTTGGTCGCCACCTTCTGGAGCTGGAGTCCGATCTGCTCGATGTTCGCGCCCTTGACGCCGATGAGGACGCCAGGCCGCGCGGTGTGGATCACCACGGTCACGCGCTGGGGATGGCGGACAATCTCGATCAGGGAGATCTCGGAGCCCTTGGTCTCCGGCAGCTCGTAGACCCTGCGGCGGATGGCCAGATCCTCATGGAGGGTCTTGGCGTAGTCGCGGGGATCCACGTACCAGCGGGACTTCCAGTCCTTGTTGATTCCCAGGCGCAGTCCGATGGGACTTACTTTGTTACCCACAGTTAAGCCTCCACCTTTCCGATCTCTTCGACCACGCAGGAGATATGGCACATGCGCTTGATGAGCATGTCGGCCCGGCCACGCGCCCGGAACCACACCCGCCTCATGCGGGGACCCTCGTCGATGCGGATCTCCTTGATGTAGAGCATCCCCTCGTCGAGCTTGCGGTTCTGGTCGAGAGCGTTGGCGGCGGCGGACTTGATCACCTTAAGGATGAGGCCCGCGCCCTTGTTCGGAGTATTCTCGAGAATTGCGACGGCCGCGGCATAGGGCTTCTGCTTCACAAGGTCGGCCACGGGCCTGACCTTGGTCGGAGAAGCGATAAGCCATTTCGCGGTCGCACGGTAACCAGTCTTCTTGGCAGCCATGGTTGCGGGCCTCACTTCTTCTCGGCTTTCTTGTCGCTCCCGGCGTGTCCACGGAAGACACGGGTCGGGGCGAACTCGCCGAGCTTGTGGCCGACGAGGTTCTCGGTCACATAGACCGGCACCCACGTCTTGCCGTTATACACCGAGATGGTCATCCCGACCATCTCCGGGATGATCGTGGACGTGCGGGAGAACGTCTTCATCATCTTCTTGTCCCCCGCCTTGCTCATCTCGATGACCTTTTTGTACAGGCTCTTCTCAATGAAGGGCCCTTTCTTTACGGACCTGGACACTTCGGGCTCCTCCCTTACTTCCGGCGCTTCACGATGAAGCGGCTGGACGGCTTGTGCGGATCGCGCGTCTTATAACCCTTGGCAGGCTGACCCCAGGGCGACACGGGCTGCTTATAGCCCTTGCCGCGGCCTTCGCCACCTCCATGAGGGTGGTCGACCGGGTTCATGACCGTGCCACGGACCGTGGGGCGGATACCGAGCCAGCGCGTCCTGCCGGCCTTTCCGAGGCGCTCGTTCATGTGTTCATCGTTGCCCACAGAGCCGATCGTCGCGGAGCACTTCTTGAAGACCATGCGAAGCTCGCCCGAGGGGAGCTTGAGGACGACGTAGTCGCCCTCGCGCGCCACGATGAGGGCCGAGGCCCCCGCGGAGCGGGCGAGCTGTCCGCCCTTGCCGAGGGTGAGCTCGACGTTGTGGACCGTGATGCCGACGGGAATGTTCTCCAGGGGGAGGGAGTTGCCCACCTCGATGGAAGCCGTGGGGCTGGCGACGACCGACTGGCCGGCGACAAGGCCCTTGGGGCTGATGATGTAGCGCTTCTCGCCGTCCGCATACTTGATGAGGGCGATGTTCGAGGAGCGGTTCGGGTCGTACTCGATCGAGGCCACCGTGCCGGGGACGCCGATCTTGTCGCGGAGGAAGTCAATGTCCCGGTAGCGCTGCTTGTGGCCGCCGCCCTGGTGGCGGACGGAGATGCGGCCATTGGCGGCGCGTCCGCCGTGTGACTTCTTACCCTTCGTAAGGGACTTCTCGGGATTGCTCTTGTTGGTGGTGATCTCGTTGTTCACCACCTGCACGCGGTGCCGCAGCCCCGGCGTGATAGGCCTGAAAGTCTTGATACCCATAATTTCCCCTTACGCTTTAGGCGCCCTCGAAAACCGAGATCGTCTCGCCTGCGGCCAGGCGCACGATGGCCTTCTTCCAGGTGGCGGTCTTGCCGGGCCGGCCCCGGAGGCGCTTCGGCTTCGACTTCACGTTGATGATGTTGCAATCGAGGGGATGGACATTGAACATGCGGCGCACGGCCTCCATGACCAAGGTCTTGTTGGCCCTCGGGTCAACGCGGAAGACATAGCGGTTCTCCTCGCGCATGACATTGCTCTTCTCAGTGAGCACGGGCTCGATCAGGATCGATTCGTATTCCATTCTCGGGCTCCTTACTTGTCCGCGTAGAACTCGTTCAGTCCCTTGATGGCGGACTCGAGAACGAGGACTTTCCGGCCGTAGAAGAGGTCATGGGCGCGGAGGCGGTTGAACGAGAGGAAGCTGAGCCAGGGCAGGTTCCTGCCGGCGCGCTTCACGTCGGCGTCGTCGCCCGCGAGGACGATGACGGTCCGGGTGGCTTCCTTGTCGGATGCGAGGGCCTCGAGCTTCTGGACGAGGTCCTTGGTCTTTCCGCTCTCGACGGTGAAATCCTCAACGACAGAGAGGGTGCCATTCTGGGCCTTGAGGCTCAGGATGGTCTTGAGCGCGAGCCTCTTCACCTTCTTGGGGAGGGTGTAGGAGTAGTCCCGGGGATGGGGCCCGAACACCGTGCCGCCGCCGACGAAGATCGGGGACTTGTTGTCGCCCTGGCGGGCGCGGCCCGTACCCTTCTGGGCGTAGGGACGGCGGTTCGTGCCATGGACATCCGAGCGGGTCTTCGTGTCGGCGGTGCCGAGGCGGAGATTCGCGAGCTCGTTGTTGATAGCGTAATAGATGACGTCCTCGTTGATGGGTAGGCCGAAGACCGAGTCGGAGAGCTCGACGCTTCGGAGTTCCTTACCCTGCAAGGAAACGACTTTCCTTTCCATTTCTGGTCCTCCGCCTACTTCGACTTCTTGACCGCGCTGCGGACGACCACAGTGCAGTTGCGCGGACCGGGAACGGCGCCACGAACGAGGATGAACCCGCCCTCAGCGTCGACACGGACGACCTTGAGGTTCTGGGCAGTGACGGTCTCGCGGCCCATGCGGCCGGGGAGCTTCACATTCTTGAAGGTCTTGTGGGGCCAGGTGGACTGGCCGGTGGAACCGGGCTCCCGGTGGAACTTCGATCCGTGGGTGTTGCGCCCGCCACCGAAACCCCAGCGCTTGACGACACCCTGGAAGCCCTTGCCCTTGGAGGTGGCCTGGACATCCACGAAGCGCAGGCCCTCGAGGGCTCCGGCTCCGAGGCTCTCGCCTACGGCAGGGTCCTTACCAAAGTCGCGGATCTCCCGGAGGATCTTGGTGGGGGCTATGCCTTCTGGGAATTGGCCCGCAAAGGGCTTGGAGACGTGGCTCTTCTTCTTCTCGTCGACCCCAAGGAGGACGGCGGAATAGCCATCCTTCTCGACGGTCTTCTTGGCGACGACGACGTTGGAGTGGATCTCGATGACCGTCACGGGCACGAGCCTTCCAGTCGCGTCGAAGATCTGAGTCATCCCGATCTTCTTGCCGATTAGTCCGAACATGACAAACTCCTAGCGTTGAACGCTTCCGGCACAAAGCCGGGCGTTTACAGCTGGACTATAAGGGAACCAGGCCCTTACTTTACTGCTTGATCTCCACATCGACGCCGGCGGGCAGCTCAAGCTTCATGAGCGCGTCCATGACGTCGGGGGTAGGATCGATGATGTCGATCAGCCTCTTGTGGGTCCTCATCTCGAACTGCTCCCGGGATTTCTTGTGTACGTGGGGAGAGCGCAAGACCGTGAACTTATTGATGCGCGTCGGAAGGGGAATGGGGCCTGCCACCTTGGCGCCGGCCTTCTGCACCGTCTGAACGATGCCCCTGGCGCTGTCGTCAATAAGACGCACGTCGAAGCCTCTAAGCCTGACTCGGATCCTGTCCTTCATACTTCCTCCAAAGATCACTTGCGCACGTCCCTGGTTGGCCGTACCCTGGCGGGCGAGCCATCCGAGCGTATCGCGGCAGGGTCGGGGAACCCTGCAAAATCAGGAGCTGCGTCCCAACGGACGGCCGACTCCCGTAGTGAGCTACTGTAACCGTTCTTGGGAGCTTCATCAAGCCCCAGCTTGAACGATGCCCGGACAGCCCTAATCGAGCCGCCCGGGTCTCATAAATGAGAGGCGGAAGGCCCTAGGACCTTCCGCATTTCATTATCAGGAAACGACTTCGATAACCTGGCCGGAAGCGACCGTGTGGCCGCCCTCACGGATGGCGAACTTGAGCCCCTTCTCCATGGCGATCGGGTAGATGAGCTCGACGTTGATCTCCGTGTTGTCCCCGGGCATGACCATCTCGCGGCCCTCAGGGAGGGTCACGGTGCCGGTGATGTCCGTGGTGCGGAAGTAGAACTGGGGGCGATAGCCGGAGAAGAAGGGGGAGTGGCGGCCGCCCTCGGCCTGGTTCAGGACGTAGACCTGACCCTTGAACTTCGTGTGGGGGGTGATGGAGCCGGGCTTGGCGAGAACCTGGCCGCGCTCGACTTCCTTCTTGTCCACGCCGCGGAGGAGGGTACCGACGTTGTCGCCGGCCTGGCCCTCATCGAGGAGCTTGTTGAACATCTCAATGCCGGTGACGACGGTGTTCTTCGTGGGCTTGATGCCGACGATCTCGACGGTCTCGTTGAGCTTGATGATTCCGCGCTCGACACGGCCGGTGACGACCGTTCCGCGGCCGGAGATCGAGAACACGTCCTCGATGGGCATCAGGAAGGGCTTGTCGGTGATGCGCTCGGGATCGGGGAAGAAGGAGTCCATGGCGTCCAGGAGGTCCTGGATGCACTTGGTGGCGGTGGCATTGTCGGGCTCGGAGAGAGCCTTGAAGGCGGAACCCTTGATGATGGGGGTGGTGGCTCCGGGGAACTTGTAGAAGTTCAGGAGGTCGCGGACCTCCTCCTCGACAAGCTCGAGAAGCTCAGGATCGTCCACGAGGTCGACCTTGTTGAGGAAGACGAGGATGGAGGGGACACCGACCTGGCGGGCAAGGAGGACGTGCTCGCGGGTCTGGGGCATGACAGAGTCGGGGGCGGACACGACGACGATGGCGCCGTCCATCTGGGCGGCTCCGGTGATCATGTTCTTGATGTAGTCGGCGTGGCCGGGGCAGTCGATGTGGGCGTAGTGCCTCTTCTCGGACTGGTACTCGAGGTGCCGGGTGTTGATCGTGATACCGCGGGCCTTCTCTTCCGGCGCGTTGTCGATATCGTCGAACTTCATGGCCTTGTCGCCGTACTTGCGGGCGCAGTACTGGGTGATGGCAGCGGACAGGGTCGTCTTGCCATGGTCAATGTGACCGATCGTACCGACGTTCATATGGGGTTTGGTACGCTCGAACTTCTCTTTAGCCATATGTCACTCCTCCTTGGCTTCAAGCGCCAATAGTTTCCTACACGGGTTTTCGGAGTATACAGAAAGGATCAAGACTGTGCAAGTGGCCTGGAAGCGGGGCTGGGGGCGCGGCTTTAGCGCAAGGGCTCATAGCGGAGGAATTTAGCCTGGTAGGCCGCCCTCCCCTTCGTGGCCGACCGGAGCTCCGAGGCCAGGCCGAAAAGGAGGCGCAGGGGGGCCGCCGCCTCGAGGTATTTCTCGCCCCCCACGTCGTCGACGGACTCTATCCGCCCTCCCCGGGCCCCCAGGACGGCGACGGCCTGGCCCAGGCAGTCCTCGGGACAGCCCAGCTCCACCCGCATCCAGGGCTCGAGGACCTGGGTCCCGGCCCTGGCCAGGGCATCCCGGGCGGCCAGGGAGGAGGCTATCTCCAGCACGAGGGCATCCTGGCGCCCTCCGGGCAGGGAAAAGCCCAGCAGCTTGGCTTCCCAATCCTCCACTGGCCAGCCTCCGGCCGGGCCGGCGGAAAGGCTCGCCTCCACCCCGCGGGTAAAGGCCTCTATATAGGAGGCACTGGCCCGGAGGCCTGGCCCCAGGCCCAGGCGGTGGCCCCCGCCCCTAGGAAGGGGAGCCAGGGAGAGGTCGAGGCTGGCCCGAAGCCTCTCTCCGTTCATGGAGCGATCCAGGTCGCAATGACCATCCGCTGAATGAAGGAGGGTCTCCCGGTAGGAGACCTGGGGCGCCCCGGCCCGGAGCTTGATCCCCCGCTCGACCCGGAGCCTCTCCAGGGCAACCTCAAGGTGGAGCTCCCCCATGCCGGAGAGTATGAGACGGCCCGTCTCCCCGTCCTCCCGGAGCCTCAGGGAGGGATCCTCCTCGAGGAGGCTGGCCAGGGCCTCGGCCAGGGCGGCCCCCTCGGCCCGGCCGGGGCTTTCCAGGGCGAGAGAGACCACGGGCTCGTCAAAGCCCAAGGCCTCGTAGACCAGGAGGTGGCCGGGGCTGGAGAGGCTCGAGCCCGTCGAGCCGGGGTTGCCCTTGTTGGAGGCCGCCCCAAAGGAGAGGGCCGCTATGTCCCCGGCCCGGATGGACGGAAGGTCCTCCAGGGCCGAGGCCTGGATGGAGAAGATCTTCTGGACCCGCAGGGCCTGGTCCCTTCCGGCGTCTATCACCCTGTCTCCGGGCGCAAGGCTTCCCGACCAGACCCTCACCCAGGAAAGGCGGCCAAAGGAGGGATCGGCCTGGGTCTTGAAGACAAAGGCCGAGAAGGCCCCGGCCTCTTCGCAGGCGGCCCGGGCCGGGGCCCCGGTGGCGGGATCCAGGCCCTCGGGGCAGGGCCTGTCCCCGGGACTGGGCAGGTAATCCACGATCCCGTCCAGGAGGAGGGCCACCGAGGCATCGGAGAAAGCCGAGCCGCAGAGGAGGGGAACCAGGCGGCCCGAGACCGTCGCCGCCCGCAGGCTCGCCCGCAGGGCCTCGGCCCCGACCTCCTGGCCTGCGGCGTAGAGGGCCAGGATAGCCTCGTCGGTCTCGGCCACGGCCTCGACCAGGGCCTCCCGGCCGGCCAGGGCCACAGGAAGGAAGTCCGGAGGAATGGGGAGGGCCCCGCCCCCGGAGGGCCGGGCCTGGAGCTCGACTAGGTCTAGGACGCCCTGGAAGTCCTGGCCCTCCCCCCAGGGCAGGCAGAGGGGGATGAGGCCGGGGACGAGGGCCTTGAGCTCCCCGGCGGCCTCGAGAAAGGAGGAGCCCCTCCGGTCAAGCTTGTTGATAAAGGCCAGGCGGGGCAGGTCCCTGCGGGCGGCGGCCCGGAGGACGGCCTCGGTCCGGGATTGGACCCCGGCCACGGCGCAGAGGACAATCACCGCGGAGTCCAGGACCCGGAGGCTGCGCTCCACCTCGGAGCCAAAGTCGATGTGGCCCGGGGTGTCGATAAGGTTGATCCCCCGGCCCTTCCATTCCAGGCGGACGCAGGCGGCCTTTACCGTGATGCCCCGCTCCCGCTCCACGGGCAGGAAGTCCGTGGCGGTGGTCCCGGAGTCGACCGAGCCTGGGGCCCTGAGCCTCCCCGCCAGGAAGAGGATGCGTTCGGTGAGGCTGGTCTTGCCCGCGTCGATGTGGGCAAAGATGCCCAGGTTGCGGAGGATGCCTGAATCGCTGCCCATGACCAGTACATTATAGTGCATAGTCGCCCCGGCTTTGATATAGTATCGGGGTGGCGCCCGATGAGGGGCGGGCAAGGAGCGTCAAGATGAAGGAACTGGCCAATCTCGGATCCATGCCCCTGGAGGCCCTTAGGGAGCAGGTCCTGGACGACCTTGTCCAGCGCTATTCCCAGGAAGGGGTCACGATGGAGGACTTCGAGCGCCGGACCGGCCTCGCGACCCGGGCCCTCACCAAGTCCGAGCTCCTGGGGGCCATCGAGGGCCTCCCCGGCGAGGCTCCCGCCTATCCCAGCCCGGCCCCCCGGGCCTCGGCCACGCCCTCGACCTGGCGCTACAACGACAACCCCAGCCCCCGCCAGTCGGCCATGGCCATCTTTGGCGGCTTTGAGCGCAAGGGCGTCTGGAAGGCCCCCCGCCGGATGGAGAGCCTCTGCGTCTTTGGCGGAGGGGAGATAGATCTGCGGAGGGTCGCCATTCCCCGGGAGGGCCTCACGATCTCCACCTTGGCCGTCTTTGGCGGGGTGGATGTGGTCATCCCCCCGGACATGAGGATAGAGGTGGCGGGGATGGGCATCTTCGGGGGCTTTGACCACAAGCAGACCGATGCCGACGATTCCGCCCCCCTGGTCCGCATCGAGGGCCTGGCGATCTTTGGGGGCGTAGGGATCAAGATCCGCGACTAGGACCCTCACGAGGAGGCGCCATGGACCGGAAGATCGACATACTCGTCCTCGACGACAAGGAGGAGGCCCAACTCCAGGTCCGGGCCGCCCTCGACCTCGCCGGGGGCTACGAGGCGAAGATCGACTGGGTGGCCCGGGGCGCCGACCTCGCTGGCCTGGGGGACAAGCGCTACGACCTGGCCTTCGTGGATTGGTTCCTGGACAAAGACAGGGCCTACGGAGTCGATTTCCTGGACCGCATCATCGCCGACTGGGTCGTGGGCTTTTCCTCGAACATCACCGCCTCGGAGCTCATCGAGAAGGCGGCCAAGACCCGGGGCTTCCGAGGCACCGCCTCGGTGGCCAAGCTCAAGGACGACAGGCAGAACCCCATGCTCGAGGCTTTTTTCCGGGCCCTCCCCGAGGGCAGGCCCGGCAACAAGCCCCTCTGGCTCTACCGCCAGTCCGGGGTCCTCCCCTTCCGCCGGGAGGCCGGGGGCCTCTCCCTCGTCCTCGTCACCTCCCGCAAGGACGGGGAATGGATCCTCCCCAAGGGGGTGGTCGAGCGGGGCGTGAGCCCCGCCGACTCGGCCCTCAAGGAGGCCCGGGAGGAGGCCGGCATCCTGGGGCGGATCGCGGGCCCCGAACTGGGGCGCTACCGCTATCCAAAATGGGAGGGAATCTGTACGGTGATCCTCTATCCCATGGAGGTCCTCCGGGTCCTGGACTCCTGGGACGAGAGGCTCCAGCGGAGCCGGGCCTTCCTCCCCCCGGAAGAGGCCCTCAAGGCGATAACGAACCCCGATATCCGAAACCTGGTGGCCCGCTTCCTGGAGGGGGGCCTAGCCCCAAGCTAGAGCGAGGTAAGAGCGATGCAGGATTTTTTGGCCGGTGATTCCTATGAGACCGCCGAGGGAAGGCCCCAGGCCCTGTCGGAGACCCTCCTCCTCCACTCCCGCTGGAGCGTCTATTCCCATTTCTTCGCCACGATCATCCGGAGCCGCGCCCTGGCCCTGAAGGGCCTGTATGGCGACGAGGCCTGGTCGGACTCCTCGGTGGAGATCACGAACAACCTGGAGCGCTGCGGGGCCCGCTTCCACATCAAGGGGATGGAGGGGGTCAGGGCCGTCCAGGGCCCCCTCGTCTTTGTGGCCAACCACATGTCGACCCTGGAGACCCTCGTCCTCCCGGGCCTCATCAGGCCCCTCAAGCCCGTGACCTTTGTGGTCAAGGAAAAGCTCCTCAAGGGCTTCATCTGGGGCCCCATCATGAGGTCGAGGAATCCCATAGCCGTCACCCGCCGGGATCCCCGGGCCGACCTGGAGACGGTGCTGCGGGAGGGCCAGGAGCGCCTCGCCTCGGGCATCTCCGTGATCATCTTCCCCCAGGGCACCCGGACCGAGGCCTGGAGGCGGGAGGGCTTCAACAGCCTGGGCGTCAAGCTGGCGGCCAAGGCCGGGGTCCCGGTCATGCCCGTGGCGCTCAAGACTGACTACTGGGGCTCCAGCGGCCTCTTCCGCGGCTTTGGCCCTGTCCATCGGGAAAGGCCGGTCGAGCTGGAATTCGGGCCTGCCCTGGCTATCAACGGCCGGGGCAAGGCCGAGCACGAGGCCTGCCTGGACTTTATCGAGACCAGGCTCAAGGCCTGGGGCGGCAAGATGGCCTAGGCCGCAGGGCAATAAAAAGCTTGCGCGTCCCTGGGGAGTCCCGTATCATGGGGCCATGTTGAAAAGTAAGGGTCTTGAAAGCAAGCCGGATCTGCCCCCTCCCTCGTCGGCCACCCCAGGGGCCTGCGCGTCCTGCCAGCAGTTTGACTATCGGGTCTGCCATAGGGGAAAAAGCCTGACCGACCCTGCCTCGACCTGCACCGCCTGGGAGGCCAGGAAGGAGAGGGAAGGCATGACAATCTGGGAAATCCTTACCCGGGAAGGCTGATCCAGTTCCACCCATGAGCATCCTTCCTATCCAGGGTCTTGGGGTCGAGGTCTACGGGGAAAACGAGCTCGTGGCCCGGCTCATGACCGGGGAAGCCCACTATCGCGCCTGCATCTCCATCGGCAACCCCCGCCCCCTGCTGCGGGCCCCCTCCCCGGGCGAGGCCCTCCACCCCCTGATCAAGGGCTCCTTTGACCGGATCCTCCGCCTCTCCTTCTACGACCTGGAGGAGGTGGTCGAGCTTCCCGACCGGACTAGGCTCTCGCGCATCCCCTCCCACCGGGACGCCCTCAGGGTCCTGCGCTTCTACGAGGCCACCAAGGGCCAGACCGACGGCTGGACCGTCCACTGCTGGGCCGGCATCTCCCGCTCGACCGCCGTGGCCCTGGCCCTCCTGTATCGCATAACCGGCGATGAGGCCGAGGCCGCGCGGCGCCTCGTGGCCATCCGCCCCGAGGCCATGCCCAACCACCGCCTTGTGAGGGCCGTCGACGCCCTTTTGGGCTCGAACCGGTCAGGCGTCCTCGAGGCCGTCTACCGGGACAGGCAGGACGCCCTGCGGGAGGAGCTGGACCGGGAGCTTGAGGAGCTGGACGAGGCCCCTGAGGAGCCGTCCGGGGATGGAAGGGCCTAGTCCGGGGAGTCGAGCTCATCGAGGCTGGCGTCGATCACCGGCCCGCCCCAAAAGCCCTAGGCCGAGGGGCCCCTGCCCGGATTGGCCAGAACCATGTTGCAGAAGAGGGCCCCCTGCTCGATCGCGTCGTCCAGGGCCCGGTGGGTGTGGGGAAGGTCGTCGAGCCAAGCCGGGGGCAGGCGGCCCTTGCCGCAGTCCCCGTAGCCCTGGCCCAGGAGCGCCATCGCATAACTTCTCATATCCACCCCGTTGTGCCCAAAGGGCGAATGCCCCAGGAAGCGGTGGCAGTACCAGTAGACGAAGGTAAAGTCAAAGCCCAGGGGCCAGGCCACGAAGACCGGCCGGCCCGGGAGGCCGGCGAGCCAGGCTTCATAGTCGGCCATGGCCTTGAGCGGGGGCCGGGGATCCCGGTGGCACTCGGCCCAGGCCTCAGGCTGGCCCGCCCACCAGGCCAGGGTGTCCGGGTGGCCAGAAGCCCCGGGCAGGGGCTCGAGGTTGGCCTCGAAGGTGGAGACGAGGATTTTCCCGCCCCCGCTAAGCCCATAGGCCGCCGAGGCCAGGCTGAGCATGGAGTGAGGCCCGGGGATGGGGCCGTCGGTCTCCACATCGGTGCTCACATAGAGCTCGGCCTCGAGGCTCATGGGAGGAAGAGCTCCTCCAGGGGCTTGCGGGTCCGGGGGGCCTCCTCCCGGGCCCTAAGCTTTTCCGGCAGGTCCTCGGGCCTACCCAGGCGGCCCACGGCCACCATGGTCACGGCCTCAAAGTCGGGAGGCAGGCTAAAGAGCTCCTGGGCCTTCTCGGCCTCAAAGCCGGCCATGTTGTGGACATAGAGGCCCATCGAGGTGGCCTGGCAGGTCAGATTGCCCATGGCCAGGCCCAGGTCGTAGCGGGCCCAAGGGTGAGGGGCCCCGTCCCGCTCCCGGGTCGTCCTGACCACGGTGAGGATGAGGAGGGGGGCCTTGGGCGCCCAGAGGTCGTTCCCGGGCTTGAGGCAGGAGACGAGGCGGGCGTGGCGCTCGCCCCCGTCCCTCTCGGCCCAGGCAAAACGCCAGGGCTGGCCATTGTTGGCCGAGGCCGCCCACCGGGCCGCCTCAAAGAGGGAGAGGACGGTTTCCCGGCCCAGGAGGGCCTCGTCAAAGGCCAGGGGGCTCCAGCGCCTCTGGATAAACTCATGGACGGGATGGTCAAAGCTGGGTATCGGTTTCATAGGCTTAACTATCGTCCTTCCGGCCCGGCCGGCAAGGCCCAGCTGGGCCAGGGATGCTTGGCTAGCTGGGAATTGAAATAGCGCCGGTCGTCGGACACCTCCTTGAGGATCCAAGGCGGAAGGTCCACCACGGCGTCCGCCGACTCGAGCTCCAGCTCGGCCAAGACAAGGCCCTCGTTGGCCCCGTGGAAGATGTCGACCTCCCAGGTCTGGCCGGCGTAGGGCACGAGGCAGCGGGTCTTGTCCACAAAGGGCCGCTCGCAGAGGGTGTCGAGGATCTCCCGGGCATCCGCCACGGGGATGGGGTACTCGTATTCCGCCCGGGAGAGGCCGTCGTTGGCGCCCTTGATGGTGATCCGGGCCTCGTCCCCGATCAGGCGGATCCGCACAACCCGCTCCTTGGCCGAGGAGAGGTAGCCCTGGACTATGGCCTTGCCGGGGCCCTGGGGCCTCCAGTCCGGGATGACCAGGAATTTGCGCTCGATCTCAGTGCCCACGGTATGCCTCCAAAGTCGCCATCATACCCCGACCTCCCCCTTCCCGAGGAGGGCCTGTCCAAGGGTCTCGAGGAGGGGCTCGAGGGCGGCCATGAGGCGGGAGTCCTCACCGTAGACCGAGAGGCGGGCCCCGTTAAGGACCTTGGAGGCCGCGTCCGCCAGGAGGGGCCGTTGCTCCAGGGGCAGCATCTCCAGGGCCAGGCCGTGCTCGGCCCGCTTGGAGGCAAAGTCCCGCTCGACCTCGAGGCGGCTCTTCTCGGCCTCGAGGCCCAGCTCCTCCAGGGTAGCCCGGAGGGCCGCGAGGGCCGCCTCGTGCCGGAGGCGCGCCACCGGGGCCTCGGCCTCCAGGGCCTCCCGCTCGGCGGCGACCCGGAGCTCGAGCTTGCCCCGCTCGACCTCGGCCTTGGTGCGCTCGGTCTCCAGGGACTCCCGCTCCTTCCTCCTCTGGATCGAGGCCGCCAGGGCGAGCTTCTCCTCCTCCAGGGCGGCCTTCTGCCGCTCGGTCTCCAGGGCTTCCCGCTGGATGCGCCGCTCGGAGTTGATCACCGCGAGCTTGACCGTCTCCTCCGCCTGGAGCTCGGCCCGCTCGCTCGTCACCTTGATCTCGTTCCTCGTGCCCGCCTCGAGCTGGAGCCTAAGGCCCGAGTCGACGATGTAGACCTGGGCGACCTGGACCACCTCGATGGAGATGCCCCAGCCCTCCCCTCCCTGGCCCACGAGGGCCTCGAGGGCGGCCTTGACGGCCCCGGTCATCGTGGTCTTGCGCTGCTCGATGCACTCGAGCATGGTCATCCGGGACACGAGGTCCCGCAGCTCCCCCAGGCTGGACTGGGTGAGGAGGGCCGAGATGGCGGAAGCGCCCTCGCCACGGGAAAAGTCAAAGAGGGTGGCGGCCACCTCGGGCCTCACGATCCGCCAGATCACGATGCCCTTGAAGCGCAGGGGGATCCCGTCCTTGGTCTCCTGGGTCATCTCAAAGGCCGACTCAAGCTGGGTGCCCGGGACCTTTACCCAGGCCGTCCCCGGCAGGAGGTGGGCGTTGGCCGCCTCCCCCCGATTCACAAGGTGCCCTCGGCGGGCTACGACGAGATACTCTCCTGGCTTGGTCCTTGGCATGGTGGCCTCCTGTTGGTCTGGCCCTAGGATGGCCCGAGAAGCACACATAAGTAAAATCGATTGTTTTTATGACAATCATCATTTATTCTGATGCTACATCAAGGAGGGGGTGACGATGGACCTCTTTGGATTGCGCTGCTTTGTGGAGATCGTCCGGGCCGGGGGCTTTACCCGGGCGGCCGAGGCCCTGGGCCGGACCCAGCCCGCGGTCAGCGCCCAGGTCAAGCGGCTCGAGGAAAGCCTGGGCGGTCCCCTCATAGACCGCTCGGCCCCGGGCCTTGTGCTCACCGAACTGGGCAGGCAGCTCCTGCCCCGGGCCGAGGGCCTCCTGGAAGGAATCGACGACCTGGAGAGGGAAATGCTCGCCGGGGATGGCCAGGCCCGAGGCCGGGTGACTATCGCCACAGGCCTCTCGGTGATCGAGGGCCTCCTGCCCGCCATCCTGGGCAGCTTCCGGGCCCGCCACCCTTTAGTGCGCATAACCCTCCTCAACCGTCCCGGGGAGGGCATCTACCGGGCCTTGCTGGACGCCCGGGCCGACCTGGGCCTGGGCTGGCTCCTTGGGCAGAGGCCGCGGATCCAGGCCGAGGCCATAGGGGAAGTCCGCTTCTACCTGGCCAGGAGAAAGACCCGCCAGGCCCGGGGCCAAGGCCGGCTCGAGGACCTCCTCGCGGGCCCCCTCCTGGCCTTCGAGAAGGGCATCGATCTGCGGAACTATGCCGAGGGAAGGCTCGGCCCCCTCGAGGCTTTTCTTGAACTGCCCAGCGTCGAGGCCCTCCTCCGCTATGCCGAGAGGGGCTTTGGGACCGCCCTCGTCCCCCTCCTCTCGGGGGTCCGCCAAAGCCCGGCCCTGGAATGGCTGGACCTTTCGGACACCGTGCCGCCCCTTGCCCTCGAACTCTACCGCCGGGAAGGTGCGCCCGGCTCGGCAGCCCAGGCCCTCCTCGTCGAGGCGATCCGACAGGGCCGGGACACCGGAGACTAAAGGAGCGTCGATAGGCCTTGACCTGCCCCCCACAGGATGTACTATGGAAAAGGTCTGGATCATCAATAGAATAAAATTCAAAAAGGAACACCATGAAAGCTAAAAAAACGGTGACCGACGCCAACCTGGACCAGATCGTGGATATTGAGAATTTCCTGATCCCCGAGATGTCCAAGCGCGAGGCCGCCAAGGGCACGGCCAACTCCCTTGCCATCCTCCTGACCACCATTGTGCTTTTCTTTTCCACCAAGCTCGTCTCCTTCAAGGTCGCTGACATAGTCATCCTCATCCTCGTGCTGCTCTTTCACGAGACCGGGCATTGGCTGATGATGAAGGCCTTTGGCTATCGAGACGTGAAGATGTTCTTTATCCCCTTCTTTGGAGCGGCGGTCAGCGGGAAAGGCCGGAAGGAAAGCGCGGTCAAACGCTGCCTAGTCTCCCTCGCAGGACCCTTGCCGGGCATCCTCCTGGCCCTACTTCTCTACTGGCTTTTTAGCTTGACCAAGGATTTCCTCCTGCTCAAGACGGCAAAGGTCCTCCTGGCCCTGAACCTGTTCAACTTCCTTCCCCTGATGCCCATGGATGGAGGCAGGTATGTCGATGCCCTCTTCATGGAGCGGCGGGGCTTCCGCCTATTCTTCTCTAGCCTGGGCATCTTGGCCTTCCTCGCGTTTGGCGCGGTCAACCTAGACATCATCCTCGTCCTCGTGGGTCTCGCAACTCTCATTTCGGCAATTGGCGAATTCCGGCTGGGCGGCCTGACCCGGCGCCTCGCGGCCGAGGGGATCAGGCCTAGTTCCATCGCTGCCCTCCTGGAGGATCGGCCAAGCCTCCGGAGGACCCTCGTGGGACTCTACTCGACCACTCCCCGGGCCTTTGAGCCCGAGCCCATTGCCGCTAAAATCCACAATGGTCTTGTGTCGGTGGTGGACAACCTGAGGATTAAACCCGCCAGGGCCGCGGCCAAAGTAAGTCTCCTTGGCCTCTACCTCATCCTCCTCCTAGGCGCATCGGTCGCTACCTTCATCCTCATCGCCGCGGATCTCCAGGAAACCATGGTTACCCGCCAGATAGAGGGCCAGGCCGTCAATTTCTCCCAGCGCAGTCTTTTCAGGGAGCTGGCCTCCGAGATCCCCCTGGACGAAAAAGACCTCTACCATGGGAGAGGCCTGACCTTTTACGATGGGAAGACCGAACTGGTCGCGGAGGAGTTCTGGTACGACCATGGGATACGGGTGGGCACCTGGACGGATTTCAGCCGCCAGGGGCTGGCTACTCGTATGGAGCATTACTCCCAAGGGAGGCTCACATCCTTGGAGTCCATCGAGGACGGGGTCTGGAAAACCATGGCCGCCGGAGAACTCGGCTTTGGCCCACGACTAGAAGAGTGGATTCTAAGCCATGCCCGGCCACGGAAATCCCTTTACCAGGAATTCGCACAGAACTAAGCCCTGGGGCCAGGCTAGTGCCCTTGCCTGCTACAGTTGTCCAGGTAGAAGGCTGCGGCTCCGTCCTCGGGGAGGATCTCTAGGACAAGCTTAAAGAAGTAGCTCGCCCCGCCGAAATCCTTCTGGTAATACGCGAGCATTCCCTGCTCAAACAGGCTACCAGCTCTCTGCTTGCGCTCGAAAAGCTCGGGAGAGACCCCGTCGAAAATCTCAAAAACGGAGACCGGGGCTTCCTTGCCTTCTATCTTAACCTTGCCAAGGAAACGGTACTTGTAGTCCGCCGGGGCGGCAAGCGTCTTGAAGGCCTCCTCCCCGAGAAGGAGGGGGGAAACAAATGACTTGGCGGCTTGCATTAGGCGAAAGGCCAGATCCACCGGAGGCCCGAGGGAAAGGCTGGCCCCAAGGCCGGCTAGGCCCGGCGGCAGCATGAGGCAGGGGCCGGTGTCGATCCCAAAGCGAGGCTCAAGAGCCTCCTTGCCTTGCGCCTTCCTCTCCTCATTAAGCGCCACCATGGAAGACTGGACTTCGATCCCTGCGCCCACGGCGGTGTCCGTGCACTCTGGCCCCTCGAAGATCGCCTTGATGGTCTCCCCGGCCAGGCTCTCGATCCGGCCCCCGGCTCGAAGTATTGGCGGGCAAGCCCGGGCCAGCCAAGACTCGAGCAAGGCCGCTCGCTCACTGAGCGAGAGGCCCTGGCAGACTCCCATAGAGTCCGTGAGGGCCAGGAAAAGCACCGCAACCCTTCTCTCGCCCGGCTCGGCCGGGGGCAGGGGCTTTTCTGCATCTTTCAGCGACCGCCTGCTGAATTGCATGAGTCCTCCAAGCGCCCCATTCTGGGGCCAGGAACCGGGCCTGGGCAAGCTTACTCGTCGAACGGCTCGAGCTCCTCGAGGAGATCGTCCGCCGAAAGGTCGAGCTCGGCCTTCATCTCCTCGATGCGTTCCGCCCGGATGCGGTCATTGACCTCACTGAGGCGGGAGCCCAGGATTTCATCAAAGAGGCCCACCACGAGTTGGAGGGGCCGGGCTATGGGCCGGATACGCCGGAGCTCCCGGCCGGCCTCCTCCTCGTCCCCATGGATGAGGTAGAGGAGTCCCAGGGCCACCGCAGGGGAACGGGAGAGGCCGCCCCAGCAATGGACGGTCCAGCCATCGGCGCGGCCCCGGGTCTCCTCGTAGAAGCGCACAACTTTCTCTATATCCTTCCTGAGGGCGATGCGCCGGGGTCGCATGTGGACCAGCTGGGCCTTGGTGTCCGCGTCAAAAAAGCCGAGACGCAAAACGTCGGGGAAGCTGGCCCTGAAGGCGGGCGGCACAAAGGTCCCTGGAGGCGTTCGGCCAAGGGGATAGCGTGGATTGCCAATGGAGACGAGGGCCGAGGTGTGGGCCTCCCCCCGGGCCAGGCGCTCCTGGAGCTCGGTCTCCCCATAGACCTCGACCCGGGGCCGGTCTGGGGCCTTCATGCGAGGAAAACCTCCCCCTTCGCGCTTATGGACAAGGCAGTCTTGCACTCGGCGCAGGTCGCCCGGCCAGGCTTCGCGACCCGCCAGCGCCGATCGCAGATGGGGCAGGCAAAGGCATAGGGAAAGTTGACCGGGCCTGGGATAGGGTCGGGCTCCTTGAGCGCGGCAATGGCCTGGGCTGGGGTATCGGTGACCTTAAAGAACTGGCTGAAGCCTAGGAGCTGGAATATCTCAAAGACCGGTGGCGGTACGGAGCAGAGGGCCATGTCCCCGCCTCTCTCCCTCAGGCGCTTATAGATGGCGATGAGGGACCCAAGGCCAGGGGAGCCATCGTACTTCAGGCCGGAGAGATCGAGGACGAGGCGGATAAAGCCAACCTCGATCGCCAGCCCGACCTGAACCATGAAGCGCTCGGCGGCAGGGGATGACATAAGGCCCTCTACCCTGAGGAGAAGGCCTCCCTCGAGTTCCTCGATCCTGCCCAGCCCCACCTGGACCCCGGTCCCGGCAATCGCGTCAAAGCCCGGAACGATGTCATCGTTCCCCATCGCTAGCATGGCCCTCGGTTGGGGCAGGCCCTAGCCAAGGTGGACCTCTCCGGCCTCGCCGATGATGAGGCGGGTATTGCAGTCCGGGCAGCAGAAGGGCCCCGGGGCCGAGGCGCTATGGGGGAGGTTGCAGATGGGACAGCTAAAGCGCCGAGGAAATGCGGGTACCTGCTCCTCGGCCCGGACCCTGAGAAAATGGGCCTTGGCGTCCTCGAGGGAATCCACAAAGGCAAAGAACTGCCCGAAGCCCATCATCTCCACGGTCGCCAGGGGCTTGGGATGGCAATTGAGGATCACCATGTCCCCGGAGAGGGGCCTCACCTTCTTGAGTATGGCCGAGAGGCTTCCTATGCCGGTGCTGCTGATGTATTCCAAGCCGGGGCACTCGAGGACAACCCGGCGAAAGCCCGCATCGATGGCCAGGATGACCTTGCGCAGGAAGGCAGGAGAGGTCTGGGTATCAAGATAGCCCTTGAGGCCTATGACGAGGCCAGCCTCCAGCCCCTCAAGGGACCGCAGGCTGAGCTCGATCCCAAAGCAAACCTCGTCGTCAAAGCCGGGAACCAGGTCATTATTATTCATAGTTGCCCCTTTTAATCTCCGTATCTCATTGGACAAAGACCTCGCCCTTTTCCGTGACCAGGAAGGAGGTCCTGCACTTTGTGCACCGGTAGAGGCCTGGGGATCTCACAAGGAGAGGGTGGGCGCACAGGGGGCAGGGGAAATGCTTAGGGAAGGCCTGGGCGTCGCCGGAGGCTCCAGGGGACATAAAATGGTCCCGGGCCTCCGCCAGAGTAGCGGCAAAGTTAAAGTACTGGCTAAAGCCGATGAGGTCCAGGGTGGCCTTGGCCTTTGGGGCGCAGTCCAGAATGACAAGGTCGCCACCCAGGGGCTTGAGCCGCTTGCTCAGGGCGGTGAGGCAGCCGATCCCAGAGCTGGAGACAAAGCCCAGGCCGGCGGCGCCGAGGATGAGATTCCGGTAGCCGCCCTCGATGGCCTTCATGGCCCGGCCTTGGAGCGAAGCCGAGGTGTGGGCGTCCAAGTCGCCCACAAGCTCGATGAGGAGGCATCCCTCCAGGCCCGCGACAAGCTCGAGCCTCAGGGAAAGGCCGTCCCGCAGCTCGTCGTCAAAACCGGGCACAATGTCGTTGTTCGCCATGGCAATCCTTCCTTGCGTCCCGGGACCAGTCATAAAGCCCAAGCCTGGGCTCGCTCCGAAAGAAAGGATAGTGCAGGATCGTTGAATCGGCCATAGCAATTGAGAACCGGGCAGCAGGGAAGAGTAAGCCGCTTCCGAGCCGTCGTTGAAGCGAAAGTCCCGAAAATCCCAGAGGGGCAGGAGGGTCGGGAACTAGTCCATTCTTTTAGGGAAACCCAGGGTCGCCATCGTTCCCGGCGCGGACCCAAAAGCGAGGCGGCCCCGGGCGCCGGAAAGAATCGTCTGTACCAGGGAAAGGCCCGAGAAGTCACCGGGAGGCTCATGTCCTGGGCCGTAGGGTCCAGGCAGGGCTCCGGGGGCTATCCCCGGGCCATCATCAGCTACCACGAGCTCGAGGTCGCCCTCGACCTCCCTGAGGGACACCCTTATCTCCCCGGCCCTGCCCTCGGGATAGGCATGGCGGGCGCTATTGGAGACAAGTTCGGTCAGGGCGAACAAGAGGATCTGCTCGTACCAAGGATCGAAATCGCCCTGCAGCGTGGCGGCATAGTCGAGCCTGGCCTCGCTGTTCCAGATGGACAGGACTTCCCGAGCCAGGGCCCCCATCCTTGCCCCAAGGTCGGGGCTGGCCCAGGGGTGGAGCAGCCTATCCATCAGGCATATCCCGGCCTCAAGAAAGGCGGTCTGCCTGCAGTGGGCGGTCCGCACCGCATCCCGGGCCTTCTCGGAGTCCAGGCCGGCCAGGGCGGATGCGCAGAGCCGCTTGAGGAGGGCCTGGTCGGCGACGAGGGCCTCCCTGTACTTGACCAAGTCGGCTAGGCCGGCCTGGTTCATCCCGAAGCGGTTGGGCCAGTCCACATAGGCTTTGAGGATCTCTTCTGTAGAGGGAGGGAATACCATCCCGACCCCGGAGCGAGTGAGGGTCTCGACCAGCTTGGCTCTCTGTCCCTCCTCCCCACGCAGAGCCAGGACAAGACTATCCAGGCCCTGGCCCTCGATTGGGGGGATAGGCCCATACGACGGGGCATCCCAGGTCCAGGAGGACACTGCCCACGGGAAGACTACCCGTACCGAGCCATCCTCACCGGCTTCAAGCCGCGCGCCAAAGCCCTCCGCAAGGACGGCCGCCACCGAGCCCTTCCTTAGGGCGGCCGGGCACGGGGCACCAAGCCGGAGTTCCCCTCCTCCAGGTGTCCTTAGCACGATGAGGGGGATGGTCTTTTCCGGAGGGGAGCATTGTAGGATCTCCGCCAGGAGGGGGCCAAAGAGAAGGCATAGCTGTCTTGTGGCCGAAGGCCCTAGGGCAAGGTCCCCGAGCTCATACCTGATGGGCCTCTCTCTGCCTTCAAGGAAACCGGTCACGCTGGCTTCCACGGATTCCAGGAGATCCTGGAGCCTTATTGGGCGCCCGCCGAAGAGGGAGCCGAAGGAGTGGCGCTCCGCCTCCACCATACCCATCAACGACGCCAGGAAGGGCAGGAGGGAGGACAGCTCGGGCTCAAGGCGCGTACTTGAGCCCTGGAGGGACAGGATCGACTGCCTAAGGGCAATCTGGTTCTTAGCCCGGTGGCCCAGCTCGCGGGTGAGCATGTGCCTCTCCCGGATTCGTTCCTCATCAAAGCTGAAGGCTCCCTGCCTCCGGGCCAGAAGGAAGACTTGGCAGATGGTGAGATCCAGAACCTGACCCTCCTGAAGGGCAAGCTCGAGATCGACAAGGGCGAGGCCCTCCCGTCCAAGGGCTTCCCGGGCCGAACCTACAGCCACGAGCTCGAGGCCAGCCCCCTCAAGCAGGTCCCTGAGCCAGATCCGGTCTTTCTGCTCGGGCAAGAAGAGAAAAGCCTTGAGACCCTCGTTTTTTTCCATGCCCGCAAGTCTAGGCCTTGGCCCCGCCGGCCGCAAGGCTAATCTGCCTTGACGAACTCGCCATAGTGTATTATAAACACTTTGTAGACAAAATGCGAAGGAGGGTCCATGCTAGGAGCGATCGTAGGGGACACCATTGGCAGCACCCGGGAATTCGATCCCATCAGGACTACGGACTTCGAGCTCTACCCCAGGGGCTCAAGCTACACCGATGATACGGTGATGACCTGCGCGATCGCCGACGCCCTTTTGGGGCCAGGCGACTTTGGCCCCGCCATGCGAAGACTAGGCCGTCACTACATGGGCTCAGGCTATGGCGGACGCTTTTACCGCTGGATGGACGGCACCATCGAGGGTCCCTACAATAGCTTCGGCAACGGCTCGGCCATGCGGGTGAGCCCCGTGGCCTGGGCTTTCGAGACCGAGACGGCCGTCCTGGCCGCCGCCCGGGCCACGGCTCTGCCCACCCACGACCATCCGGAAGGGGTCAAAGGCGCCGAGGCCACGGCCCTGGCCATTTTTCTGGCCAGGAAGGGTGTAGGCAAGACCGAGATCAAGGCCAGGATCGAGGAGTACTTTGGCTACAATCTCTCCCGGTCCTTGGCCGCCATCAGGCCGGGCTATGGCTTCGATGAGACCTGCCCAAAGACCGTCCCGGAGGCGATCACTTCCTTCCTGGAAGCCGACAGCTTCGAGGCCACGATCCGGAACGCCATATCTCTAGGGGGTGACGCCGATACCCTCGCGGCTATCGCCGGCTCCATCGCCGAGGCCTTCTGGGGCGGCGTGCCCGACGGCCTCCTTGGCCCGGCGATCGCGGGCCTGGACGAGAGGTTATACGGCATAGCCATGGCCTTCTGCGCCCGCTGGAGGCCCGAGGAGGCGGCCCGGCTCGCCAGGTTCCGGCCCGCGACGGACGGGAGCTAAGGAGGCGCTCATGTACAGCTACAAATACCCCCACCCGGCGGTGACCGTGGACTGCGCCGTCTTTGGCCTCGACGATGGGGACCTCAAGGTCCTCCTCATCCAGCGGGACCTCGAGCCCTTCGCCGGCTCCTGGGCCCTGCCCGGAGGCTTTGTCAAGCTCGAGGAGGATCTCGAGGCCTCGGCCCGGCGGGAGCTCGAGGAGGAGACCGGAGTGACGGACCTCTACCTCGAGCAGCTGGCGACCTTTGGGGCCCCCGACCGGGATCCCCGGGAGAGGGTGATCACCGTGGCCTACCTCTCCATCGTCAACCTCTTTGACCACCCGGTCACGGCGGCCACCGATGCCCGCAAGGCCGCCTGGTTCCCTGTGGACGCCCTGCCCCGCCTGGCCTTTGACCACGAGGACATCCTGGACCTGGCCCTGGCCAGGCTCCGGTCCAAGCTTCGCTGGCAGCCCCTGGGCTTCGAGTTCCTGCCGGAGAAATTCACCCTCACCCAGGTCCAGCGCCTCTACGAGACTATCCTGGGTGAAGCCCTGGACAAGCGCAACTTCCGCAAGAAGATCCTCTCCACGGGCCTTCTTGTCCCCCTGGAGGAGGTCGAGACCGATGTCGCCCATCGCGCCGCCCAACTCTACCGCTTTGACCGCAAGGAATACGCCCGGCTCCAGAAGAAGGGCTACGGCTTCGAGATCTAGGATCAGCCCCTGCAGGAGTGCGACCAAATGTTCAAGCTTCCGTTTTTCGAGGAGCTCGAGGGCTCACGCAGGATCCTCCTGGCCGGCTGTGGCGGGGGCTTCGACGTCTTTGGGGCCCTGCCCCTCTACTTCGCCCTCAAGGCCGAGGGCAAGGAAGTCCACCTCGCGAGCCTCTCCTTCTCCTTTCCCGACCTGGCCCTGCCCATCCTCTCCCTTCAGCCCGGCTGGAAGGGGCGGATCCTCACGCCCAACCTTGTCCGGGTGGACGCCGACACGCCGGAGTTCGCCCCCTACTTCCCCGAGCTCTTCCTCTCCCGCTGGTTCCGCTCCCGGGGCGAGGACGTCCCCCTCTGGTGCTTCCCCGTGAGCGGCGCCCGGCCCCTCGCCGCCTCCTACGGCCTCCTCTCGGAGAGGCTTGGCCTCGACGCCGTGGTCCTCGTGGACGGCGGAAGCGACAGCCTCATGCGGGGCGACGAGGCCGACCTCGGCACCCCCTCGGAGGACGTGGCCTCCATGATCGCGGTCGACTCCCTCGACCTTCCAGTCAAGCTCCTGGCCTGCATCGGCTTTGGCGCAGACTGGTTCCATGGCATCTCCCATGGCCGGGCCTTGGAGGCCACGGCCGCCCTCGCGGCCGCGGGGGGCTACCTCGGGCTCTTCTCCCTCCTCGACACCATGCCCGAGGCCAGGCTCTACCGGGAGGCCTGCGCCTATGTCTTCGAGCGCATGCCCGGCAGCGAGAGCATCGTCAACACCTCGATCCTCTCCGCTCTCGAGGGTCACTTTGGGGACTACCATGCCCTGAAGCGCACCAGCAAGGGCGGGCTCTGGATCAGCCCCCTCATGTCCGCCTACTGGTGCTACAGGCTGTCCGCCGTCACGGGCCGCATGGCCTATCCTCGGGACAGCCTAGCCGAGACTGAGGGGATCATGGACCTCACGAGGATAATCATCGAGACCAACCGCTCGGGGCCGAGACGGCCCCGGGTCGAGATACCCATCTAGGGCTGCAGGGCCGCGGCGATCGCCGGATGTGGGTTGGACAGGGCATGGACAAGGGCCGACCTTCCGCCCTGGTCGACGGCGTTCAAATCAGCCCCGGCGGCCAGCAGGACACGAACAAGCTCGGGGTCGGAGCTAAAGGCGGCGGCGTGCATGAGGGGGGTCTTGCCGCTGGGACTTCGCTGATCGACCTCGGCTCCCGCCCTGAGGATTTCCCGGACCTCCCCCGGGCCGCCATTGCGGCAGGCCTGATAGAGGCCGCTTGCATCCCAGACCGCCCTTCCTGTTTTCCTCTTGGAAAGGACTAGCCTGAGCCTGGCTATGAGCTCGCGTTCGTTAAAAGGCTTGCAGATAAAGTCCGAAGGCCTGGTGAGGGCAGCCCGCCCCAAAGTCTTGCCATCGATATAGCTAGTGAGGTAGGCCAGGGCCGGCGCAAGAAACTTACCCATCTCCAAGGCGCAGTCAATCCCGTCCAAACCAGAGCCAGAGCCAAGATCGATGCCGGTGATCACGAGGGAGGGCCGCAGGCGCCGGGCCATGGAGAGGGCCTCCCAGGAGTCGGCGGCGATCCCGACCACCGGAAAGCCCAGCCTCTCGAGGCGCCGTTGAAGGTCTAGGGCTATAATTTTCTCGTCCTCGACGATCAGGACCTCGTTAGTCTCGACATCCGACTCCTGGCTGGCCGCGGATCCCCAGGACCGGGACTCCAGGGCCAAGAAAAGGCTCGAGCGTAAATCGCCCTCCTTGAAGGGCTTGAGCAACAGGGCCGAAGGCCCGAAGGCGATGGCCCGGTCCAAGGTCGCGCTATCCGAAAATGAGGACAGGAGTATGACCGGGATCCCCAGGGCATCGCGAACCTCATCGGCTGCCCGGATCCCGTCCCCTCCCCCGGCCAGCCGAGCCTCGGAGAGGATAAGATCGGGCCTCAGTTCCCGGGCCTTGTAGAGGACCCCCTCCGCGTAGGCCACCAGGCCGGCAAGCTCATAGCCAAAGCGCTCGAGCCTGCGCCCCAGGTCCAGGGCGATTCGCTCATCCGGCTCCGCGACGAGGATCCGCTTTTTCCTGACCAACTCCTGCTCAGACACGGTGGCCCCCGTCTTTAAGGTGGCCCGTGATCGCCGCCACCTCGCGGTTGATCCGCGCGACCGCCTCCCCGTCCCCAGCCTCAACCCCAGCCTCGTGCATCCGCTGGGCGACCATGGTCGTAAAGGCGCGCAGGGAGCAGGGATGGATACAGGTCGTGCCGAAGACCTCAGGATCGACCAGGGGCAGGTAGTCGGCGATCCGACCCTCGGCATGGAGGCGATAGATAAAGGCATCCTGCATATGGTTGAGAATATCCACCATGGGCCGGAGGTGGAAATTGCCGTAGCCCTCCCCGCCCTGGGCTATCCGGCAGGTGGAGAGCTCGCCATTAGCCTTGAGGGTAAGGTGGGGATAGGGCCGATAAAAGGCCTTGCAGCGCAGGATCTCCGCGGGGAAAGCATCGAGGCTGTAGCCGATGCCACCGCCTTTGCGGGCCCCGTTTCCAATGTCTATAAAGTTGCTCACGATGTTTGTCTCGTCGGCGCAGAATCGCTCCATCGCGCCGTCGCTCTGCCCATAGAGCAGGGGAGCGAGGTCCAGCACGAGGCGAGCAAGCTCATCCTTCGGTCCCGACCTGGCGAGGAGAGACAGCCTCGGCTCAAGACTGGCTTCGCGCACCCTCCCCAGGCCCCCGACAACCCGGGCATAGAGTCCGGGCGAGCCCCGGGACCGGTCATGGACGGCCTCGGGCCCATCGATACTAAAGACGACATGGCTTACCCCATGGTCGCGGAGGTCGTCGAGGTAAGCCCGATCATCCCGGTACCGTCTGCCTGCGGCCTCGAAGTCCTTCTCGCCCAGGAACCAGCCGTTGCTCAACACGCTGATGGTCTGGGCGCCGCGAGCCCTGATGCTGCGGGCCAGGCCGAGCCAGCCTGAGCCGAACTTCGACACCTCGCCGCCGGTAAAGGAATAGTTCGGGATGGCCATGTCGGCGAAGACGGCGGTCGCCGCGTCGAGGGCGGCCAGGTCGTTCTCGGTGCGCAGGCCTACCCCGGCGTTGTAGCAATGCTCGCAGGAGAGATTGCAGCACGTGGTGAATTCCACCACGACCTTTATCACGTTCTCAAGGGGATTGCGCCGGTAGCGGAGGGCGATCGCGGCCTCGTCCACGGGCTCCTCGACGGCCTCGACCCAGGCCCGGGCCATGAGGTCTCTCTGGGCCCGACTGCCCTGCCAGGGCTCGTGGCCCCGCCCAAGGAGGGCGACCAGGGCCTCGTCGAGTCCGGGCAGGGGCGCACGTCCAGGCTCTTTTCTATCGACGGCGAGGGCCCGCCTGTGGCCGACATTGGTCAGGGCTAACTGCATTTTGTTATTCTCCCCACGGAATCGAGGTCCGCAGGACAAAGCATATCCCCCCGGGAGGAGAGGCCGCAAGCGCATATCCGGCAATCCTTGTTCCCGCGACCTTGGCGCGATACAGTGGACTGTGGGGGAAAAATACATATGAAAACATCCGAGTACGATTCACCAGAAGAGGTCGAGTACGTGGACTATGTGGAGAGGAGGAAAAAGCTCCACGGGGCACTGTTCGAGACCGCCCTGCCCAATGAGTACCTCGTCGAGATCGGGCGCAAGAAAGTGGCTTTCCAGCTTGGAGGCCGGCGCTTCCGCCTTTTCCGGAAATTCATCCGCGTGCCCGCCTCGGTCCAGACCCTGCGCTTCGCCACGGACAACGCCAACCAGGACTACCAGGGCATAGGCATCTCGGGCTTCGCCAACTGGCGCATCGACCCCGAGCATCCCGAGGTGGCGATCCGCACCCTCGACTTCTTTGACGAGAATGATCCCATGGCCCGCACCAACTCCGGCCTCAAGACCATCTGCGTCGAGGCGGTCCGCCATGTGATCTCCAACATGGACATCGACGATGCCCTCAAGAAGAAGGACGAGATCGCGGAGCGCCTCCGCATCCAACTCCAGGACGTCGAGAGGAAATGGGGCATCATCTTTGACCAGGTGGGCATCGAGAAGGTCCACATCATGTCCTCCCATCTCTTCGAGCAGCTCCAGTCCCAGTTCCGGGACGGCCTCCGCCTCGAGGTTGAGCGCAAGCGCATCGCGACCGACCGAGAGATCAGCCGGGAGGCCAATGCGGTAAGGGAGCTCACCGGCCTGGAAAAGCAGCAGACCTATGAGAAGCTCAGCCTCGCCCAGGTGGAGAGCCGGTCCCGGGTCGCCGAGACCCAGATCTCCGAGAAGCACCGGATAGGCCAGAGGCAGCGCGAGATCAATGGCGAGGCGATGCGGAGCGAGGCCGTCCTCCGGGAGGAGAAGCTCCGGAAGGAGAGCGAGCTGCGCGAGGTGGCCAATCGCCTGGCCCTGGAGCTCGCCGCGACAGAGTCGGCCAAGCTCGAGGCCCAGGCCCTTGTCGCCAAGCTCCGGGCGGCCCTTGAGGCCGAGCGCTTGGGTTCGGTCCGCCTGGAGCGGGAGGTCAACCAGACCTGGTCCCGGGAAGAGCTCGTCAGCGAGCTGATCCGCCGCCTCCCCGAGACCTTCGCGGCCCTCAAGATCGACTCCTACAACGTCCTCTCCTCCGGCCAGGGCCAGGGAAGCCCCGTGGCCAGCCTCCTCATGGAGATCGCCTCGGTCCTCAAGACCGTCGACCTTGGAGAGATCCTGGGCAAGGGCCAGGACAAGGAAAAGGCCTAGGCATGGGCGAGAGCCAGGAATTCCTCAGGGTAGGCGCCATAGTCGGCCAGGACAACTGGGACTTGATCCATAGGGTGGCCCTCGAGGCACCTCGGTTCCCGGGCTTGCCAGGGGCAGGCTCCCTTGTCAGGCTCGAGGCCGAGGGCGAAGTCCCTCCGGAGATCGAGACCCTTGTCGTAGACCTCCATGCCTACCGCGACCTGGTCCATCTAGCCAAGCACTACCGTCATTACCGCAAGCGGATCCTCTTCGTGGCCCAGACGCCCCAGGAGGAGCTGGGCCTCCTGGAGCTGATCGACCCCTGGGATGACATCGTCCGGGCCGATGCCTTGGAGGGCCAGCTGGTCCTCCGGATCGAGCGCCTATTGGCTGGGCCCTTTATGACCCGCGTAGACGTCCTCACCGGCCTATCCAACCGTAAGGTAGTCTTCGATATGGCCAAGATGGCCATAGAGGAAGGGGTCGATCCCGACCGGCCCCTCTCGGTCATCATGGTCGACCTGGACCACTTCAAGCGCATAAACGACAGCTGGGGCCATGCGACCGGCGACGCCGTGCTCAAGGCGGCCAGCCGGGCCCTCGAGGCAGGCGCTCCGGACGCCGAGTGCGTGGCCCGGATCGGCGGGGAGGAATTCCTTGTCTTGCTGCGGGCCGACAGGGCCCATGCGAGATCAAGGGCCGAGGATCTTAGGGCCCAGATAGTCGGTCTTGCCATCGAGCCAGAGCTCCGCTTTACCGCCAGCTTCGGCGTCGCGACCGTGACCGCCCCTCCCAAGGACCTCGAGGAGCTCATCCTCGCGGCCGATCGCTGCCTCTACCAAGCCAAGCAATCCGGCCGGAACCGCGTTGTGGACGAGGCCGACTTCAACCGCAACGCCGAGGCAAAGGACGAGGACCCGGCGATCATCGACTTTGACAATCGGGTCAGGGTCCTTACGGACCGCCTCGCGGAATACCTCTCCCAGAAAGGAAGGGCCCTCGCCCGGGGTTACCAGGATGAGGCCGAGCTCGATGGCCTTACGGGCATCTACAACCGCCGCTATTTTGACCGGCGCCTCCCCCGGGAGCTCGAGCTCGCCCACAAGCCTGACCGGCCCCTCTCCCTCCTGTTTTTCGATATCGATGATTTCGGGGCGGTCAACCGGAACTATGGTTTCCCGGCGGGAGACCGCTGCCTCAAGGCCGTCACCTCGGCCATGGCCAAGTCGGTCCGGGCCACGGACTGGGTGGCCCGCTATGGCGGGGAGGAACTCTGCGCGATCCTGCCCGACACTCCCCTCGACGAGGCCGTGCCTATCGCCGAGCGGGTCCTCGAGGCTATCCGGGCCCTGGAGACGACGGCCGTGGATGGCCGTCGCTTTAAGGTCACCGCAAGCTGCGGGATAGTGGAAACCCGGGGCCAGGATGCAGGGGTGCCCGAGTTTGTCCAGCGCGCCTCCGACAAGGTCAGGGCCGCCAAGAAGGCCGGGAAAAACCGGGCGGTATCCTAAAGACAAGCAAAGCCACGATATCCAATAAGGCTTTTGCGCCATAAATGAAAAAGCCGGCTTGCGCCGGCCTTTTCTTAACAAGAGTCGCTGCTTACCAGCGATAGTGAGCGAAGAAACCTCTCACTAGTCAACGCGATCCTTCGCTCTGGCGAAGGATCGCTATGGCGAACAAAGCCTTTGCCCTGCAAATAAAAAAGCAAGGCCGGCAAAGCCGGCCTTGCCTGTACATCCAAGAGGTGAAAACTACCAGCGGTAGTGGGCAAAGGCCTTGTTCGCCTCGGCCATCTTGTGCGTATCTTCCTTCTTCTTCACGGCCGAGCCGGTGTTGTTGAAGGCGTCGACAAGCTCGTCGGCGAGCTTGTCGGCCATCGCCTTGCCGGAGCGGGAGCGGGCGGCGTTGATCAGCCAGCGCATGGCTAGGGCCTCGCGCCGGGTGTCGCGGATCTCGACGGGCACCTGGTAGGTCGCGCCGCCGACGCGGCGGGACTTGACCTCAACCAGGGGCTTCGAGTTCTCGATGGCCTTGTTGAAGACGTCCAGGGCAGGAACCCCGGCCTTCTTCTCCATGGCCTCCATCGCATCATACACAATGCGGGTGCAGATGGACTTCTTGCCCTGCCACATCAGGCGGCACACGAACTTCGTGAGGGTGATGGAATTGTACTTCGGATCCGGGAGATGCCCCCGGTCGATTGTCTTCTTTTTGCGTCCCATGGTTCTGCCCCCTTACGCCTTCGGCCGCTTGGCGCCGTACTTGGACCGGGCCTTCTTGCGGTCTTCGACGCCGAGGGTATCCTTGGCACCGCGGACGATGTGGTAGCGCACGCCGGGGAGGTCCTTTACACGGCCTCCACGGATGAGTACCACCGAGTGCTCCTGAAGGTTGTGGCCAACGCCGGGGATGTAGGCGGTGACTTCAATACCATTCGTGAGCCTTACACGAGCGACCTTCCGGAGGGCCGAATTCGGCTTCTTCGGGGTTACGGTCATAACGCGGGTGCAAACACCCCGCCGCTGAGGGCACTCTTGGAGTGCCGGGGCCTTGGTGCGCCAGGTGTTTACCTTGCGCCCGAGGCGGATTAGCTGGTTGATCGTCGGCATTCTATGCTCTCGACTCCCTTTGTGTGCCAGGCTTCAGCATCGCCATGGCGAATTAGTGAAAAAACCCTATGCAAACCCCCAAACCAAGCCCCTAAAGACCCAATTCAGAGACGATAACCTTACAGCCCCCTGACCGTCTTCGTCAAGCTGGCTACTCCTCGTCGGACTCAGGCTCGACAGCCTCAAAGCCCTCGTCGTTCTCAAAGACCGAGTCTTCCTCGAAGTTCCCTCCCCGGTCCTCAAGGGCCGGGATAGGGGCCATCTCCTTCTCCCGCTTGCGCTTCTCCAGGATCTCGTCGACCAGGGCGTCCAGGTCGTCGTTTTCCCCGTCAAAGAGCTTAACGTTCCGGTAGCTCCGCATGCCGGTGCCCGCCGGGATCAGGTGGCCGATGATCACGTTCTCCTTGAGGCCCCGCAGCCCGTCGGTGGCGCCCGCGATGGCGGCGTCGGTCAGGACCCTGGTCGTCTCCTGGAAGGAGGCCGCGGCGAAGAAGGAGTCTATCTTGAGGGAAGCCCTCGTGATGCCGAGGAGGAGGGGCCGAGCGACTGCCGGTTGGCCGCCCTCGGACTGGACCCTCTTGTTCTCGTCATGGAACTTGTACTTGTCGATCTGCTGGCCGTAGATGAACTTGGTGTCCCCGGGGGCGACAATCTCGATCTTCTTCATCATCTGGCGCACGATGACGCCGATGTGCTTGTCGTTGATCGAGACGCCCTGGAGGCGGTAGACCTGCTGCACCTCGTCCATGAGGAAGCGCTGGCACATCTGCTCGCCCAGGATCGACATGATGTCGTGGGCGTTCTTGTTGCCGTCGCAGAGCTGGTCCCCGGACTCGACGGTGTCGCCGTCGCGCACGAGGAGCCTGCGGCCCATGGGCACGAGGTGCTTGTATTCCTTGCCAAAGATGTCCCGGACCACGACGACGCGCTTGCCCTTGACGATGCCGCGGAAGGCCACCGTGCCGGAGACCATGGCTATGACCGTGGGGGACTTGGGCTTGCGGGCCTCGAAGAGCTCGGAGACCCGGGGAAGTCCGCCCGTGATGTCCATGGCCTTGGCGGATTCCTTGAGGGTCTTGGCCAGGGTGCGCCCGGCCTTGACGATCTCGCCGTCCTCGACATTGAGGTAGGCCCCGCCGGGGAGGAAGTAGGTCACGATCTCGTTGCCGGCCTCGTCGGTGATGACGATGCGGGGCTGCTTCGTGTCCCGCTCGGCGGTGTACTCGGTGATCTTCTTCTCGACGTTGCCCGTCTCCTCGTTGATCTCTTCCTTGAGGGTCGAGCCGGGGATGATGTCCTCGTAGCGGACGTAGCCGTCCTTCTCCGCGATGATTGGGTCGGAGAAGGGATCGAAGGAGGCGAGAGAGGCGTTGGCCGCGACCATGTCACCGACCTTGACCACGGCTTCGGAGCCGTTGCGCATCTCGATCTTCATCTCCTGGGCGATCAGGAGGACATGCTTGGTCTTTCCGTCCTTGCCGGTCACGTTCCTGGCGTAGGAGATGTCGTTAGCCTTGACGGTGCTGCCGTCGGCCTTCTTCACGATCTCGTCGCCCTTGAGGATGCGGCGGCCGTCGGTCACCAGGGACTTGTCCCCGGCGCCCAGCTCGATGTTCGTGAAGATCTTGCAGGCCAGGATGTGGCCCTTGCGGGTAAAGAGGAAGCGGTCGTCCGGGAGGGGTACGCCCGTGCCCACGACCTCGGTGACGAGGACAGGGTAGCGCAGGTAGATGCGGTTCTCTTCCGAGGACTTGGTCGCCGCGCCGCCGATATGGAAGGTACGCATCGTCAGCTGGGTACCCGGCTGGCCGATGGACTGGGCGGCGATGATGCCGACCGCCTCCCCGATCTCGACCGTCCGGCCCGTGGCCAGGTTGCGGCCGTAGCACTTGCGGCAGACCCCATGGGCGGCCTCGCAGGTGAGGACGGTGCGGATGGAGACGGCCTCGATGCCGGCCTCGTCGATGGAGTCGGCGATCTCCTCGGTGACTTCCTGGTTGGCCTCGGCTATGAGGTCCCCCGTGATCGGGTGGCGGATGGGGTCGAGGGTGTAGCGGCCGATGATGCGGTCCCGCAGGGCCTCGACGATCTCCTCGCCGTCCTTGATCGCGGAATAGGTGGTGCCGTTGATGGTGCCGCAGTCGTCGATGTTGATGACCACGTCCTGGGAGATATCCACAAGGCGGCGGGTGAGGTAGCCTGCGTCGGCCGTCTTGAGGGCCGTGTCCGCGAGGCCCTTGCGGGCGCCGTTCGTGGAGATGAAGAACTCGATGACCGAGAGGCCTTCTCGGAAGTTCGAGCGGATCGGAAGCTCGATGATGTCGCCAGAAGGCTTGGCCATCAGGCCTCGCATGCCCGCCAGCTGGCGGATCTGGTTCCTAGAGCCTCGGGCGCCGGAGTTGGCCATCATGTAGATGGAGTTGAAGCCGCCCCGGTCTTTCTCGAGGGTCTTCATCATCACCGCGGTGAGGTCCTCGTTCGTCTTGGACCAGACCTCGACGACGCGGTTGTAGCGCTCTTCCTGGGTGATGTGGCCCGCGAGGTACTGGTTCTGGATCGCGTCGACCTGCTTGTTGGCCGCCTCGATCATCTCGGGCTTTTCCTTCGGGATGACAATGTCGTCCATGCCGATGGAGGCCCCGAAGAAGGTGGCGTAGCGGAAGCCCATGTCCTTGATCGCGTCGAGCATGCGGACCGTGACATAGGGGCCCTTTGTCTTGTAGATCGACTCGATGAGGGACCGCAGGTCCTTCTCGCCCAGGGCGTAGTTGATGTAGGGGATCTCCGGGGGCATGGCCTCGTTGAAGAGGATGCGGCCCGCCGTGGTGTCCGCCAGGCCGTTCTTGTAGCTCGGGTCGTCGTGGCCGACCTTGCCCCAGACGGGGGTCCGGGTGACGGGCACCTTGACGATGGACATGTAGTCCGTGGACCCGTACTCGCAGGCCATCAGGAGCTCCTCGGGGGAGGAGTAGCGCCTGCCCTCGCCCTTGGCGGCGGGGCGGTTGCGGGTAAGGAAGTTGATCCCGAGGACCATGTCCTGGGAGGGATAGACGATGGTCTTGCCGTTGGCGGGGTCGAGGAGGTTGCGGCTCGAGAGCATGAGGGTCCAGCACTCGGTCTGGGCTGCGCTCGTCAGGGGCACGTGGACGGCCATCTGGTCGCCGTCGAAGTCGGCGTTGAAGGCCTTGCAGACGAGGGGGTGGAGCTTGATGGCCTTGCCCTCGACGAGGACGGGCTCGAAGGCCTGGATGCCCAGGCGGTGGAGGGTCGGGGCGCGGTTCAGGAGGACCGGGTGCTCCTTGACCACCTCGTCGAGGACGGCGAAGACCTCGGGGGTCTCCGACTCGACGAGCATCTTGGCCTTCTTGATGTTGTAGACCACGTCCTTCTCGACCAGCTTCTTCATGATGAAGGGCTTGAAGAGCTCGAGGGCCATCTTGGTGGGGAGTCCGCACTGCCACATCTTGAGCTCGGGGCCGACGACGATGACCGAGCGGCCCGAGTAGTCGACGCGCTTGCCGAGGAGGTTCTGGCGGAAGCGGCCCTGCTTGCCCTTGAGCATGTCCGAGAGGGACTTGAGGGGGCGGTTGGAGGCGCCCTTCACGACGCGCTTCTTCTTCGAGTTGTCGAAGAGGGCGTCCACGGCCTCCTGGAGCATGCGCTTCTCGTTCCGGATGATGATGTCCGGGGCGTTGAGGGCCTGGAGGCGCTTGAGCCGGTTGTTGCGGTTGATCACCCGGCGATAGAGGTCGTTGAGGTCAGAGGTGGCGAAGCGGCCGCCGTCGAGCTGGACCATCGGCCTGAGCTCGGGAGGGATGACCGGGATCACGTCCAGGACCATCCACTCGGGCTTGTTGCCGGAGTTGCGGAAGGACTCGCAGATCTCGATGCGCTTGAGGAGGCGCTTGTCGCTCTTGGGGCCCTTGGCGATCATCTTGACCCTGAGCTCGGCGGCCATCTCGTCGAGGTTGAGGCCCTCGAGGAGGGAGCGGATGGCCTCGGCGCCCATGCCGGCGGAGAAGGCGCCGCCGTAGCGGTCCTGGGCCTCGTAGTACTCCTCCTCGGTGAGGAGCTGCTGCTTCTTGAGGTCCGTGTCGCCGGCGTCGATGACGATGAACTTCTCGTAGTAGAGGACCGAGCGCAGGGCCGCGACGGGGAGGTCGAGGAGGAGGCCCATGCGGGAGGGGACGGAGCGGTAGAACCAGATGTGGGACACCGGGGAGGCAAGCTCGATGTGGCCCATGCGCTCACGGCGGACCTTGAAGTGGGTGACCTCGACGCCGCAGCGGTCACAGATCACGCCCTTGTAGCGGATCGACTTGAACTTGCCGCAGTAGCACTCCCATTCCTTGGTCGTGCCGAAGATCCTCTCGCAGAAGAGGCCGTCCTTCTCGGGGCGGAGGGTGCGGTAATTGATGGTCTCGGGCTTCTTGACCTCACCGTAGGACCAGGCCCGGATCATGTCCGGACTGGCGAGGCGTATCCCTATGCTGTCGAAATCCTGTATGTCTCTCATATCAGTCCCCCCTCATCGAGTCGACTTGGGCAAAATGTACCTTGTTATCAATCACCACGGAGATCAGGGATGGAAGACGGAGATCACGGAGACTTCGCAGGGAAAGGCGGTTCGAGAAGGAAACTACGTTCATGATTCCCTTCTTCCTTTCTCCCACTCTTGTCTTCCTCCGTGATCTCCGTGTCGACCGGCCCAAAACGGGCCGGTCCTCCGTGGCTCCGTGGTGAATCGTATAGATGCCTTTTAGAAGGCGCCTTGCTTGTTGATTATGTCCTCGTCGCGCTCGGTCAGGGCTATCTGCTTGCCCTTGGCGTCAAAGACCCGGATATCGAGGGCAAGGCCCCGGAGCTCCTGGACCATGACGTTGAAGGCCTCGGGTATGCCCGCCGCCGTGTGGGGCTCGCCCTTCACGATGGCCTCATAGACCTTGGCGCGGCCCGTCATGTCGTCGGACTTGATCGTGAGGAGCTCCTGCAGCGTGTTGGCGGCGCCATAGGCCTCGAGGGCCCAGACTTCCATCTCGCCCAGGCGCTGGCCGCCGAACTGGGCCTTTCCGCCCAGGGGCTGCTGGGTCACGAGAGAGTAGGGACCGGTGGAGCGCGCGTGCATCTTGTCGTCCACGAGGTGGTGGAGCTTCATGAAGTAGACGACGCCCACGGAGACGGGGTTCTGGAAGAACTCGCCGGTGCGCCCGTCCTTGACCTTGGCCTTGGAGTTGACCGGAAGCCCGGCTTCCTTGAGCTTGGCCTCGATCTGCTCCTGGGAGGGGCACTGGAAGACGTGGCAGGAATACCATTCGTCCAGGGTTGAGCCGGCCCAGCCGAGCTCGGTCTCCATGATCTGGCCGATGTTCATCCGGGAAGGGACGCCCAGGGGGTTGAGGCAGATGTCGAGGGGCGTGCCATCCTCGAGGTAGGGCATGTCCTCCGGGGGGAGAACCCGGGCCACGACGCCCTTGTTTCCATGGCGGCCGGCCATCTTGTCGCCCTCTTTCAGCTTGCGCTTGGCGGCGATCAGGACCTTGACCACTTCCTCGACGCCGGGAGACAGGTCATCGTTGGCCGAGCGCTTGAGGCGCTGGACGTCGATGATCGTGCCCTCGATGCCGTGGGGGACGCGGAGGGAGGAGTCGCGGACATCCTTGGCCTTCTCGCCGAAGATGGAGTTGAGGAGCTTGAACTCCGGGGTGGTCTCGGTCTCGCTCTTGGGCGTGACCTTGCCCACCAGGATGTCGCCGGCCTTGACCTTGGCGCCGACCCTGATGATGCCCTCGGAGTCGAGGTTGTCCAGGCTCTTCTCGCTCGTGTTCGGGATGTCGCGGGTTATGCGCTCCGGCCCCAGCTTGGTCTCCCGGACCTCGGTCTGGAATTCCTTGATGTGGATGGAGGTGAACATGTCCTCGCGCACCACCCGCTCGGAGATGAGGATGGCGTCCTCATAGTTGTAGCCGTTCCAGGGCACAAAGCCCGCGAGGATATTGCGCCCCAGGGCAAGCTCGCCCTGGTTGGTCGCGGGGCCGTCGGCCAGGACCTGGCCCCTGAGGATCTTCTCGCCCTTCTTGACGATGGGCCTCTGGGTGTAGCAGGTGTCCTGGTTCGTGCGCTGGTACTTCACGAGGGGGTACTCGTCCCTCGCCTTCTTGTCCTCGTCGGGCTTGATGATGACCCGGTTGGCGTCCACGGAGTCGACCACGCCGTCCCGGCGGGCCTTCACGAGGACCCCGGAGTCGTAGGCGGTCTTCCACTCCATGCCCGTGCCCACGCGGGGGGCCTCGGGGAAGACGAGGGGGACGGCCTGCCTCTGCATGTTCGAGCCCATGAGGGCGCGGTTGGCGTCGTCGTGCTCCAGGAAGGGGACGAGGGCGGCGGAGACGGAGATGATCTGCTTGGGGGAGACGTCCATGTACTGGATCTCCGCTGCGGGCCGGGTCGTGTAGTCGCCCTGATGCCTGCAGGAGATCTGGTCATCCAGGAAGTTGCCGCTCTTGTCGATGTGGGCGGAGGCCTGGGCCACATAGTACTTGTCCTCGTCCATCGCGGAGAGGTACTCGATCTTCTTGGAGGCCTTGCCGTTCTCGACCCGGCGGTAGGGGGTCTCGAGGAAGCCGTACTCGTTGACCGCCGTGTAGGTGGCCAAGGAGACGATAAGGCCGATGTTCGGGCCTTCCGGCGTCTCGATGGGGCACATGCGTCCATAGTGGGTGTAGTGGACGTCGCGGACCTCGAAGCCGGCCCTGTCCCTGGAGAGGCCTCCCGGCCCGAGGGCGTTGAGCCTTCGCTTGTGGGTGAGCTCGGCCAGGGGGTTGACCTGGTCCATGAACTGGGAGAGCTGGGAGGAGCCGAAGAACTCCTTGATCGCGGCCACGATGGGCTTGATGGACACGAGGTCCTGGGGACGGATGGTGTCCGTTTCCTTGAGGCTCATGCGCTCCTTGGCGATGCGCTCCATCCGGCCAAAGGCGGACTTCATCACGTTGGCCAGGAGCTCGCCCACCGAGCGCACCCGGCGGTTGCCCAGGTGGTCGATGTCGTCCACGTTGGACTCGCCGTAGTAGACGCTCATGAGGTACTTCATCGTGGCGATCACGTCGTCACGGACGAGGGTAAAGTCCTTGACCGGGACGGTATAGTCGAATTTCTTGTTGAGCTTGTAGCGGCCCACCTTCCCTAGGTCGTAGCGGCGGCTCGAGAAGAACATGTTGGAGAGGTCGCGCTCGGCGTTCTCCACCGTTATGGGCTCTCCGGGCATCAGGGTCGAGTAGACCGCGGCCAGGGCGTCGGCCTTGGAGGGCTGGTCCTGGGTGGGGTCTTCCTTGACGAGCTTGATGTCCTCGCGCTCGAAGCAGTTGAGGATCATGTCGAAGTGGAGGGAATCGGGGTGCTCGAAGTTGACGACCTCGAGCTCGCGGACGCCCATGTTGTAGAGCTCGTCTATGTCGTGGAGGTGGAGCTTGTCCCCGGCGCGGAAGAGCTTCTTCTCCTCGCCGTTGACCGTGGCCTTGACGGCCTTGGCCAGGACGCGGTTGATGGCCCGCTCGCGGTCCTCGCGCTTCTCGCCGATGGTCACCTTCTCGGAGACATAGAAGGCCTTGACGATGTCCTCCCGGGTCTCGAAGCCCAGGGCGCGGAGGAACATGGTGCCAAGGATCCTCTTCTTGCGGTCGATCTTGGCGTAGATCAGCTCCTTCTTCTGGTCGATCTCGAACTCGAGCCAGGAGCCGCGGTAGGGTATGATGCGCGCGGAGTAGACGCCCTTCTCGTGGCAGAAGATGACGCCCGGGGAGCGGTGGATCTGGGAGACGACGACGCGCTCGGCGCCGTTGATGATAAAGGTGCCCCGGTCGGTCATGAGGGGGATGTCGCCGAGGTAGATCTCTTTCTGCCTGATCTCCCCGGTCTTCTGGAAGACGAGGTTGATCCGGGACTTGAGGGGGACGGCGTAGGTCAGGCCCTTCTGCTTGCACTCGATCTCCGAGTACTTCATGGCCGACTCGTCGAGATAGTAGCGCTCATACTCCAGGAGCATGTCGCCATTGGGGCTCTCGATGGGGAAGGTCACATTGAAGACCTCCTGGAGCCCCACATTCTCGATGGGCTCGCCCTTGCGGAGCCTCTCCCTCTGGAGGAAGCGCTCGTAGGAAGAGAGCTGGATGTCTATGAGGTCCGGCAGCTCCATCACTTCCTGGAAATCTTTGCCAATGTAGGTCCGATGCGTCTTCTTCTCGGTATATGCCATCCGTTACCCCCTCGCTGCGCGCCATGCGGACGCGCGGATCGGTCCGGTTATCAACTCGCGCGATCTATCTTCAAAGCCGCCCGGCTTCCCGGAAGGCGTAGCCTGCTCGCCTATGGTTGAAAAATCCCTTATGACGCAAAAACGGCCCCTCGGGGGCGCGGCCTCCCTTCCGGAAGGCCCCTCACCCCTGAGGGAACCCTGGCCCCTCGGGCCCGCTCATGCGGAGCGGACACCCTTGGAGCCTGAGAACTTCGAACTATGACCGTTCGGCGTCTTACTTGACGTCAACGGCGCCGCCCGCATCGGTGATCTGCTTCTTGATCTTCTCGGCCTCATCCTTGGAGACGTTCTCCTTGAGGGGCTTGTCGCCGGCCTCGACGAGATCCTTGGCCTCCTTAAGGCCGAGGCCCGTGATGGCGCGGACTTCCTTGATGATGGAGATCTTCTTGTCCGCGGGCACACCAGCCTTGAGGATGACGGTGAACTCGGTCTTCTCCTCGGCGGCGGCGGCGGCGGGACCGGCGGCGGCGGCGGCGACGGGAGCCGCGGCGGTGACGCCAAACTTCTCTTCCATGGCCTTGATGAGGTCGGCGATCTCGGTGATCTTCATCTCGGCGATGGCGTCGAGGATCTGCTCGTGGGTGATGGCTGCCATATTATCTTCTCCTACTCGGGTCTGGCCGGCTCATGCGAGCCGGCCTTGTGCGGGCCGCGGGGCCCGCGAAGGCAAACAGGAACGGCAGCTACTCCGAAGCCTGGATGCCGTTGAAAGACTTAGGCCTGGGCCTCTGCCGCGGGGGCAGGGGCGGGCTCGGCCGCGGGTGCGGCCTCCGCAGCGGGCGCGGCCGCCTCGGAAGCGCCGCCGCCCAGCTTCTCCTGGTACGCCACGAGGGTGTACACGAGCTTCTGGACCGGGCTCTTGAGGGCGCCCATGAACATGGAGATAAGGACATTCTTGGAGGGCAGCTTCGAGAGGACCTCGAGGCCGGCCGCGTTCATGAAGCCCTTGTCCACAAGTCCACCCTTGACCTTGAGGGCGGGGACTTCCTTGGAGAAGTCCATGAGGATCTTGGCGACCTCGTTGGCCTCTCCGGAGGTGAAGGCCACGCCGGTGGGGCCGAGGAGGACGGGCTCGATCTCCTTGGGGAAGCCGAGCTCCTCGAAGGCGATGCGGGCGAAATTGTTCTTGATGACGTGGAACTGGGTGTTCTTCTCCCTGAGCTGCTTCCTGAGGGCGGAGATCTGCTCCACCGTCATGCCGCGGTACTCGGCGAAGATGAAATCCTTGTTCGCGTTGATCTGGGTCTTGAGATCCCCGATGGCGTCTGCCTTGACGGGTTGGATCTTGGTTGCTCTCATGGCCATGGCTTACCTCTCGTTCTTGGTCAGCGCGACGCGGACGCCGGGACCCATGGTCGAGGTGATAAACACGGAGGTGACGAATTCACCCTTCGCGTCTGCTGGGCGCTTGCGCTGGACTTCGGTGAGGAGGGTCCCGACATTCTCGGCGACCTGGCCGGCATCCATGGAGACCTTGCCGATGGCGAGGTGGATGATGCCGGACTTGTCGGTGCGGAATTCGGTGCGGCCCTTCTTCAACTCGGCCACAGCGGCCTTGATATCGTGGGTGACGGTGCCGGTCTTCGGGTTAGGCATGAGGCCCTTGCGGCCCAGGACCATACCGAGCTTTCCGACATCCTTCATCATGTCCGGGGTGGCGACGGCGACATCGAAGTCAAGCCAGCCGCCCTTGATCTTCTCGATGAGCTCGTCGGCGCCCGCGAAGGCGGCTCCGGCCTCGAGGGCTTCCTTCTCTTTCTCGCCCTTGCAGAACACGAGGATCTTCTTCTCGCCCCGGAACTGGTGGGGGAGGACGACCGTGTCACGCACGGACTGGCTCTTCTTGAGGTTGAGCCTGACGTGGATCTCGACGGTCTCGTCGAACTTCGCGTAGTGGGCGTCCTTTATGAGGGCGCAGGCGGCGGACAGGTCATAGGAGAGGGCGCGGTCGACCTTCTTGGCGACCTCGTTGTACTTCTTGCCGTGCTTCATTTCGAGTACTCCGTCAGGACGCCCATGGAACGGGCGGTGCCGGCGACGATCCGCTTGGCGGCCTCGAGGTCATTGGCGTTGAGGTCGGGCATCTTCTGCTTGGCGATGGCCTCAAGCTTGTCCTTGGGCAGGGTTCCCACCTTGGTCTTGTGGGGGATGCCAGAACCCTTCTCGAGGCCCATGGCCTTCTTGATCAGCACGGAGGCCGGGGGGGTCTTCGTGATGAAGGTGAAGGACTTGTCCTTGTAGACGGTGATGATGCAGGGGATCGTGAGACCCGCCTCCATGCCCTTGGTCCTGTCGTTGAACTGCTGGCAGAACTGGGGAGCCGAGACGCCATGCGGTCCGAGGGCAGGGCCCACGGGCGGCGCGGGAGTCGCCTTCCCGGCGGGGCACTGCAGTTTGATGACCGCGGTGACTACTTTCTTCGCCATTCCATTCTCCTTTCGTGGTGTACCCGGCGCAGGCTTCGTCCGCGGCCGTGAAGCTTCCTTCGCGGCTCGGATAAAGACTCAGCAGACCCGGGGTAGCGTGCGGGTTAAGGCCCGCACTCCCATCTGTTGGAGGTAACACCCCTCTATGAGAAGCACCGCATTCCGGCCAGGAGGCCAACCGCGGCGCCGCTGTACTAAAGAACCCTGGAGACACCCGGCGCTCTTCGCGCCGCTGCTTCCTTATAGCTTTTCCACCTGGAGCATATCGACCTCGACCGGGGTGGCCCGGCCAAAGATGCCCACCATGACCTTGAGCTTCGCCTTCTCGGCGTTGACTTCCTCGATGGCCCCGGTAAAGGACTCGAAGGGCCCCTCGATGATCTTGACCTGCTCGCCCACCACAAAGGACTGGCGGTTGCGCGCGGCGCGCTCGCCTTTGATCTCGCCGGCCCGCTGCAGGACGCCCCTCGCCTCCTCCTGGGAGATGGGAAGGGGCTTGTTGTGCTGGGTCGCGCCCACAAAGCCGGTGACGCCGGTGATCTTCTTGATGCCGGAGCAGGTGGCCTTCCAGCTGTTCTCGGGCAGGTCCATCTCGACGAGGATGTAGCCGGGGAGGATCTTGCGGGAGGAGGAGCGGCGCTTGCCGTCCTTCACGTCCACGACTTCCTCGCTCGGCACCTTGACGTCGGTGACGATATCCTTGGAGAGGTCTCCGTTGTCCACCATCATCCTGATGGTGCGCTCTATCTTGTTCTCATATCCGGAGTAGACATGGAGAACGTACCAGGCCTTAGCCATGCGGCCTTCTCCCGTTATCTGAAGATGAAATCAATGCCGGCGACGAAGATGAAATCAAGAAAGCCAAGGACCGCCGACATCACAAGGGTGGAGACGACGACAACCTTCACGGAGGCCAGGACGTCATCCTTGGTCGGCCAGACGACCTTCCTGAGCTCGGCGACGCAATCCTTAAAGAACTGGACGATCTTCTTCACAAGCGGCTCCTTTTGTCGCGGACAGCACCACAGGAAGGCACTGCCCCAGGATCGGCAGGCGGCCAAGATCGGCGGGCCGATCTTCTGTGCCATCGGCCGCAGCTATAACAGGCCAGGAAGGACTCGAACCCTCAACATCCGGTTTTGGAGACCGGCGCTCTACCATTAGAGCTACTGGCCTTCGTGAAGCGGCAAGACTTTTCGAAGTCTTTCCGCTTCACGACGCAAATCCGCGAGCGGATTTGCGAATGCTCCCGGGCCAGCTCTCCGGTCATCGATCCTATCGGCAGTAGCATAACCCATGCCGAAACGAAGCGCAAACCGGAAAATTACCCCAGGCTCAGAAACAAAGGATGCGGGGCAATGCTACCCCGCTCCCTGGAACCACCGTCAGGCCAGCCAGAGGGGCCGCCCGACCTGCATCACTTGACCTTGGTTTCCTTGTGAAGAGTGTGCTTGCGATCCCACTTGCAGTACTTCATGAGCTCCAGCTTTTCCTGCTGGGTCTTGCGGTTCTTGGTCGTGGTATAGTTCCTGCGCTTGCACTCGGAGCACGCAAGGGCGATGATCTCTACGGTCTGTTTCTTGGCGGCCATGCTTCATTCCTTTCAGCGGAACTTCGGCGCGGAAAACCGCTCCGACCCGGGATTTCATTAACCCTTAGGGCAGGAGACGACAAGCATCCCGGCCCCTACGTTTGGATCCGTATCGCTACGGACAGCGAGCCCTCGAACGGAATCGAACCGTTGACCTTATCCTTACCATGGATATGCTCTGCCAACTGAGCTACAAGGGCGTTCAAAGAAGTGACCGAACCATAGCACCGGGCCAAAGGCCTTGTCAATCCCTGGGGATTGCCCAATCCACCCGATCTAGGCACGGATCTTGCTTACTAGGCCCGGGGAGTTTATCCCTTGCGGGGCCGGCGCGCAAGCCCCCCTGCCGGGCTTTTAGGCCTTTTTCCCGCCTCCCCGGCGCTTGAAAGCCCCCACCACGGCCAGGGCCATCGAGTCTCGGCTCAGGGCCAGGAGTCCTATCCCGATGGCTCCAAAGACCAGGGCCGTGGCGACCAGGGACAATCCTGAGCCCAGGCTGTCCCCCAGGCCCCGCAAGGCCGCGGCCAGGAGGGGCCGCAGGAAATAGACCGGGACCCCCGCCAGGACCGAAAAGCCCAGGAGCTTGAGAAAATAGGCCCCGGCCCTGGCCAGGGTGGCCCCGGCCCCGGGGATCCCCGAGCGCCAATAGGCCCCAAAGAGAATCAAGGTGTTGACCGCCGAGGCCCCCGACAAGGCCAGGGCGATCCCGGGGGCCTTGAGGGGGCCTACCAGGAAAAAGGCCAGGAGGACATTGATGGGCACCGATATGAGGCCCGCCCAGGTCGGGGTCTTGGTGTCCGAGCGGGCATAGAAGGCCGGAGCCATGACCCGATTCATCGCGATAAACGCCAGGCCGGACATGTGCCAGAAGAACACCTGGGTGGTGAGGCGCACCGACTCCTCCCCGAACTCGGCCCTCCGGTAAAGCAGGGTGACGATATCCCGGCCCACCAGCATGGAATAGACGGCCACCGGCACGGTGACGAGGAGCATGGCCTGGAGGCCCCTGCCCAGGCTGGCCTCGAAGGCCTTCCAGTCCTCGGAGCGCGCCGAGCCCGAGAGGTCCGGGAGCAGGACCGTTCCCAGGGAGACCACAAAGACCCCAAGGACAAATTCCTGGAGCCGCAGGGAGTATTGGAGGGCCGAGACCCCGCCGGTGCCGGATCCGGCGGCCAGGAAGGTCGAGGCCAGGATATTGATCTGATAGGCGGCGATCCCCAGGATTGTCGGGGCGATGAGGGCAAAGACCTTCCTCATCCCGGGATTGCGGAAGGCTTTCCGGAGACTGACAAAGCCAAAGCGGTAGCCTGCCTTGAGGACGGCCGGGAGCTGGCAGAAGGCCTGGGCCAGGCCCCCTATCAGGACTCCCACGGCCATGGCCCGGGCGGGATTGCCCAGGAGGTTCCCGAGAATGTAGGGCACGGCTATCCAGCAGACATTGAAGAGGATGGGGGAGATCCCCGTGGGGGTAAAGATTCCGACCGAGTTGAGGATGCCCTGAAACAGGGCGGCCAGGGCCACCAGGGCCAGGAAGGGGAACATTATCTGGGTGAGGAGGCTGGTCTCCCCGTGGTCGGTGGGAAAGAGCCTGACGATCCAGGGGGCCAGGGAGATGCCGAGGGCCACCGTGATGCCCACAAGAAAGAGGAGGACTGTAAGGGTGGCGGAGAGGAAGTCCCGGGTCTCCTCCACGTCCCCCGCCCGGTTTATGCCCGTAAAGGTGGGGATAAAGGCCGCGGTCATCGAGTTTTCCGCAAAGAGGCGGCGGAAGAAATTGGGCAGGGTAAAGGCTACATTGTAGGCGTCGGCCAGGGAGCCCGTGCCCATAAAGGCGGCCATGGTCATCTGTCTGACCAGGCCCAGGACCCGGGACAGGAAGGTGAGAAGGGAAAGCTTTCCCCCTTCCTTGAGCATGCGGGACGACGATTCTTCGGCTGAGGCCATGCCCAGAGGCTACCTCGAAAGCCAAGGCCTTAACAAGAACGTGGACAGCGCCTGCGGCGCAGGCGGCCCGGCCCCCCTCGACCCTCGGCCCCGGATGGCACTATAAAAGTCCATGCCCATCAAGCTCATAGCCTGCGACCTCGACGACACCCTCCTCAGGGAAGACCTCAGCATATCCAGCCGCAACCGCGAGGCCCTGGCCCAGGCAGCGGCCCGGGGGATCCGGATAGTCCTGGCCTCGGGCCGCAACATCCACAGCATGGGGCGCTACGCCCGGGAGCTCGGACTCGAGGGGCCCGGGGAATACATGATCTGCACCAACGGGGCGGAGATCCTCGAGACGGCCACGGGACGGAGGATCCACGAGAGCCGGATCGAGGGCGGCCTCTGCCTCGAGATCGTCGCGGCGATCGAGGAGCGGGGCCTGCCCTGGCAGGTCTACGAGGACGGCTACATCTGGGTCTCGGCCCCCAACCCCTGGGCCGAGCTCGACCAGAGGCTCACGGGCCAGGTCGTGCGGCCCATAGCCCCCGAGGAGAGGCAGGCCTTCCTGGCCCGGGGCCAGGTCAAGTTTGTCGTCCCCGCCCAGCCTGAGAGGATCGCCGAGGTCCTCCCGGAGCTCCAGGCCCACTTTGCGGGCCGGGCCGAGGTCCTCATCTCCAAGCCCTATTTCCTCGAGGTCCTCCCCCTGGGGGTGGACAAGGGCGAGGCCCTCAGGCTCCTCTGCGGGATCCTGGGCATAGGCCTCGAGGATGTCCTGGCCATGGGGGACTCGATGAACGACCTGGGGATGCTCAGGGCGGCCGGCCAGTCCTGGGCCCCGGCCAACGGCCTCCCCGAGATAAGGGCCGCCGCCGACCGCGTCTCCCACCTCTCCCACGAGGAGGACGCCGTGGCCCACATGATCGAAAGCTGCTTAGGACCCCTAGCCTAGGCCAAGGCGGTCCCTCGCATAGGCCAGGGCCCCCAGGACGCCGGGATTGCGGCTCTCCGCGGCGAACACGAGGAGGGCGCTCTCCCGGGGATAGGGCGACCTCAGGCTCTTCCTGATCCCTTCCACCAGGGCTTCCCGGGGAAAGCCCGCCATCTGGAGAACCCCTCCGCCGAGGATTGCCGCCTCGGGGTCGAGGATGTTCATCTCCGTGGCTATGGCCATGGACATCAGGCGGACAAAGTCCTGGGCCCAGAGGCTATCCCCGTGGCGGGGGAAAAACTCGCCGATGGGACAGTCCGGGTGGGCCTGGGCCAGATGAGCCGCCAGGGCCTTGCCCGAGGCGACCATCTCCATGCAGCCCGTGTTGCCGCAGCCGCAGCCAACCCCATTGCCCCAGACCGGGATATGGCCCAGCTCCCCCGCCGCCCCCCGGGCTCCGGTGTAGAACTGCCCGCCGATCCTGATGGCATTTCCTAAGCCCGTCCCGATGTAGAAGGCCAGGACGGGATCCCTGTCCAGGAGGCCCAGGGCATCGAGGTCATGCCTGAGGAGGAGGTTTACGTCCTTTTCCACAAAGGTCGGGAAGGGAAAGGCCGCCTCGGCCAGGTCGGCCAGGGGCAGCTGGTCAAAGCCCGGGATATTGGGGGTCTGGAGGATGGTGCGCCGGTCCTTGGACACCACCGAGGGCAGGCCCAGGCCCAGGGCCGCCACCCGGTCCAGGTCGGGCCCTATAAAGGCCGCAATCTCCTTTAGCAGGCGGGCGGGGGCGTCCCCTCCATCCTTGAGGACCGCCGTGGCCAGGCCCGCCTCCCGGAGGAGGCCGCCCCGGAGGCTCCCCAGGCCCAGCCTGACATGGGTGCCACCGACATCCACGCCGGCAAGGAGGTCCTTGGCCATAGCCAGCCCCTAGGCGAGGCCCGCGGTGGCGGCCTCAAAGTCGGCCCGGAACCTGTCCCAGGCCTTGGGAAGCTGGGGGTCGAGGCCAAAGAGGCCCGAGCCCAGGATAAAGGTCTCGGCCCCGGCCTGGGCTAGATCCCGGAAGGTCCCGGCATTGCAGCAGCCATCGACCTCGACCGTATAGGTATAGCCTTCCTTTTCCCGCAGCTCCCGGAAGGCCTCCAGCTTTTTCAGGCAGGGACGGATCAGCTTTTGGCCCGCAAAGCCCGGATCGACGGTCATCACCGTGACCTTGTCCACCAGGCCCAGATAATACCGGGCGGCCTCGGGGCCGGTCTCGGGATTGAAGGCTATCCCCACCCGGCAGCCCCCGGCCCTCAGCTGGTCGATGAGGCGGAAGGCCCGGGCGTCGAGGGTCTCCGCGTGGAGGCAAACGAGGTCGGCCCCGGCCTTGAGGCAGAGGGGGAGGATCAGGCCAGGGTCGGTGACCATGAGGTGGGCCTCCACGGGGAGGGTGGCCGCCTTCTTGACCTCCTGCACAAAATAGGGGGAGAGGGTCAGGTTGGGGACAAAGTGCCCGTCCATTATGTCCACGTGATAGCAGTCGGCTACCCCGTTGAGAAAGTCGATTTGCTCCCGGAAGGCGAGGAGGTCCATGCACATCAGGGAGGGGGAGAAAGCGTACATCCTGAGGCTCCTTGGGCAGAAGGCTTAGCATAGGGTGGAGCCAAGGTCAAGCCATACAAGGAAATAGGCCCAAAAAGCGGCGCGGCGATGCCCCAGGGCCCGGGCCGAGAGTCTGATCGAATTCACCTCGCCCCCGGAGGGAAGCCGTGATAAAATTCAGGACATTAAAGAAGGGGGTTCCCATGTCCCAGGACATCTATCCGATCGGCCAGCACCATTGCTACTCCTGCCTCCAGTGGGATGGGGTGCGCACCTATGACCACGAGAAGCAGAAGATCAAGGTCGACGCCTCGAGCCTTGGCAACTGCCGGATCAGCCACAGCAAGATCAAGGGCACGGCCTTCTGCGACAACTACTACCCCCTGCGCTAGGAATCTTCGGGATTCCCTGGCCCGCAGGCTTTTGCAAGGCCCGAGATACCATCCTTCCCCCACGAGCCCTCGGGCCCTCGTTTACTTTGAAAGCCAATCAGCCGAGAATGAGGTGGGAGGGACCAACATGAAGCGACCCGCACTGCTCTGCATCCTCGTCCTCGCCGTCCTGGGGGCGGCCACCGCCGAGGTCGAGTTTCTCGGTCTCGACCTTGGAAAGGACGACAGGCTCCTCTTCGCCGCCCGGGCCGACCTTCCCGGGGACGGCAGCTATGACAGCCTCTTCGCCGCCGAGCTCTCCTCGGGAGCTATCACCCAGCTGACCCTCTTTCCCGAGCATATCGCCCTGGTGGACGGGGGCAGGCGCCTGGAGATCCAGAACCGCTTTGGCCTCTTCCGCACTGACGCCTCCCTGAGGAACCCCGCGCCCGTCCCCGGCTATCCCTCCTTTTCCAAGGGCGCCGGCATGCCCGCCGGCCGCATCCTCCCCTCGGCCCCGAGCGTGGACGGAGCCTGGGTCCTCTCGGCGGAAAAGAGCTCCGCGGCCTATTCCCGCCTCTTTATCGTCAATGTGGGCACCGGAGCCAGGACCCTCGTCTCCGAGGCCGTCGAGTCCGACGTTGACCGCTTCCCGGCCCGCTGGGCCCCGGATTCCCGCTACTTTGTCTACGCCAAAGGCGGCTCGGTCTACTACTTCAGCATCGACCAGCTCACCGGGGCCCGGGTCCTCGGGGAGGACCTGCGCAAGATTGGCCCCGGAACCATCGCCTCCGTGCGCTGGGGAACGGACTCGAGCCTTTTCTACCTCCGGTCCACCTCCCTCTATCGCATCCTCCCGGCGGAGTTCTTCCCCCAGGCCCTCTACCGGGGCCTGGCGGGCATGGGCCTCCTCGCGGGCACGACCCCCTTCCCCTACGACCCCAACTTTGACGATTTCTGGGTCTCCACAGACGGTTCCCGCATAGTCCTCTCCAAGGGGGGCCGCAACCTTTTCCTCCTCTACCTCGACCCCGACGACACCCGGGGCCCGGCCAAGGTTGTGGCCCTGCCTTACCTCCTCCTCCAGGGGGGGACGACGGTCAGGGAAGTCCTCTGGCCTAGCCGGGGGGCCGTGACCGTCTTTACGGACAGCCTCTCCGGGGCAGCCCGCCACCCCGGGGCCTACCGCTTCGCCGCCCCCGCCGACCCGACGGACCTCGACCTGTCCACGGGGGTCCAGGAACTGGACGCGGTGGGCGCCACGGAGATAATCCTGTCCCAGGACGGGGCCAAGGTCCTCGTGGTGTCCCCCACGGGGGTCAAGGTCAGGAACTACGCCGACTGGAAGCTCGAGGCCGAGGTCAAGGCGCCCGGAGCCCTCCACGCCCTCTGGCTCGACCCGGCCCGCATCGTCGTGGCCTCGACCCGCCTGATCGAGGAGGTATCCCTCACGGCGGGCACGAGGGAGCTGGTGGCCCTGGCCCAGGCCGAGGGCTTTGGCCGCGCCGAGGACGGCTCCTTCATGGCCTCCACCGGTCCGGGAGCCTGGAAGATCCTGCCCAAGGCCGCCCCAGCCTCCGCCGCCACGACCGAAGGCGCCGCCGGGTACGGCGCCGGGTCCTGGATCCCCGCAGAAGCCTACAAGGTCCTCCCGGCGGCCACCAACTCCGCCGCCTTCCGGGTCTACCTCGAGTCCACCAGCGCGGCCCCGGGGCCCTTCCGCAACCTTGTGATGGTCCGCTCCATCAAGGCCTTCGGGACTTCCCCCCTCCTCGCGGCCCCGACCCTGGCCTACGCCCCCTTCCCCGAGCGGGACGAGCCCCGGCAGGCCAACGCCTTTGACCACGGCTCGAGGATCCGGCGCCGGGAGGTGGCGATCACCTTTGACGCGATGGACCAGGCCGAGGGCCTCGTGCCAGTCCTCAACACGCTCAAGGACTACG
>JAKPBN010000171.1 GCA_029778945.1 Spirochaetota bacterium
TGGACGCCTCGGCCAAGGTGGACCGGGCCCTGGCCGCCGGGGCCGTGGCCGTGGGGGCCCGAGTCAAGATCGAGGACTTGCCCGGCTACATGCCCTTCCGGCCCTCCCCGGCCCTGGGCAAGGTCCTGGGCGAGGTGGCCCTGGCCCTCCTCCCTGAAGCTCAGGTGGACTTCCAGGACGCCTCCTTTGCCTCCGACGACATCGGGGACGTGGCCTCTCTCGTGCCCACCTGCCAGCTGGGCTGCTCGGGCTTTAGGGGCTCGATCCACGGGGCCGACTTTGAGCCCTCGGACCTGGACCGGGCCTATGTCCTCCCGGCCAGGATCTTGAGCGCCATGGCCCTGGCCCTGGCCGCCGACCAAGGCAGGCTGGCCCGGGAGGCCAAGGCTGGCTTTAAGCCCCTCTTTTCCAAGGCCGAGTATGTGGCGGCCATCGAGGCTCGATTCTCCGAGCGAAGCCTCTCCTGGGACCCCGCCTCGGAGCCCCGTTCGTGAGGGCCCGGCAGCGACGGCTTCCGGGCCTCGCCCTCGCCCTTGCCCTCGTCCTTGCCCTAGCCTCGCCCCTGGCGGGCCAGGACATCCTTCCAGCCGGCCTGCCCGGGGCCAGGACCTTCGGCGCCCAGGAAGTCCTGGCCGCCCTGGCCGAGGCCTATCCCGGCCGCTTTAGCCCGGCCCACAGGGTCGGCGCGGATTGGGGGACAGAGCTCGATGGCCAGACCTATCTCTGGGCCGAGGGCCGTCTCCTCCCGGCGGCCCAGGGGAGCCCAGGCAAGGCCGGTCCCTCGGCCTGGGCTCCCCAGCCCTTCTACCCCTACCCCCTCGACCTCCCCCCCTTCCGCCTCCCCAGTCCCGAAGAGAGGACCCGGATCGAGGCCCTCCTGGCCCAAAGGGACTCCAAGCCCCCGGCCAGGGAGGCTAGCTTCCTCGACCGCCTCTGGGGCGCCTCCACGGAGGCCCAGGCCTGGGCCAGGCAAAAACGGGTCCGCTTCTTGGGCAAGGAACTCCTCCTCCACCGGGACCTCCTGGAGGAGCTGGCCCTCGTCGAGGCCGACATCGTGGCCCTGGCCGGCCGGGATCCCCAGGTGGCGGCCTGGGCGGACAACCTGGGAGAGGTGTCCTCCTACTATTGGAGGGACATAGCCGGAACCCAATCCAGGTCCTACCATTCCTATGGGGCGGCGATCGACCTCGTGCCCCGCAAGACCGGAGGCAGGGCCTGGTACTGGCTCGATGCGCGGGGCTCCGGCCTCGACTGGCTCGCCCTGCCCTATGGGGCGAGGAGCATGGTTCCCGCCGCCGTGGTAAAGGCCTTTGAGAGCCGCGGCTTTATCTGGGGCGGCAAGTGGCTCTTCTGGGACACAGTCCACTTTGAGTACCGGCCAGAGATCCTTGTGCTCAATGGCCAGAAGCCGGGGGTCCAGGCCTCCCTGCGCTAGACCCAGGGACTAGGCTCTGCCAGGCCGGCAAGCATGCAAAGGCCCGGTGGAATCCGGGGCCAGGGCCATGGTAAAAAGTAGCAGCAACCAAAGAGCAGAAGAGGAGCCACCGTGATCGAGTACGAGTTGATAGCCTCAGACCGGGGCCTCGCGGATTTCCGCCACCGCCTCCACCAGCAGGAGACAAGGGCCATAGCCGTCGACTTCGAGGGGGAGTTCAACCTCCATGAGTATGGCTGCCGGCTCTGCCTCATCCAGGTCTACGACGGCAGCCGCTTCTGCCTGATCGATCCCTTTCCGATCAGCCCGGGGGAGCTCAAGGCCTTTCTCGAGGACCGAGGCATTGTCAAGCTCTTCTACGGCGCCGACTCGGACCGCAGCCTCGTCCACAAGCAGTATGGGATCGATATCCGCTCGATGTACGACCTCAAGCTCCTCGTCGACCTCCTCGACCTGGAGCAAAAGGGCCTCGATGGGGTCCTCAAGGCCGTCCTGGGGATCGAGACCACGGGGAAGAAGAAATTCCAGATGCACAACTGGACGAGGCGGCCCATAGAGCGGGAGGCCCTCCAGTATGCCCTCACCGATGTCCAGCACCTCTTTAGGCTCCACACGGCCCTCCTCGACCTCATCAAGGAGAGGAAGCTCGTGGACGAGCTCGTCCTGCGCCTCGTCCAGGACCCGCCGGAGTTCAATCCCAACCCCATCCCGACCATCCAGAAGTCCCGGGAGTACCGGGAGCTCTCCTCCAGGGAAAAGGCCAGGTTCCAGAAGATCCTGGACCTCCGGGAAGAGGTGGCTAAAAAGCTCAACTGCCCGCCCAATGTGGTCATAGCCAAGGATCTCATGTTCCTGATAGCCACGAGGGAAGCCAGCCTGTCCATGCTCAGGCCGGGTCCCAAGGTCGGCCGGGAGACTATCGACGGCCTTGTGGCGGCCATCCACGCGATCTATGCGGGGGAGGCCTAGGCTTTCCTCCGCCCTCCCCGGAGCGGTATTTTTGCCAAGAGGCCCCCAAGGCCAGGAGGTGGACGTGAAACTCGAGGAACTCTATGGAAAGCTCGCGGCCCCCGCCCAGAGGGCCCTCGATGGACTGGGGCTCAAGAAGGTCGAGGACCTGGCCAAGCGCAGCGAGGCCGAGCTTGCCGGACTTCACGGGATCGGCCCCACAGCCTTGGTCGCCATCAAGGCCGAGCTCAAGGCCCTTGGCCTGGAGCTCAAGGATGACGGGGGCTCCCGCCTCGTGGACGACTACATCAAGGCCTTTCCCAAGCCTGTCCGGGACCGCCTGGAGGCGATGCGGGCCGCGATCCGCAGGGAGGCTCCCGAGGCCAGCGAGCGGATCTCCTATGGCATGCCGACCTTCTACCTCAAGGGCAACCTGGTCCACTACGCGGCCTTCAAGGCCCATATAGGCTTCTACCCGACCCCCAGCGGGACCGAGGAATTCCAGGATCGCATTGCCCGCTACAAGCACAACAAGGGCTCGATCCAGTTTCCCTTCGAGGAGGACCTTCCCCTCGACCTGGTGAGGGAGATTGTGCGCTTCCGGGTCGGGGAGAACGGCGCCAAGGCCAAGAAGGGGAAGAAGGCCTAGGCAGGCCTGCGGGCCGCGAGGCGGGCCAGGTCCCCAGCCAGGGCATCGAGGAAGCGGACCTGACGGGGGTCCTCGGCGTGGGAGCCCGCCTGGCCCACCCGGCGGGCCGCCTCGGCCCGGTCGAGGCCCAGGTACATCAGGAGGGCCGTGGCCATGGTGCCCGTCCGGCCAATGCCCGCGGCGCAATGTATGAGGACAAGCTGGCCCTGGCCCAACCGCTCACCCACAAGGCCCAGGACCTCCAGGAAGCGGGCCCCGTCCGAGGGTATCCCGTAGTCCGGCATGGGCAGGTGGAGCTCTTCCCAAGGCAGGAGGCCTTGGCGGATGGCCTCCAGGTAATGGGGGGAGTAGGCGCCGGTCTCCTCGTCCGAGGTCAGGCGGAGGACGCAATCCACCCCCAGGGCCGAAAGCTCGGCCGCGTCCTCGGGCCAGGGCCGGCCCCGGCCGGGCATGGCGTGGAGGAGGACCCTGCCCGCCCTGCCTGGGGGAAGCTCAAGCCGCCGGGGGCCCATCCCTAGGCCTCTACTGCCGGGGGGCTGGGTATGGCAAGGCGGATCCGGGTGCCCCCCTGGGTGGACACCTCCATGGCGGCCTCGAGCTGGCGGGCCAGGCTCTTGACGAGGAGGAGGCCAAAGCTCTCCGGCTCCTCGGGGTCCACGCTGTCCGGCAGGCCCACCCCGTCGTCATAGATGGCCAGCGTGATCAAGTCCCCCTCCCTCCTGACCTCGAGGCCCACGAGGCCCCGGTCCCGGCCCGTAAAGGCGTACTTCATCGAGTTGGTCACCACCTCGTTGACCAGGATGCCCAGGGTCGAGAGCTTGCGCACATCGAAGGGAAGGTCCTCCACTTCGATCTGGGTCCTCACCCGGGAGGCGGCGGGGAATTCCGCGACCACCTCGGCCACGAGGGAGGGCAGGTATTCCTTGAGGGAAAGCTCGCCCAGGGCGTCCGAGCGGTAGAGCTTGTCGTAGAGGACCCCCATGCTCCGCAGGCGGCCCTCGGCGTCCTTGAGGGCCATGGCCGCCGTCTTGTCCTTGACCACGTCGGCCTGGAGGGAGAGGAGGCTCACCATGGTGGCCATGTTGTTCTTGATCCGGTGCTGGACTTCCCGGAGGATAAGCTCCTTCTCCGCAAGGAGGTCCCGGATCTCGCCCTCGGCCCGCTTTCGCTCGGTGATGTCCTGGACCACCCCAAAGAGGATCTGGCCCTCCCGGTCATAGTCGGCTACCGAGCGGAGGTCGAGGACGGCCCCGTCGGTGGGCCGCTTGATGCGGAATTCCACGTCGTAGGGAATGCCCTCCTCGACGAGGCCCTTTTGGGCCTTGGCGAGGGCCTCAAAATACTCGGGCAGGTCTATGCTTCTCACCTGGTCAAAGTCGATCCGCCCCGGCTCTACCCCAAAGATCCTGGCCATGCCCTTGGAGAATTCCATCACCCCCTCGGAGATGAGGAGCTTCCAGTTGCCGATCCCCGCCAGGCCCTCGGCCCGGCTGAGGCGGGACTCGCTCTCCCGGAGGGCCAGCTCGGCCTCCATCCGCTCGCTGATGTCGAGGTGGATCCCGAACATCCGCAGGGGCCGGCCCTCGGCATCCCGCTCGATCAGCTTGCCCCTCCCGAGGATCCAGACCCAGTGGCCATCCTTGTGGCGCATCCGGGACTCATAGGAGTAGAACTCGGTCTCCCCGGCAAGATGGCGCCGGAGGCGCTCGGCGCTGTCCGCCTGGTCTTCGGGATGCTTCAGGCCCATCCAGGTTGCGAAGGTAAAAGGCTCGAGGTCCTCCCGGACGTAGCCCAGGAAACCCAGGGAAGTCGCGTCGATCTGGGCTTCCCCGGTCTGGATGTTCCACTCCCAGATCCCGGCATTGGTGCCGGCTATCACGCTGCGCAGCCGCTCCTCGCTTTGCTTGAGGCCGCTCTCCACCTTTCTCCGGTCCGTCACATCCTGGATGACCCCGTAGATGACCCCTTCCGCCCGGTCAATCTCGGCCATGGAGTGGACGTCGATGATGGCCCCATCCGAGGGCCTGCGGACCTTGGCCTCGAGGTCATAGGGCCTGCCCTCCTCGATAAGGGCCCGGAGGGCCTCATCCCCCTGGGCCCGGTACTCGGGCAGGACGAGGGCCTGGACCTGGGCCAGGTCGAGCCGCTTGGCGCCCAGGCCATAGACCAGGCGGGCCCCCTCGGAGCCCGAGATATCCTTGGTCTTGAGGTCGATCCTCCAGTTGCCGATCTTGGCGGCCTTCTCGGCCCGGGAGAGGCAGTACTCGCTGTCCCGCAGCCTGGCCTCGGCCTCCTTCCTCTCGCTGATCTCGTGGAAGTTGATCAGGACGCCCCCGATCACCGGGTCGTGGACAAGGCTTGTGGCCAGAAGCTCCACGGGCCTGGGCTTCCCGTCCCGGTGGAGGTAGTCGAACTCCACGTCCACCGTGGCGCCTTCCCTGCCCAGGAGCTCGTAGAAGATCCCCTGGACCCGGTCCATGTCCCCGGGAGCCAGGGTCAGCCAGGCTTCCCTGCCCACGAGCTCCGAGGGGCTCCGGCCAAAGAGGCGCTGGACATTCGGACTCACGTACTTGACCTGGGCATCGGGGCCGACGATGGCGATCACATCGGAGATGTTGCTTATCAGGGCCCCCTGCTTTCGCTCCGAGGCCGCGAGAAGGCTCTTGGCCTCAAAGAGCTTGA
>JAKPBN010000172.1 GCA_029778945.1 Spirochaetota bacterium
CCTCGGAGCCGGCCGCCGGGATAGGCAGGAGGATCCTCCCGTCGAGGTAGGAGAGGCCCCGGGCCTCCTCGGTCCCGCCCAGGCTCAGGCGCCAGGCCGAGGCCGGAAGGGGCCTGCCCTGGCCGTCCACTACCCGCAGGGCCTTGAGGGGAGGCCCGGCCTCGAGGCCGAGGCCCGGCCAGGAGGCGACCAGGGCCTGGAGGGCGGCGGGGTCGGAGCTGTCATCGGTCTCGGCGCCCACGAGGCCCGAGGCGGCCGGGGCTGCGCCTAGGGCCTGGCCCGGGCCGAGGGCGGCCAGGCCCAGGATCAGGGAGAGGACGAGGACAGGCTTGGAGAAGGACATGGGAGGCCCAGTATAGCACGGACCGAAGGGCCTAGGCTTCAGGGAGCCTGGACAATCCCTTAGCGGCCGTAGAGGCGGGACAGGGCCTTAAGGCGGGCCTGGACCTCGGGGCTAAAGCTCCCGGGGGCCATGCGCCAGCTCCAGTTGCCCCCCAGGGTCGAGGGGGTGTTCATCCGCGCCTCCGAGCCGAGGCCCAGGATATCCTGCATGGGCGCGATGGCCCAGGCGGCCACGGACTTCCAGGCCTCCCGCACCAGGGCCCAGGGCCCCGCCTCCTTAGGGCTTCCGAGGTAGGCGTCGAGATAGGACCTCTCGGCCTCGCTGGCCCCGGCTATCCAGCCTGCGAGGGTGTCGTTGTCGTGGGTGCCCGTGTAGACCACACAGTTTTGGACATAGTTATGAGGAAGAAAGCCATTGGCGGGGTCAAAGGCCGTGCCGCTTTCGGCGGCGTCAAAGGCGAACTGGAGGACCCTCATGCCCGGGAGGCCATAGTCGTCCCGCAGCTTGCCCACCTCGGGGGTGATAAAGCCCAGGTCCTCGGCCACGACGGGCAGGCCCCCGGCTCCAGCCCCCGGCTGGCCGTGGTCGGCCGCCAGGGCCGCGAGGAGGGCCTGGCCGGGGGCGTCCTTCCAGGCCCCGCGGCGGGCGGTCTTTTCCCCGGAGGGCACGGACCAGCAGGCCGCAAAGCCCCGGAAATGGTCGACCCGGACCACGTCGTAGCGGGCCAGGGCCGCCCCCAGGCGGCTGCGCCACCAGGCAAAGCCCTCGGCCTCGTGGGCCCTCCAGTCATAGAGGGGATTGCCCCAGAGCTGGCCATCCTCGCTGAAATAGTCAGGGGGCACCCCGGCCACCTCCAGGGGGCGGCCGGACTTGTCGAGGCGGAAGAGCTCCCGCCGGGTCCAGACATCGCAGGAGTCCTCGGCCACAAAGATCGGCAGGTCGCCCACGATGCGTATGCCCAGGCGTCCGGCCTCGGCCCTCAGGGCGGCCCATTCCTCCGCAAAGAGGAACTGGAGGACCTCGAGGCGGGCGACCTCGTCCGCCCTCGAGCGGGCTTCCTTGGCCAGGGCCCCGGGCTCCCTCAGGGCCAGGGCAGCCGGCCAGTAATTGTTCCAGCGGGCCCCCGTCACCCCGGCCTTCCTGGCCCGGGCGTCAAAGTCGGCCTTGAGGGCCATAAAGAGGGCATAGTCCCCGAGCCAGGAGCCTTCCGTCCTCCGGAAGGCCTCAAAGGCCGCCCGGCGTCCTGGCTTGGCCCGGGCGAGGAAGGCGGCGGCGGCCTTGTCGAGGAGGGGGCGCTTCCACTCGATCAGGGCCCCATAGTCGACGCGCCGAGGATCGAAGGCGGGAAGGTCCCGGAGGTCCGAGGCGTCCA
>JAKPBN010000177.1 GCA_029778945.1 Spirochaetota bacterium
GGATAAGGGAAGGACGAATTTTTGTCTTTCCTCTATCTCAACTCCCCTTTGCGCCCTTGCGCCTTTGCGCGGGACTCCCTCGACCCAATGGCCAGAAGGAAGAGTGCGCGCAGAGGCGCGGAGGCGCAAAGCTCGCAAGGGGGGAGTGTGGAGGGTGGAGGGATAGAAGAGGGATAAGGGAAAGATGAATATTATCCCTTCCTCTACCTCAACTCCCCTTTGCGCCCTTGCGCCTTTGCGCCCTTGCGCGAAATCTTCCTTTCCCAGTGCCACCCTTTAGAAGGAAGCCTTGTTCATGCAGTTATCCAGATAGAAGGCCGAGGCGCCGTCCTCGGGGATTATCTCGAGCACCCGCTTGAAGTAATACATGGCCCCGCCAAAGTCCTTTTGGTAATAGGCGAGCATGCCTTGCTCAAAATAGGTGTTGGCCTTCATCTTGCGCTCAAAAAGGTCGGGGGCGATTCCGTCAAAGATCTCGAAGACCGAGACCGGGGCCGCCTTTCCCTTGACCTTCACCTTGCCGATAAAGCGGTACTTGTAGACTCCCGGGTCGGCGAGCTCCTTGAAGGCCTGCTCGGAGATGGCGAGGGAGATGTTAAAGGACTTGGTGATGGCCTGGAGGCGGGAGGAGAGATTGACCGCGTCGGAGATGACAGTGTTCTCCATCCGGTCATCGACCCCTATGACCCCCAGCATGAGGTCCCCGGTGTGGACGCCCACGCCCATCCCCAGGGATCGGTAACCCATCTTGGCCCGGTGCCCGTTGTACTCGACCATCTTTTCCTGCATCGATATGGCCGCCCGGATGGCGGCGTCGGGGCCGCCATCGCCGGCAAAGAGGGCCATGATGCCGTCCCCGATGTACTTGTCCACAAAGCCTCCGTTGCCGGTGACGATGGGGACCATGCGGGATAGGTAGGAGTTGATAAAGGCGAAATTCTCCTCGACCGTGAGCTTTTCCGAAAGCTCGGTGAAGGCCCGTATGTCGGAGAAGAAGATGGTCATCTTTTTCTTGACATGGTCCCCGAGTTTCAGGTCGACCACGTCGTCCTTGTTGAGGCACTCGAGGAATTCCTTGGGGATAAAGCGCTTCATCGTGGTGGACACATTGGCCACATAGTCCGTCAGGACCTCGGCGGCCTCAAAGCTGTCCCCTACTTTCTTGACGAGCATGAGCATTGAGACAAAGGTGAAAACGACTATCCCGGCCGGTCCCAGATAAAGGGCCGAGATCGAGGAGGTGGGGAAGACCCGGCAGAGGCTCAAGGCCACGGCCATGAAGGCAAAGGCGGGGAGGAACCACCGGGCCCGGACGTTTCCCTTGACTATGAGGGCGATGAGCCAGGCGATGGTGGCGAGGGTGCCCAGGCCAAGCCAGGCCGTTATTCCCAGGGCGAGCCAGGTTTCGGCCTCGGGCAGGAACACGAGGACGCCGGTGGCCAGGGCCAGGGCGGCGGGAACGATAAGGAGGCCAAGCCTTAGGCCCTTGGGGATCCGCCCCGGGAAGGCCCAGGAGAGGAGGTAGGGGAAGGTTATGGCCAGGCCGGCACTTCCCAGGAGGTAGAGGGCCGAGCCCAGGGCCCTAGGAAGCTCGAGGAGGCCAAAGTAGCCTCCAGACCGGACAAAGCTAAAGGCCGCGGCGGTCACCATAAAGATGGCCAGGGCCAGGAAGTCGCGGTTCTTGGGCCAGAAGAGATAGAGAAGGGCGAGAAAGAGGCCGCCCAGGAGGAGGAAGCCTGCCTGGAGGATCGAGAGGCCGGCGGAAAGGCGCTCCAGGGCCTCAAAGTCCTCGGCGGGGCCAAAAAGGGCGGGGCGGGGGATGAGGCCGGGGTCTTCGAGGCGGGCCATCCCGGGCGAGGTCTGGAGGATGAGGAGGGTCTCAGGCCCGGTTGCCTCAAACTGGAAGAGGCTGAGCCCGGTCTGACTCTCCTCGGAGTGGATAACCTTGGGTCCGATCTGCAGGGAATGGAAGTGCCTAAGCCCGGGCAGGGACAGGATAAAGGTCTGGCCGGCTTGGGTCGGGAGGCGGTAGAAATAGGTCCTGGCCTCCTGGCCATGGCGTGCGGGAATAAGGGGTGATATAAGGGGGGCTTCGGCGCTTTCCAGGGCCCCCCCGGGGGGCAGCTCCGAGAGGAGGCCTGGGGCTGAAGTCCATCCATGCCCGAGGGTCTGCATTGTCCGGGCGGATCTCGACCTAGCCTCGCACGAGACCAGGAGGAAGGCAGTCCCCAGAAAGAGAAGGGAGCCTAGGAGAATCCCCTGTATCCTGGGATCCCTCAGGCCCGCGAGGCGAACACTTTTTGACTTCATTCCTTGAATATACACGGAAAATCGCGGAGGGAACACGGTCCTTTTGGGCCTCTTTTGTCCCCTTGCCGCAATCTAGTTCTGATTATATACTGACGGTGCATTAATATCGATATAATTTTATCCTTATGGAGGGCGGATAATGCCAGTGACGGAAATCGGGTTTAGCAAGGAGCTCATCGCCTACATCGATGAGTGGAAGGACAAGCCAGGCAGCCTCATCATGATGCTGCACCGGATCCAGGAGGAATTCTCCTATGTTCCCCGGGAGGCTGCCGAACGCCTTGCCCATATCATTGGCATGCCCCTGGCCAAGATCTATGGCGTGATCACCTTCTATCATTACTTCAAGACCACCAAGCCCGGAAAGTACAAGATGGCCATCTGCCTTGGCACGGCCTGCTACCTCCGGGGCGGCCAGGAACTCATCGACGAGAGCGAGGCGATCCTCGGTGTCAAGGGTGAGGAAGTCACCGACGACGGGCTCTTTTCCATCGACGCCGTCCGCTGCCTGGGCTGCTGCGGCCTGGCCCCGGTCCTCATGATCGGCAATGACGTCTATGGCAAGGTCACCAAGGATCAGCTCCCGGAGATCATCGCCAAGTACCGGAAGCAGGGCTAGGGGAGAGCGGGGATTCCGCGGTGCATTACTGCCTTGGGGACTATGTCCTCGACATTGCCCAGAACGCTGTCGAGGCGGGCTCCAGGAAGGTGGGCATCGTGCTGGAGGAGGATGAGGCCGGCCGGTCGGTGAGCATCGAGGATGACGGCAAGGGGATGGGGGAAGAGGAGCTCAAGAAGGCCCTCGATCCCTTCTACACCGATGGCGTCAAGCATGCCGGCCGGAAAGTGGGCCTAGGCCTGCCCTTCCTTAGGCAGGCCACGGACCAGGCCGGGGGTAGCTTTGAGATCGAGTCCGAGAAGGGCAGGGGCACAAGGGTGGCCTTTTCCTTTCCGGCCTCGAGCCTGGACTCCCCCCCCCTCGGAGACCTCTGTTCCCTCTTTCTCTCCCTTCTCTGCCTGCCGGGCGACCATGAGCTGGTGCTCCGGCGGCGGCGGGCGGGAAAGGAAGCCCGGGACTACGAACTTGTCAGGAGCGAGCTCTCCGAGGCCCTGGGTGGCCTTGAGCGCGCCTCGTCCCTGGCCCTCCTGCGGGACTACCTGGTCTCCCAGGAGGAGGACAGCGAATGAAACAAAGCAAAGGAGACGATATATGGCCAAGATGACCCTTGAGCAGCTCAGGAAGCTCCGTGACGACAAGCGGCAGGACATCTCCCGCCGCGAGGTGGAGGGCAAGGAGATCCAGATCATCGTGGGTATGGGCACTTGTGGCATCGCCGCCGGGGCCAAGCAGACCTTTGACGAGATCGTGAAGGCCCTGGACGAGAACGGCCTCGGGGAGCAGGTGGTGGTCAGGCAGACGGGCTGCATGGGCCTCTGCTATGTGGAGCCCACGGTGGAGGTGGTCATGCCCGGCATGCCCACGGTGATCTACGGGAAGATGACCAGTGAGACCGCGAAGGAGCTCGTCAAGAAGCACCTCGTGGAGAAGACCCTCCTCGATAACCACATCTTCGACCGGCCCGCGGCCGACATCGTGAAGAAATAAGGCGGAGGAAGCGAGATGGCCTACAAGAACTACATCCTGGTCTGCGGCGGAACGGGCTGCGAATCGGCCAGGGCAGACGAGATATTCCGGAACCTGCAGAAGGAGGCCGAGGCCCAGGGGGTCAAGAACGACGTCCAGGTCGTCAAGACCGGCTGCTTCGGCTTCTGCGAGAAGGGTCCCATCGTGAAGGTCCTCCCCCAGGAGTCCTTTTATGTCGAGGTCAAGCCCGAGGACGCCAAGGAGATAATCTCCGAGCAGGTGGTCAAGGGAAGGGAAGTCAAGCGCCTCCTCTACAAGAAGGACAAGATCGCCTCGGACAAGGTCAAGATCGAGGACATCGAGTTCTACCAGAAGCAGTTCCGGGTGGTCCTGCGCAACTGCGGCGTGATCAACCCCGAGAACATCGACGAGTACATCGCCCGGGAGGGCTATACGGGCCTCGAGAAGGCCCTCTTCAAGCTCAGCCCCGACCAGGTGATCGAGGAGCTCAAGGCCGCGGGCCTGCGCGGCCGCGGCGGCGCAGGCTTCCCCTCCTGGCTCAAGTGGGACCTGACTAAGAAGGCCGCCGGGGACGTGAAGTACGTGGTGTGCAACGCCGACGAGGGCGATCCGGGCGCCTACATGAACCGCTCCACGATCGAGGGCGATCCCCACTCGATCATCGAGGCCATGACGATCTGCGGCCGGACCATCGGGGCCCACGAGGGCTTTATCTATATCCGCGCCGAGTACCCCCTGGCCATCGACCGCCTCAAGATCGCCATCAAGCAGGCCCGCGAATACGGCCTCCTCGGCAAGGACATCCTGGGCTCGGGCTATGACTTTGACCTGGAGATCCGCCTGGGCGCGGGCGCCTTTGTCTGCGGCGAGGAGACGGCCCTCCTCCAGTCCCTCGAGGGCAAGCGCGGCATGCCCGTGCCCAAGCCCCCCTTCCCGGCCATCAAGGGCCTCTGGCAGAGGCCCACGGTCATCAACAACGTCGAGACCTTCGCCAATGTGTCCGTCATCATGGCCAAGGGCGCCGACTGGTACGCCAAGATCGGCACGGAGAAGTCCAAGGGCACCAAGACCTTTGCCCTCACCGGCAAGATCAACAACTCGGGCCTGGTCGAGGTCCCCATGGGCACGAGCCTGCGGGAGATTGTCTTTGACATAGGCGGCGGGATCCGGAACGGCAAGAAGTTCAAGGGTGTCCAGACCGGCGGCCCCTCGGGCGGCATCATCACCGAGAAGGCCCTTGACGAGCCCATCACCTACGAAAGCCTCTCCGCCCTCGGCTCCATGATGGGCTCGGGCGGCATGATCATCATGGACGAGGACGACTGCGTCGTCGACATAGCCAAGTTCTACATGGCCTTCTGCGTCGACGAGTCCTGCGGAAAGTGCGCGCCTTGCCGGATCGGCACCAAGCAGATGCATGACATCCTGGAGAAGATCACCAACGGCACGGGCACCGAGGAGGACCTCCTCAAGCTCGAGAAGATCGGCAAGGCCATGACCAAGGCCTCCCTCTGCATGCTCGGCGGCTCGGCGGCCAACCCCACCCTGTCCACGATCAAGCACTTCCGGGAGGAGTACCTTGAGCATATCCGGGACCACAAGTGCAAGGCCGGCAAGTGCAAGAGCCTCGTGGTCTACGAGATCGACGCGGCCAAGTGCATTGGCTGCGGCCTCTGCGCCCGGCGCTGCCCGGTTCCCTGCATCAAGGGGGAGAAGAAGCAGGCCCACGTCATCGACACCGCCAAGTGCATCAAGTGCGGCGAGTGCTTTACCGTGTGCAAGTTCGGCGCCGTGGTGAAGAGCTAGGCTGGAAGGAGAGCAATACCGATGATCAAAGCAAAGATAAACGGGATACCCGTAGAGGTCGCCGAGGGCACCACGATCCTCGAGGCGGCCAAGAAAGTCGATATCAAGATACCCACCCTCTGCAACAGCCCCGACCTCCCGCCCTGGGCCTCCTGCGGCATCTGCGTGGTCAAGATTGAGGGCAGCCCCAAGCTGCTGCGGGCCTGCTGCACGCCCCTGGAGGATGGGAAGAACATCATCACCCATGACCCCGAGCTCGTCGCGACGAGGAAGACGGTTATAGAGCTCATCCTCTCCACCCACCCCGATGACTGCCTCCAGTGCCCCCGCAACCAGGACTGCGAGCTCCAGACCCTCGCCCAGGAATTCGGCATCCGGGAGCAGCCCTTCAAGAAGATGCTACGGGACCTGCCCATCGACGACTCGACCGGGGCCCTGATCCTCAACCCGGACAAGTGCGTCCGCTGCGGGCGCTGCGTCAAGGTCTGCCAGGAGATGCAGAATGTCTGGGCCATCGAGTTCCTGGGCCGGGGAGAGAAGACCCGCATAGCCCCCGCCGCCGACGTCAGGCTCGGGGACGGACCCTGCATCCGCTGCGGCCAGTGCTCGGCCCATTGCCCCGTGGGCGCCATCTACGAGAAGGACCAGACGGGCCTTGTCTGGGATGCCCTCATGAAGGACGGGCCCGAGGCCAAGAAGTGCGTCGTCCAGATCGCCCCCGCCGTCCGCGTGGCGATTGGCGAGGCCTTTGGCCAGAAGCCCGGCACCAACCTCACCAAGAAGCTCTACGCGGCCCTGCGCCGCCTGGGCTTCGATGCTGTCTTTGACACCAACTTCTCCGCCGACCTCACCATCATGGAGGAAGGCACCGAGTTCGTGCATCGCTTCACGGAGAAGGGCCAGACCCAGCTTCCCCTCATCACCTCCTGCTGCCCCGCCTGGGTCGACTACATGGAGAAGTACTATCCGGACATGATCCCGAACTTCTCCACCGCCAAGAGTCCCCAGCAGATGATGGGCGCCATGATCAAGACCTATTGGGCCAAGAAGGCCGAGGTCGATCCGGCCAAGATCTTCTCCGTCTCCGTGATGCCCTGCACGGCCAAGAAGTATGAGACCGGCCGCAACAAGGACATGTTCTCCTCGGGCCACCAGGACGTCGATGTCTCCATCACGACCCGGGAGCTGGCGCGCATGATCAAGCAGGCCGGCATCGACCTCGTGAACCTGCCCGACGAGGAGGCCGACTCGCCCCTCGGGCCCTACACCGGGGCGGGAACGATTTTCGGAGCCACCGGCGGCGTCATGGAGGCGGCCCTGCGCACGGCCTATACCCTGGTGACCGGGGACGAGCTCAAGGACGTGAACTTCACCGGAGTCCGGGGCATCACCGGGATCAAGGAAGCCCGGGTCAACATCAAGGGCACCGAGGTCCGGGTCGCCGTCGCCCACCAGATGGGCAACATCGCCCAGGTCCTGGAGGAAGTCCGCAAGGCCAAGCTCGACGGCAGGGAGACCCCCTGGCACTTTATCGAGGTGATGGCCTGCCGGGGCGGCTGCATCGGCGGGGGCGGCCAGCCCTATGGCTGCACCGACGAGGTCCGCAAGCTCCGCATCCGGGGCATCTATGACGACGATGAGCAGTCCTCGTACCGCTGCTCCCACCACAACCCGCTGATCAAGCAGGTCTACGCGGAGTTCCTCGAGAAGCCCGGCAGCCACAAGGCCCATGAGCTTCTCCACACCCACTACACGGCCAAGGAAGTCTACAACAAGTAGGCCTCCTACTCCCTGCCAAAAAATTAGGCCGCCCGGGGTCGCGCAAGCGACTCCGGGCGGCCCCTTTTGTATGCTCCAGGCGCGAAGGGCCTCTAGGTCCTCTCGGGCAGGCTCGGCAGCTCGCCCGCCTCTCCGGTCCTGAAGTAGCTGATGGTCGTAAAGAGGACCTCGGCCTGGCTCGAGAGCTCCTCGGCCATGGAGGCGAGCTCCTCCGAGGCGGCGGCGTTCTGCTGGACGACATTGTCGAGCTGGGTCATGGCCTTGCCAATCTGCTCGGCCCCCTGGCTCTGCTCGGCGCTGGCCGCGCTGATCTCCTGGATGAGGGCGGCCGTCCTCTGGATGGCCGGCACTATGGTGGTGATGATCGCGCCCGCCCGCTCGGCCACCCGGATCGATCCGGAGGAGAGCTCGGAGATCTCCTTGGCCGCGGTCTGGGAACGCTCGGCGAGCTTTCGCACCTCGCTGGCGACGACCGCAAAGCCCTTGCCCGCCTCTCCGGCCCGGGCGGCCTCGATGGCGGCATTGAGGGCGAGGAGGTTGGTCTGGCGGGATATCTCCTCGATGATGCCTATGCGCCCGGCTATGTCCTTCATGGCCTGGACGGTGGCCTCCACGGCCTGGCCTCCCTCGACGGTCTCCTGGGAGGCCTTGCGGGCTATGCCGTCGGTCTCCCGGGAATTGTCGGCGTTCTGCCTGATCGTGGCCGTCATCTCCTCCACCGAGGAGGCGACCTCCTCGGCCGCGCCGGCCTGCTCGGTCGAGCCCGAGGAGAGCTGCTGGGCGGTCGTGGAGATCTCCCGGGCCCCCGAGTTCACCTGGCCCGAGGCCGAGCGGATCGACTCCACGATATTGGCCAGGGTCGAGGCCATGCCGGCCATGCTCCGGGTGAGGTCTCCGACCTCATCCTTGCGGCCAAGGTCGGCCTCCTTGGCCTTGATCGCGAGATTCCCCTCGGCGATGGTGTTGGCGAACACGACCGAGGAAGCCAGGGGCCTGGTGATGCTCCGGGTGATGAGGAGGGAGAGGATGACCACCAGGAGGGCCGCGAGGATGGAGGCCGCGATGAGGACGACAAAGGCCTGGCGGAAGGACTTGTCCGAGGCCTGGGCGAGCTTTTCCGAGTTGGCCAGCACGAGCTCCTCAAGGGCGTTGATCCTTCCCCGCAGGGCTCCAAAGGCCTGGGCGGCCTTTCCTAGGGAGAGGGCAAGGCCTTCCGACCTCAGCCGGGGATCCGGGGACCGGGCCAGCCTGAAGGCCTCCTTGGAGAGGTCTGTCCAGGCCTTTAGGTCCTCGAGGTAGCTGGCATAGAGTTTTTTCTCCTCCAGGGTCTGGGCGAGGGCGGCGTACTTTCCCATACGCTCGACCGATTGGGCATAGTTTTCGTCATAGGCCTTGACCAGGTCGGTCCCACGCTGGGAGGCGGGATCCACAAGAAGCATTGTCCTCTCGGCCTCAAGGAGCTGGTAGAGGTCCCGGTCGGCCTGGTCAAGGAAATCGATCGCCGGGAGCATCTTGGTATAGATGCCATTGAGGTTTTTCATGATGGCGGTCATCTGGGTCACGCTAAAGGCCGACAAGGCCACAACAATGACGATCACGACACCAAAACCAAGGGCCAGCCTCTGGCGAATTCTCATGGTGCTTCCTCCTGGAAACGTATCCTTGTAAGTATAGGGATACGGCCAGGGTTTTCCAGGGTTTTTTCCTAGGCTTTGGGGCTTTCTTCCCCATGCCGCCTAAGGGGGATCCGCAGCTTGGACTTTTTCTCGATCACCCTGAGCATGGCCTCGTCCTCGGGGGCGACCAGGGAGAGGACGAGGCCTTCCGCGTCGACGCGCCCGGTCCGCCCGCCCCGGTGGACATAGTCGAGGGGGGAGCGGGGGAATTCATAGTTGATAACACAGGGAAGGCCCATGATGTCGAGGCCCCGGGACGCGAGGTCGCTGGCCACGAGGACCCGGATGCTCCCCTCCCGGAACTCCTCGAGGCCGGCTGTCCGGGCGGCCTGGGAGAGGTCGCCATGGAGGGCCAGGGCGGGAATGCCGTTGTTGTTGAGCTTGCGGGCCACATTGTCCACCCGGCGGTTGGAGGAGGCGAAGACGAGGACCCGCTTCCAGCCGTTTTCCGCGATCAGGCGGCGCAGAAAAGGCCCCTTGTCCTCGGCGGCCACGGCGTAGGCCTCGTGCCTGACCGTCCCGCCATGGGGCGGGGCTTCCTCCCCGAGGCGCAGGGGGTTCTGGAGGACGGGCCCGAGGAGCTCGGCGGCGGTGCCTGAGAAGGTGGCGGAAAAGAGGAGGGTCTGGCGGGACTTGGGCAGGAGGGCGAGGACTTCGGCGAGCTCGGCCCGGAAGCCCTCGTCGAGGATGCGGTCGGCCTCGTCGAGGACGAGGAAGCGCAGGTTGCCGAAGCGGACCGCGTTGTGGCAGGCCAGGTCGAGGAGGCGGCCCGGGGTGGCCACGAGGACCTCGGCCCCGCCCCGCAAGGCCAGCATCTGGGGGTTGATGGACACCCCGCCGTGGACCACCACAACCCGGGGCCGCCGGGGAAGGCGGTCGCCCAGGGCCTCAAAGACCGAGGCGACCTGGACCGCCAGCTCCCGGGTAGGCACGAGGACCAGGGCGGCTATCCCCGATCCGGCCCTGTCCCCGGCTTCCCCGGGCCGGGATACTACGGCCTCGAGGACGGGACTGGCAAAGGCGATTGTCTTGCCCGAGCCCGTGGGGGAGAGGACGAGGAGGTCCCGCCCGGCCAGGGCCGGGGGGATGGCCATGGCCTGGACGGGCCTAGGCTCGAGGATGTCGAGGCCCGCAAGGGCGGCGACAAAGGCGGGGGAGAGGCCTAGTTCGGAGAATTGCATCCGCCTAGTCTATACTCAAGGCCCCCGGAAGGCCTACTCGGTGCCCGTGGGGGCCGGCCGCATCCTGGGGGGGCCGGCTTCCTCGCCGCGGGACCGCGCCTGGGGCCGGAAGTCAAAAATCAGTGTCGCCTAACGCGCCAAAAGCCCGCGGCTGGGCTTGGCTGGCCCTGGCCATTGTCCTTCCCGGAGGGCGGCCGCGGCCTTTACACCCGGGCCGGGCAAAGGATACTATCGCCCCCATGGTCAAGGTCTTAGTCGTCGACGACGAACCGTCAATCCGGGTCCTGGTCTCAGAGATCCTTGTCAGGAAGGGCTATGAGGTCTTCCAGGCCGCCGATGCCGGCGAGGCCGAGCAGATAGCGCTCAGGGAAAAGCCCCAGGTGGCCATTGTGGATCTGGTGATGCCCGGGACGGGCGGGATGACCCTCATCATGGAAAGGCTCCGGGCCGTGCCCGGCCTGGCGATCGTGGCCATGTCTGGCCGCATCCCCCTCGGCACCGACGCCTTTTCGTCCTTTTCGGAGCAATTCGGCGTCGCCTGCTTTCTCCAGAAGCCCTTTACCGTGCAGGAGCTCCTCGAGGCCCTGGGCCACGCCAATAAAGGCGCCTGCGTAGGAAGCTAAGTCCGACAGGCTCCTAAGCCGGGTGCCCGGCCCTCGCCCTCTCGATAGCCTCCAGGTCGAGGCGCTTGAGCTTGGTGCGGAAGTTGCTGGAATCATCGGCTACCACTCCCGCAAGATAGTCCATCTGCCTGTCCACGGCCTCCCGGTACAGGTCCCTGTCCACCCCATGGCGCTTCGCGAAATGCCTCTGGGAGAGGCCGGCCGTGGAGGCAAGGGTTGAGTCCAGGCGCGCTTTTACGATGTCGTAGAAGCCCAGGGTCTTCTCCAGGATGGCGTAGGCCGAGTCATAGCCCCCAAAGCCTGCCTCCCGGAACTCGTAATAGAGGAAGAGGAGCTTTTCCAGGTAGGTCCTGTCCCCCATCTGGCCCAATAGGTCAGCCGCCGCGAGGATGGCGGCCAGCTCATTCTCCTGGGTCGAGGAAAATTCCAGCTCAGCCCATTTCCTCCCCATGTCGGTCCCAAGGATGAGGCGGGCGATCCTCCGGGCCCGGGAGGGCTCGAGGCCCAGGGCCTGGGCATGGCGAAGGGCAAAGGCGGCCGAGCGGTCCACGTGGGTTGTGGTGTACTTGGCCCCCGTTCCGATCCGGTCATCGGTCTCGAGGATATAGCCTGCGTCGTGCAGGATCGCCGCAATGAGCAGGTCGGCTCCTTCCTCCGCCGTGTAGGCCCTGCCGCCGAGCATGGCCCCGTCGAGGAGCCGGGCCGAGGCTATCGTCACATCGAGGATATGGTGCCAGTCGTGGTAGTCGGTGGAGCAGGCCTGGTAGCCGGGAAAGTTGCCGCTGTAGAGATTCCTTGCCAGGCGGAAGGCCCGGAGCACGGCGCGGAAGTCCGACCGCTTCCAGCTGGCCTCGAAGAGCTTTTCCGAGGCCTTGAGGACTCCGGATGCCAGGTTATTGTCGAGGATAGTGGACAGTTGGATCTCTTTAGGATGTGTCCCGAGGATAGCCGGTTTTATCATGCTCAACTCCTGGGCAGGCCCGGATCTCCGGGCGCCCATAGAGTGAAATTATATCCCGCAAGCCCCCGGGCTATCAGGAAGGGCGGATAAATGCTGGCATTTTCCCCTGCCCCGGCCCTCTAATCTTCGCCCCCTCGGTCCAGCCGCCTGCGCTTGGCCTCCCCGTGGGCATGCTTGGAGGAGAGGCGGCGTTCCCGGGCTCCCCTGCCGGGGGAAGTGGGAATCCTGCGCTTGGGTATGGCCGCGGCCCCGGCTATCAGGGCCACGAGGCGGGCCACCGCGGCTTCCCGGTTCCTGCCCTGGTCCCTTTCCTCGCTGGCCTGGACAACGAGCTCCCCCTCCACGGTCAGCCTGGAGGCCAGGCCCTCCATGGCGTGGCGATACTCCGCCTCGGAGAGGCCCCGGACCTCGGCCAGCCTGATCCGGGCTATGGCCTTGGAGTTGACCTTGTTGACGTTCTGGCCCCCGGGGCCCCCCGAGCGGGCGAAATCGAGGCGACAGCCCTCCTCTATCGAGGACTTTAGCTCATCCCTTCGCATGGAAAGCTCCCCCCAAGCCCGGCGCCTTGGCTAAAACCGTGAGCTCTGACCCCTCGCCCAGGCCCCAGCCCGGGGCCTGGGCATCCCCTCGGGCCTCGGGATTCCTGACCCGGACCAGGTCATAGCGGCCAAGGTTGTGGAAACCCTGGCGCCGGGCGGCGGCATCGTCCTTTCGGGCCGACAAGGGTAGCCGGCCGGCCTCGGAGCAGAGGAGGTAGCGGAGCCTTCCGGCCTTGTTGAGCATGGCTTCGCTTACCACGAGGGCCTCGAAGGCCTTTTTCGGGTCGGCTCCCGGGCTCGACCGAGCTTCGTCCCCATTCTTCCTGGCAAAGGCGAACCAGCTTGTCTTTATCGCCGAGCGGTCCAGGCCGGCTTCCTTGGCCAAGGCCGCGATCGGCATGGGGGGATCCCAGGCCACCTCGGCATGGCAGGTCTGGCCCGGGCCGGCGGCCAGGGCGGGGCAGGGGCCCTGGCGGGTGCAGGGGCCAAGGAGTTCCAGACAGGAGCCTGGCCCTAAGAGGCCATCCCTCAAGGCCAGGAGGTCCCGGCTGGTGATGAGGAGGGCCGGCTCGACAAGGAGGAGGATGCCCCCTGGAGCGAGGAGCTCCGAGGCTGCCTTGAGAAGGCCGAGCCGCTTTTCCTGGGCTTCGCCTGAGGATTTCCAGAGCTCGTTGAGGGAATGGCAGGCGATGATAAGGTCAAAGCCGGCTCCCAGGTCGGGGGGGAGGCCTGCCTCGAGATTGGCGACCCGGGTCATGACCTTGGCCGGAGCCAAAAGCTCGGAGGCCAAGGATAGGGCGGCGGAGCTTGAGTCAAGGAGGACAGCCTCTCTTGCCCCGGCGTCGAGGAGGGCTGCCGTGGCCGGGCCCGGGCCCGAGCCCAGGTCGAGGATCCTGCCCAGGCCGAGGGGTCCACCGGCCTGGCGGCCAAGCCAGGCCAGGGCCAGGCTGACCTGCAGGTAGGAGGTGGGCCAATAATAAAGGAGGTAGGCTCCTAGAAGGTCCTTCTCCTCCATGTAACCGGAACCCGGCAGCTCCCGGGAGCCTGTCAGTCCCCGCTGGAGGTCAAGGAGGGCCCTGCCGGCGGCCTTGGTTTCCCCGGGGGACAGGGCTTGGGAGGCGGGCAGGGAAATGTTCGGGGACCGTGGAGTCCCCTGCCGGGCCCTCCAGGCCGCTATCAGGGCAGGGAGGCGGCCCTCGAGGCGGGGGCCCGGGCTGGGCTGGCTCATGGGAGCCTCCTGGTTTGGTTGGAGGGAAGGCTGAAGGGCCAGGGGCCCGGCCTTCTGGACAGGCTCACTTTATCGAATGGGGAGGCCCAAGCCTAGGAGGGCCTCCCCTGCCCAAGGCTGGCTTCCTCGATAGGGCCATAGATAGCCTTGGCTCCGCGCACAAAGGCCCAATAGGGATCGCCAAAGGACCAGTGCCACCACTCGCTTGGGTAGTTGAGAAAGCCTGCTTCGCCCAGGGCCGCCCCCAGGATAGTCCTCAAGGCCCGGGCCTCGGGGGCCAAGTCCGGGGCGGCGAAATACGTCCTGCCTCCGGTCTCGTCGGGTTCGGCGTTAAAGGCCGTGCCCAGGTCGAGCTCGCCTGCGGCGTCGGCGAGGCTGAGATCGAGGGCGCCCCCGGTGGGATGGCCCGCGAGCTCGGGAGGAGCCACATAGCGGGCGACGGCCTTTCTCACCGCCTCAGGGCCTTGGTCGGGATGGGCGCTTCTGTAGCTTTGGACGCAGGCATCCCAGGACCGTCTCTGGCCCTCCGCAGGCCGATAGGCCTCCTTGAGGAGGAGGTATAGGCCTGCGGGCAGGGCTTCGCAGGCGAGGGCCAGGCGGCGCGAGATCCCCTCCCTGGCCCAGGTGAAATAAGGGCTGCGGCTCGAGATCTGGCTTCGGTCCTCGTCCACGAGGAGGCTAGGGGAGCAGTTCCTCAAGTCCAGGAGGCCCTCCCCGCAGTCCTGGGTCTGGATATCCCCGGGGTCGAGATCCCCGAGGAGGATCATGGGCAGGGCGCCAGTTCGCCTTCCCGCCTGGCCACGCTTAGGAGGAAGGATAGGCGGTTGAGGGATCGGCCGATGGCCTCGCCTAGGAAGGGCTTGGTGCCCGGGGTTTCCGGGGCCAGGGCATGGAGGCGGAGGCCATAATCGGCCATCAGGGGAGGGAAGGAGCCGAGCTCCTCCAGGATCTCCTCGCCCACCCAGGATCGTTTGCCCTGGCCCTGGGGATCCGGTATGGCCCAGCACAGGGAATAGGCGGTGAGGCCCTCCTTTGTTGTGATGCCGGAATAGACAAAGAGGCGGCAGATGAGGGGCCGGGCGGGATAGATCGAGCAATGGGCCTCAAGCCTATCCTTGTCATAGAAAGGGCAGGGAGGGCTATTCCGGGGCTCTCGGGTCCGCTCGGCAAGCTCGGGCTTGTGGGCCAGGATCCAGAGGGCGGCGTAGTCGGCCTCGACAGGCAGGATGTCCGGAAGGAAACGCTCACAGCAGGCTCCGCAGCCATCCGGGCAGCCCAGGCGGGGCAGGTTCTCGCCCGGGTGGGCGAGGGCGAGGGTTTTCCGGGCCCCTTCCTTGAAGGCCGAGGTCGCGGTCTCGATCTCGGCATACAGCTTGTACAGGGCCCTGATGGATTCGGCCATAGAGGAGTCTTCGAGTTCCGGGGGGAGAATTTCCGCGAGGGTCATGGTTACTTCCAGTGGGCACGAAGCTAGACGGATGGCCTAAGCCCTGTCAAGCGGGTATGCTCGTTCCATGACCGAGTTGGAAGTCTTTCAGAAAAGCCTTGAGGTTTCCCGGACAACCCTCGTGGTATCTGTCCTCCTGTCCGTGGCTTCGATGGTCTTTGCCATCCTGGGCATGGCCTTCCAGCGAAGCCACAACAAGAGGAGCCTGCGGCCGCTCTGCGATCTCAGGCTCGAGGCCTCGGGCCAGGTCTTTCGCCTCGGCCTGAGGAATGCGGGCCTTGGGCCAATGATCCTTGGGGCGGTCAGCCTTGCGCCGAGGGAAGGCTCGGCCCCGGAGCGCCTGGAGGACCTGCTCAGGGGAGCCCTCCCCCTAGCCGAGCGCCGGCGCTACCGAGGCCTTCCCCGTCCAGGCCTTGTCCTGGGGCCGGGGGAGTCCCTCGCCCTGGTCGAGCTCCCCCTCGAGGACGCGGCCGGGGTCGGCAGGCTGACCAAGGCCTTGGAGGCCGCCTCGATCGAAGTGGACTACACGGACATCTATGGCCGGTCCTACCGCAAGATCCTGTCTCTCTAGGTCCGGGATCCGGTTGAGCGGCGTATCCTGGCACCTTGACTCCTGGTTGTACTGCCATATACCGTTGTCCAGCTCGTTCCCGAGGGGCGAGCCCAAGGAGAATTTGATGCGCAATTTCCGCCGGGCCGCCCTTGGCGCCGCCCTTGTTGTCCTGGCAGGCCTGGGGGCCTCCCTTGCGGCCCAGCCTGTCCAGGCGACTCCTCCGGCCCCGGCCTCCGGGGCCGCGGTCCCGGCCAAGCCCATCACCGATCCCTATGGCGCCGCCCGGCCCGAGGCCAAGACCGTCATCACCTCGGCCCAGGGGCTCGTCGCGGCGGGCCAGTGGAAAAAGGCCTGGGACTCCCTGGCGGCCTTTGACGCGGCCTCCGCCGATCCCTATATCCTCGCCCTCAAGATCCAGCTCTGCCTCAAGGGCTATGTCCAGACCGATGCCCACCTGTCCTTTGCCCTCGTGGACCTCGCCGCAGGGGAGAGCCTTTTGGCCTTGCGCGAGGCCGGGGACCGGGGGAACTTGGTGGACTTCGATCCCTTTGGCGCCGTCCAGGCTATCAGCGAGGCCACGCCCGAGCTTCCCCCGGTCCTCCTCCTGGCCCTGGGGGACTATTGCTACGATGTCCAGGCCCTCTATGCGGACAAGTGGCAGGTCGGGGAGGAGGAGGTCTGCTCCGTGGCCCTCTCCTCCTATGAGGAGGCCCAGAAGGGGGGCCTAGCCACGGCGGATAGCCTCCGGAGGCAGGGGGATCTTCTCCTTCGATTCAGCCGCAACGATGAGGCCGAGGCGAGCATCCGCGCCTCCCTCGCCCTGGAGCCGGGCAACCTGGACACGAAGAAAAGCCTCGCCGTCGCCCTGGCCCAGGCCAATAGGCTCTCCGAGTCCCTGGCCCTCATGGACGAGGTGGTCGCCGCGACCAAGGCCAAGGATGAGCGCTACGGGGTGCTCATGACGGCGGCGCGCATCGCCTCGATGGAGGGCATGGCCAGGGCCGAGACCTATATCAATAAGGCGGAGCAGGAATTCCCCGGCGAGCCGGGCCCGGCCTTGGTCCGCCACATGATCGCCCTCCAGACCCAGGGCCCCGCCGAGACCGGCCAGGCGGCGGACCGGGCCTTGGATCTCTTCCCGGAATCCCCCTACGTCGTGCGGAGCCTCCTGACCACCTGGCTCAACGCGGACAAGGCCGACGAGGCCCTGGCCTTCCTGGACCGCAACCTGGCCCGCCAGGCCAAGGACGCCTCCCTGGCCATCCTGGGCTTTTACAAGGCCCTCCTCATAGCCCAGAGCCGGGGGCCCGAGGGCTTTGCCGAGGCCAGGGCCGTCCTGGCCAGCGCCGAGCTCAAGTTTAAGGCGGCCTTTCCCGCGGGGGACCAGGTCTTCGAGGCTATCGCCAACCTCAGGGCGGAGCTTGCGGATCAGCCTGCCGAAGAGGCACCCGCAGGCCCGGCAGCGCCGGCAGCGCCGGCAACGCCCTAGGGCCCGAAAGTTAGCCGCGGCGGGACGGGAGAGATCCTGGCCCGCCACTTTTTTGCCCCTTCCCTTGCCCCTCCTGGCTCCCCCGTCGTAATGTAGAGGGAGGAGTTCCAACGATGTCCACGGTCTGTATCCACAATGGAACTATTCTAGCCGGCTATGCCTTGATGGAGCGCTGTGCCGTCCTGATCGAGGACGGCCGCATCGCCGATGTCTTTTCCGAGCGCCGCCTCGAGCAGAAGCGCCTGGCCCCGGGCACCCTGGTCTACGACGCCGAGGGCTCCTATATCGCCCCCGGCCTGATCGACACCCACATCCATGGCTTTGCGGGGGCCGGCACCGAGGACCTGTCCGCCGAGGCTATCCTCGAAATGTCCGCGGGCCTGGGCCGCTTTGGGGTCACCGCCTTCTGCCCCACGATCTATCCCATGGACGAGGGCGACATGATCGCCTCCATCGAGGCCTGCGTGAAGGCCATGGGCCGGGAACGCGGGGCCCGCATCATGGGTGTCCACCTCGAGGGGCCCTTTATCTCCCTGGCCAGGCTCGGGGTCCAGAGGCCGGAATTCGTGAAGGCCGTCGACCTCGACCTCATGGAGCGCTTCCACAAGGCCGGCCAGGGCCACATCACCAACATGACCGTCGCCCCCGAGCTCAAGGGCATGCGGGAGCTGGCCCTCTACTGCATCAAGCGGGGCATAGTCCTCCAGGCCGGCCACACGGACGCCACCTACGAGAACATGCTCGAGGGCATGCAGGCGGGCATCCTCCACTCGACCCACTTCTTCAACGCCATGTCCCGCCTCCACCACCGGGATCCCGGGGCCGTCGGGGCCATCCTCATCCATCCCGAACTCTCCTGCGAGATCATAGCCGACGGCAAGCATGTCCACCCTGACCTGATCCGCCTCCTTATGCGGGACAAGCCCTCGAGCAAGGTGGTCCTCGTCACCGACTCCCTCAAGCCCACCGAGCAGGACCGCTGCCCCCTCTTCGCCAACCGGGAGGAGGTTGTGCTCAGGGACGGGCTCTTTATGCGCAAGAGCGACGATGTGATCGCCGGCTCGTCCCTGACCATGATCAAGGGCCTTTCGAACATCGTCTCCTGGGGCGTGGCGGTGGAAAAGGCCATAGAGATGGGGGCCTCCAACCCCGCCCGGATCCTGGGCCTGGGCAAGCGTGGCCTCCTCGTGCCGGGCTATGAGGCCGACATCACCGTGTTCGACAAGGACTTCAAGGTCCTGGCCTGCCTTGTGGGCGGGAACTTTGTGAGAAACGATCTTTAGGAAGGGAAGGAGAACCCGATGAGACTCATTGTCAGGCCCGATTACGAGGCCGTCTCGGCCTGGGCCGCCAACCACCTGGCCCGGCGCATAGGGGAGCACGAGGCCCGGATAGCCCAGGGCCAGTCCTCCCGGCCCTTTGTCCTAGGCCTGCCCACGGGCTCCTCTCCGGAGGGGATGTACCGCAAGCTCATCGAGCTCCACAAGGCTGGCAAGCTATCCTTCCGCAACGTGGTCACCTTTAACATGGACGAGTATGTGGGCATCCCCGAGAGCCATCCCCAGAGCTACCATACTTTCATGTGGGATACCCTCTTTTCCCACATCGATATCCCCAAGGCCAATGTCCACATCCTCAACGGCAACGCCAAGGACCTCGAGGCCGAGTGCGCGGCCTATGAGGCGGCGATCCTGGCCGCCGGAGGCATCGACCTCTTTGTGGGCGGGGTCGGAGCCGACGGCCACATAGCCTTCAATGAGCCCGGGTCGTCTCTATCCTCCCGGACGAGGGTCAAGACCCTGACCCGGGACACCAAGGTGATGAACGCCCGCTTCTTTGGCGGAAAAGTCGATTCCGTCCCCTCCACGGCCCTGACGGTCGGGGTGGGGACTGTCACCGATGCCCGGGAAGTCCTCATCCTGGTCTCGGGCCTGGCCAAGGCCCGGGCCCTCCACCACGCCATCGAGGAGGGGGTCAACCACCTCTGGACCCTTTCCTGCCTCCAGCTCCACCCCAAGGCCGTCCTGGTCTGCGACGACGACGCCACCATGGAGCTCAAGGTGGGCACGGTTCGCTACTTCCGGGAGATCGAGGCGGGAAACATCGACAATTCCCTCTAGATTCTGGCATGGAAATTGCTAATAAATCGGGGTCACGCCTTTGGCGCGAAAAGGAAGGCTCCCGATGCTCCTGGTCAAGAATGCGAAGGTCTATGCCCCCGAAGCCCTTGGGGCGATGGATATCCTTGTGTCCGGCGGACATATCATCGCCCTGGCCCCCGATATCGATACCTCG
>JAKPBN010000193.1 GCA_029778945.1 Spirochaetota bacterium
ATGGAGCTCACCATGCACAACGTGAGCTGGAAGGACATAGCCCAGGAGCTCGAGCGGCGCGGCTGCCCCTCGGATGTGGCGGTCAATATCGCCCAACGCATGGAAGAGGGCCGCAAGGTCCTGATGCGGGGCAAGGCCGGCCTGGCTTTTTTCCGGGCCGCCCTCTCGGGCTTCTTTGGCCTCATCCTCTTCGTGAGCTACGCGGGGGTGGGCCTGGGGATCCTGGGCTTCCTGGGCCTATTGATGATCCTCTCCGGGGCCTACAACCTCGTCAGGGCCCTCTGGTTCCTGCTCACCGGCAGGGCCCACCGCTAGAGCCTCTCCGCCCTAGCCGACCCTGCCCGCCTCGATCGCCGCGTCATAGGTCTTCTCGTCCAGGGGATAGCGCTGGACGAGGACTATGGCGGCGAGGAAGATCACGGCCGGTATGGGGCCAATCAGGAGCCGGATCGCCAGCCTGGCGGATTCCCCCTGCTCGGGGAGGTTGGCCGAATAGCGAGCCCAGCCGAGGATGAGGCCGGTCAGGAAGATGGCCAGGGAAGTGCCCACCTTGGACGTGAAGGTCCACATCCCGTAAAAGGCCCCTTCCTTGCGCTTGCCCGTCCTCACGGCGTCATATTCGATCGCATCCGGGACCATTGCCCAGGGCGACACGTAGCCAAAGCCTATGCCCACCCCCGCCATCACCATCATCGCCAGGAAGAAGGAAGAGCCCAGGACATGGGCCAGGAAGAAGATCACGAGGCAGGAAAGGGCCAGGACCAGGAGGGAAAACTGGTAGGTTCTCTTCTTGCCCACGCGCTTCGAGACCAGGACGGAGATCGGGATGCAGGCCATGGCCGTGAGGAGGAGGATGACCATCGCGAGGGTGGTCAGGGCCTCGTTGTGGTAGAGGTACTTGAAATAATAGACGAGGATGCCCTGGACAAAGTTGAGGGCCGTGAGGTTGAGGGCGTAGGTCAGGAGGATGATGACATAGGGACGGTTCCGGAAGACGGCCAGGAAGGTGGGGAAGAAGCCCTCGGTGGGTCTGGGCTCAGAGCCATGGTCGGGCTCGCGGACCGAGAAGAAAGTCAGGAGGGTGGTCACCATCATGACGGCCCCGAGGATGCCTCCCATCGCGGAGAAGCCCGCGTCCCGGCTCGCAAAGGCCCCCACGAGGGGGAGGACGGCCCCCGCGCCAAGGATTGTGCCAACTACGGCAAACCCGAAGCGGAAGCCATTGAGGCTCGAGCGCTCATGGTAGTCCTGGGTCAGCTCGGGGGTCAGGGAGGAGTAGGGGATGTTGACCACCGTATAGGCCGTGTTCAGGAGGCACAGGGCAAAGGCCGCCCAGAGGGTCTTGAGGGCCACGCTGCCCAGGTGGGGATTGGTGAAGAAGAACCACATGGAGAGGAAGAGGGGGACGGCCCCAAAAAGCAGCCAGGGCCTGCGGCGACCCCAGCGGGTCCGCGTCCGGTCGGAGATAAAGCCCATCATGGGGTCGGTCACCGCGTCCCAGAGCTTGCCGACCATCACCGCGGCGCCGGCCGCGGCGGCGGGGATGGCGACCGTGTCGGTCAGGTAGTTGAGGCTCCAGAAGCCCAGGGCCGTGAAAAAGAGGTT
>JAKPBN010000240.1 GCA_029778945.1 Spirochaetota bacterium
TCCCCGGGCCGCGGCCAAAATGAGGTAAAAGGCGTCGGCGGTCGTCTGGGTGGAGAGGCGGAAGCGGCCGTACTCGTTCTCATAGACCGCGGGCTTGGCCTTGAGGACCTCGGCCCTGGGGGCGGCGAGGGCCTTGGCGTAGAGGCTGGCCCTGAGCTTTCCCGAGTCGGGAAAGCCCGCGAAGGGCCGGTCCAGGGAGGAAATGCCCGCCCCAAAGAGGGGCAGGCCCAGAATGAGGAGGGCGGCCGCGGCCGCAAGGCGTCCAGTTCGCTTCATGCCTTATTATTGTCGGCTATGTGCCCGCCAGGCTGAAGGGCCCTACAGACTCTGGCCCCTCTGGCCGATAAGGTAGTTTGAGCCCATCTTCCTCGAGGTCCTGCAGCATGCGTCCCAGCCATTTTGTCACCTATCCCCTTATAGCCCTCGCCATCCTCGTCGCCGGGGCGGGGATTTCCGCCGATACAGGCTCCCTGGATAACCTGGAATCCCAGCTAGGCCTGCCCAAGGCCGGCCTGGAGCCGGATTCTGGGGTCGAGCAGGCGGCGGCGTCCCTCCAGGGAGGGGAAAGGCCGGCGGGGACCAGGCTCTCTGCCTCACCCCTCCCCCTTCCCACAGGGGTGGTGGGTCCGGTGGCGAGCCCCAGCTACAGGTATTTTCCTGCCCTCTATGATCCCAGGATAGCCCAGGGCCATCCGGCCAATCCCTTGCTCGACCAGGTCTCTGAGCCCAGCCCCTCGGACCCGGCCCTGGGAGGGGAGATCCCCCTCCTGGCCAACAACCAGGTCCTCGCCTTCTATGGCCATCCCCTTTCCCGGCGCATGGGCATCCTGGGCGAATACTCCAAAGAGGAACTCGCCCGCCTGCTCAAAGGTTACGCAAAGCTCTACGATGACGCCAATGGGCCCACCGGAGTAATCCCGGCCTTTTACCTCATCTACGGCACCTGCTGGCCTGGCGGGGAGATTGGCTATCTCAAGGAAAGCCTAGTCCTGTCCTACATCGAATTCGCGGCCTCCCAGGGCATGGAAGTCTTTGTGGACCACCAGATAGGGAAATTCCCCGTGGAGGACGCGGTCAGGCGCCTCCTGCCCTTCCTCAAATACCCCAATGTCCATCTGGCCCTCGATCCGGAATGGAGGACGTCGGCCCCCATGCAGGAGATCGGCTCGATCAGCGCCGAGGAGGTCAACAAAGCCCAGGCCATGATCTCCGACTACCTCCAGGCCCAGGGCATACCGGGGGTCAAGATGCTCGTGGTCCACCAATTCCGGTCCTCCATGATCACCGGCAGGGAAAAGGTCAGGGCCGATTTCGAGAGGGTCCACCTCGTCCATACGGCCGATGGCTTTGGCGCTCCGGCGCTCAAGCGGAACGCCTATGCCCTCAACGCCATGGCCGCCAATATGCCTCTCAAGGGCTTTAAGCTGTTTTTCAAGACCAGCGTGCCCGGGGCCGGCTTCGATGATCCCCTCCTCACCCCCCCCGAAGTCCTGGCCCTGAGCCCCCGCCCCGCCCTCATCATCTACCAGTAGTACCCCCACCTCTTAAGGCCCCCTCCCGCAGGTCGCTTTTTGCGGAGGGGGGGTGTATACTATGAAAGCCTCCATTGAGCCTTCAAACCCTTCCAGGAGGAAATGCATGCGACGCCCCGCCCCTCTAGCCCTTTCGTTTCTCCTAGCCTTTGCGGCGATGGCCAGCCTTAGCGCCTATACCCCCCCAGCAGGAGGCCTCTACCTTCCCCTTCTGGGAAGTCCATCTGCTGAGGTCCCAGGCCTGACGGTCACTGCCCTCGACTCACCCTGGGCCGACCGCCTCAATCCCGCCGCTTCGGCCACCCAGCAGAGGCCGGTCCTGGCGGCCGGCTTTGAGGGCCTGACGGACTTTGGCGGCCAGGGCTTTGGGGCAGCCGTGGCCCTGGGCCTTTCCCTGCCCAAGCCCTATGGGGTCTGGGGCGGCGGACTCAGGCTGGTTTCGGTGCCCACCACGATGACTTCCCTGCCCCTGGGCACCCTCGTGGTCTCCTCGGTCTCCCTGGCCAAGTCCCTCTACCCCAACTTCCAGGTGGGAGCCTCCGCGGACATAAGCCTGGGCGGCTCCGGGGGCTTTGGCTGGGGCGCCGTCCTCAACCTGGGCTTTATCCATTACCTTGGCGACAAGGGGAGCTTCAAGGATCTCCGCTGGGGAGGCGTCCTCTCCGGCCTAGGCAAGGGCTACACCAGCCCGAGTCCGGCCTCGGGCGGCCTCGACGGGACCGCCACCTCGGCCTGGCCCCCGGTCTTTACCCCCACCTTTGGGATCGAGACCCTCCTCGTCCGGAATGACACCTGGAAGCTAGGCGCCGGGGCCACCCTGGGCTTCCCCTCCTTCCAGGACCTGGACTTCTACCTCCACGCCAAGCTCAGCTTCAAGTCCCTTATTACCCTTTCGACCTCCTGGGGCTTTGACCTGCGCAGCCTCATAGCCGGCACCGGCTCAAGCCTCGTGCCGAGCCTCGTCCTCTCGGGGACCATCCCCATCCAGCGCAAGGCCGATGACTCCATCATCTCGAAAAACGGCTGGGACAAGAGTGAGGTGGCGCCCTCGATCTCCTACCGCCCCCTCTCGGATTCGGTGGCCGCCCTTGGAGTCGGCCTTGTCCTCCCCCTCGGGGTTGTGGACCGCAAGGCCCCCCGCATCGCCGTGACCTTCCCGGCCAGCGAATGGGGACCCTATTACCTCTCCCCCAACGCCGACGGCTCCCATGACTTGCTCAGCCTTCCCACGACCATAACGGACGAACGCTACCTCCAGTCCTATACCCTCCTGGTGTACAAGGGCAGCCTCGACAAGCCCGAGTCGGCCGTCGAGCCGGCTCTGCGGACTATCGCCAACAAGGAATCCCGCCCTGAGAACGAGGGCTTCTCGGGCCTCTGGGCCCGCCTCGTCTATGTCCAGAAGGGCCTTGCCTCCCCGGAGACCCTCAGCTGGGACGGCCGCGCGGGAGACGGCTCCATCGCCCCCGACGGCAGCTATACCCTCTTTGTCCAGGCCTTTGACGACAACGGCAATCCGGGCCTCGCGGGACCCTACACCGTCGTCGTGGACTCGACCCCCCCGGAGTCGACCCTGGCTCCGGCCGAGACCTCCACCATCTTCAGCCCCGACGGCGACGGCAACAAGGACAGCATCTCCTTCAAGCTCACGGGCTCGGTCGAGGACCTCTGGACCCTCAAGGTCCTGGACTCCGGCGGCATGACCCAAAGGTCCTGGACCTTTGCCAAGGCCGCCCCCTCGAACGTCACCTGGGACGGCAAGTCCGACTCGGGCGCCATTGTGCCCGACGGCGTCTATTCCCTCGTCCTCCAGTCCACGGACCGGGCCGGGAACAGCCAGAGCCGCAGGCTGGACAATATCCTGGTCAACACCCAGCAGCCTCCCATCAATGTGGCCATCGACCTCCCGGCCTTTAGCCCCAATGGGGACGGGCGCAAGGACAGCCTGACCATCTCGTCCTCGGTGCCCGTGCGGACGGGCCTCGTCGCCTGGAAGCTCTCCATCCTCGACAAGGACAAGGTCTCCCGCTGGAGCCTCGGGGGCAGCGATCCCGCGGCCCTTCCGACCCGCCAGGTCTACGAGGGCAAGACCAGCCAGGGCCAGGTCCTCCCCGAGGGCCAGTACCAGGCCGAACTCGAGGTCACCTACTCCAATGGCCACCATCCCAAGGTCCTCTCCCCGGTGTTCACGGTCGACCTCACCCCGCCCTCGGGCACGGTCAAGGCGGACCGGACGGCCTTCAATCCCGCGGGCAGCGAGGGCCAGAACATCGTCAACCTCAGCCAAACCGGCAGCCGGGAAGAGAGCTGGACCGGCGAGCTCTTTGTCGCCGGAGCCGCTCCGGGCCAGGTCGCGGGCCAGGCCGTGAGGACCTGGACCTCCTCGGGCACTCCAGAGACCAAGATCGAGTGGGACGGGGCCGACGACCAGGGCAAGCCCCTGCCGGACGGCAGCTACGTCTATCGCATAAGCTCCACGGACAAGGCGGGCAACCTCTTCCAGTCCGCCCCGGTCCAGATATCCCTGGACACCCAGAAGAAGGGCGTCCGCCTCTCCGCCGACCCTCGGGCCTTTAGCCCCAATGGGGACGGCCAGAAGGACGCCTTGAGGCTCACCGACTCGGTCCTCGCCAAGGACAAGCTCACCTCCTATGTCCTCGAGATCCTGGGCGCCGAGGCTCCCGGGACTGTCGTCAGGACCTGGAAGGGCACGACGGGCCTTGCGGAGACCTATACCTGGGATGGTCTGGCCTCGGGCGCGGCCACCACGGGGCCCAAGGCCGCGGACGGCCGCTATTTGGCCAGGCTCAGGGTGAGCTACCAGAACGGCGATGTCGCCGAGACCCAGACCCCGGTCTTTGTCCTGGATACCCAGGCCCCGACCATCAAGGCCTCGGCCTCGCCCCTGCTTTTCAGCCCCAACGGCGACGGGCGCCTCGACTCGGTGGCCATCAGCCAGGACTCCTCCACCGAGGAGGCCTGGACCGGCAGCATCGTCGACTCCGCCGGCCAGCTCGTGCGCAGCTATGCCTGGAAGGGCCAGGCCCAGGACCTCAGCTGGGACGGCACCGACGAGGCCGGCAACCCGGTCAAGGACGGGGCCTACCGCTACCTCGTCCAGGCCACGGACGCCGCGGGCAACAAGGCCTCGGCCGAGCTCCCGGGGATCACCGTGGACAACCGGCCTACCCAGGTCTTCCTCACCGCCTCGGAAACGGGCATTTCCCCCAACGGCGACGCCTTCAAGGACTCCCTCTACTTCTCGCCCATCGTCAACCTGCGGGAGGGCATCTCCTCCTGGCGCCTCTCGATAGCCAACAAGGCCGGGGCCGAGATCCGGGCCTTCACCGGCGCGAGCGAGGTCCCGGCCCGGATCGACTGGGATGGCAAGGACGCCAAGGGCCAGGTCCAGGAGGGCGAGTTTGTCGCCAGCCTCACGGTGGACTATGCCAAGGGCGACAAGCCGATGGCCAAGACGGGCTCCATGGTCGTGGACGTCACCGGCCCGGCGGTCAGGCTCTCCACGGCTCCCGCCCTCTTTAGCCCGGACAATGACGGCATAGACGACGAGCTGCGCTTCGGGATCTCCGTGGCCGACTCGAGCGACATTGTGGACTGGAGGCTCGACATCAACGAGACCTCGGTCGTCGAGGGCGGGGCCAAGGCCAAGGAAAGGCTCTTTATCTCCTGGGGCGGCAAGGGCGTGCCCGCCCCCTCGATCGCCTGGGACGGGCGCTCGGCCAAGGGCGAGCTCGTCGAGGCCGCCACGGACTATCCCTGGGTCTTTGTGATCAAGGATGCCCTGGGCAATGTCACCCGCCTTACGGGGGCCGTCTCCGTGGACGTCCTCGTGATCCGGGATGGGGACAGGCTCAAGATCAAGGTGCCCTCCATTGTCTTCCGGGCCAACTTCCCCGACTTTGTCGGCCTTGACCAAGAGACCCTGGACCGCAACGCCAAGGTGATCAAGCGCATCGCCCAGATCCTCAACCGCTTCAAGGACTACCGCATCCAGATCGAGGGCCATGCCAACAGCGAGGGCAAGATCGGCGGCTATTCCGCGGCCAAGATCGCCGAGGAGGAGACCAAGGAGCTGATTCCCCTCTCCCAGGGCAGGGCCGAGCTCGTGCGCAAGCTCCTCGCGGAGAACGGGGTTGACCCGGCAAGGCTGTCCACGATGGGCCTTGGCTCGAGCGAGCCCGTGGTGGACTTCAAGGACGCGGAAAACCGCTGGAAGAACCGCCGGGTCGAGTTTGTCCTGATCCGCAACAAGTAAGCCCTAGTAGACAGGAAAGTAGGGGCCGACCCAGAGGGGTCGGCCCTTTTTTTCCCCTGGCCCTAGAGCCCCCGGCCCAGGCTAGGGATGGCCATCAGGCCCGAGCGCATGATCAGGCCCCTTAAGAGGGGATTGTACATAAAGGGCGATTTAAGGGTCTTGATGGCCAGGTTCGCCCTCAAGCTTGCCGTGTTAGCCCGGTAGCGGGCCTGCCAGGGGCCGTCCAAACCAGGCTCGAGGGCATCGGCCAAAGCGAGGGCGGAGCGGAAGGCATAGCTAAAGCCCTCCGCCGAGGAGGGGCTTATAAAGCCCGCGGCCTCTCCCACGAGGGCTATGCGGCCCCGGCCCGTCCAGCTGGCCTTGCCCAGGCCCGGCCTCTGGAGCCAGGCCGCCTCCCGTCCCAGGGGCTCGCCCAAGACGAGTCCCTGGGCCCCCAGGAGGGCCTTGAGCCGCCCAAAGCGCCCGGGGGCATCCCTGGACGCCTTCAGGGCGCAGCCCAGGAGGAGGACCTCGCCTTTGGGGATTGTCCAGGCATAGAAGTCCGTGACCTCCCTTGAGAAGATCGCCCCATACCAGTCCGAGCTTCCTTTCCGGTGAAAAGCCTCCTGGATGGCCACATAGGCCGGGGCCAGGGGGTCGGGGCCCGGGGCCGAGCAGTGTCGCCTAACCATGGACTGGGCCCCGTCGGCCCCGACGAGGCAGCGGCAG
>JAKPBN010000269.1 GCA_029778945.1 Spirochaetota bacterium
CCGAATCCGCCCGGATCTCCTCGAACACTCTCACTTGGCCTGCAGTCATCACCTGGGTTCCGCCTTGGCTTATGCTATGGGATGTATCTTTCCATCGTAACGGTGCTAGTTGACACAAAAGTCCTATACGTTACAATGCCTTGTCAGAGGCAACAAGCTTGTCTCCCCCCGCATTCTACCGCAGAGGAGTCCCCTTATGAAGCGAAGTTCCCGCCTTCTGGTCATTCTCCTGGCCGTCCTCATGGCCCTCCCCGTCTTTGCCGCCGACAAGCCCGTTTCCATCTTCCTCCTGATCTCCGGCAGCCTTGGAGACAAGGGCTTCAACGACTCCGCCAAGGCCGGCCTCGACATGATCAAGGCCAAGTACGGCGACAAGGTGACCACCAAGTACACCGAGCTCGGGGCGGACACCGCCAAGTACGCCCCCTCCCTCGAGGACGCCGGCGACTCGGGCTATTCCATCGTCTTCTGCTCCAACAACTTCAACTCCGCCGTGTCCGAGGTGGCCGCCCGCTACCCCAACACCCTCTATGTCATGTATGACGGCTGGATCTCCGGGGACATCGCCAATGTCCACTCGATCATGTACAAGAACTCCGAGGCCGGCTATCTCGCCGGAGCCCTCGCGGGCATCATGACCCAGACCAAGGGCGACTCCAAGCTCAATGCCGAGAACGTCATTGGCTTTATCGGCGGCCGGGACATCACGGGCATCAACGACTTCCTCGTGGGCTACATCTCCGGCGCCCAGAAGGTCGACCCCGCGGTCAAGGTGATCTTCAACTACGTCAACTCCTTCACCGACACCGCCAAGGCCAAGGACCAGGCCCTCCTCCAGGTCGGGACCTACAAGGCCGACGTGATCTACCATGCCGCCGGCCGCGCCGGCCTCGGCCTCTTTGACGCCGCTGTCGAGACGGGCAAGTACGCCATCGGCGTCGACACCGACCAGGCCGCCCTCTTTGGCAACGAGCCCGCCAAGTCCTCCCTCATCCTCACCTCGACCACCAAGCGCGTCGACCTCACCCTCGCCGGCGTGGCCGACAAGGTGATCGCCGGCACCAAGCTCGGAGGCCAGAAGGTCTACCTCGGCGTGGCCGACGGCGTCATCGCCTACGCGGGCTTCAACAAGGCCGTCCCCGCCGCGGTCCAGAAGCAGCTCGCCGCCGTGATCGCCGACATCAAGGCCGGCAAGGCCAAGATCCCCTCGGCCTTCACCATGACCGCCGACGAGATCAACAAGCTCCGCGACTCCGTCAACGCTGCCAAGTAAGAGAGAACGAGAAGATAAAGGCAACCACGGAGCCGAAGGCCTAGCGAAGCGTTAGACACGGAGGGCACGGAGTTAGCACAGAGGTAAGATGGAAGAGGAGAATGGAATGGTTCTATTTCTTATCAGATCATTCTATCTTCTCACCTAGACACATCCTTGCCTCTTTCTCTGTGTCCTCTGTGTCTCCGTGGTGAATCGAGAAAAAGTTATTAACTAGTTATGTAACACAAAACGGGATGAGGCCTTCTCATCCCGTTTTCGTTGATGGAGGGTATAGAGTGGAGCAAGCAATCCTGGAGGCTTCCCAGCTCACCAAGGTCTATCCAAACGGCACCGCCGCGAACAAGCGGGTCGATTTTTCCGTCCGCCAGGGCGAGATCCTGGGCCTGGTGGGCGAGAACGGGGCGGGCAAGTCGACCCTCATGAAGGTCCTGTATGGCGAGGAGGCCCCGACCACGGGGAGGATCCTCCTCGAAGGAAAGCCCGCGGCCTTCTCGTCCTCGGAGGACGCCATCGCGGCGGGCATCGGCATGGTCCACCAGCACTTTATGCTCGTGCCCTCCCTCAGCCTCGCGGAGAACCTCGTCCTGGGCAAGGAGCC
>JAKPBN010000281.1 GCA_029778945.1 Spirochaetota bacterium
ACTATGCGGCCCAGGCCCAGGAATACGCCGGCCTCTCGGACAAGTTCGTGGAGAAGATGGTCGCCATGGGCGTGGCCGACAAGGCCATAGCCACAGCCCGGTCCAAGGGCGCCACCGTGGACCAGGTCCAGGCCAAGCAGGGCTGGCCCACCCAGTACGCCGCCGCCTCGAATGCCTTCGCGGCGGCCCTCGACGCCTACAAGGCCGAGGACTACCAAACCGCGGCGGCCAAGGCCGATGAGGCTTCCCTGGCCTGGGACGGGCTTTCCGCAGCCATGCTCGCCTCCTACAACCAGAAGCTGACCGCCAAGGCCGAGGCCGACGCCGCCATGGCCGAGGCCAAGGCCCGCCTGGCTTGGGCCGAGTCCATTCGGGCCCCCAAGACCTGGCCCAAGGAGTACGGCAAGGCCTCGTCCGAGATGGAGGCCGCCAAGGGCGCCTATTCCGGGGAGAACTACCCCGGAGCCACCGGCCATGCCAAGGCCGTCCTCGCGGCCCTCGCCTCGGTCACGGACAGCCTGCCCCTGCCCGCCACCTATGTGGTGCGCCTTATCCCCGAGAGGAGGGACTGCCTCTGGCGGATCGCCGAGTACAGCTTTGTCTACAACAACCCCATCAAGTGGACGGTGATCTATGAGGCCAACAAGAAGACCTTCAAGGATCCCTCCAACCCCAACCTCATCTTCCCCGGCCAGGTCCTCCAGATCCCGCCCCTCCGGGGGGAGGTCAGGATGGGGACCTATGACCCGAGCAAGGAATACCCGGTCTTCCCCAAGAAGTAACCGAGCCTAGCAAAGAAAGAACCGGGACTGGCCATGGCCGTCCCGGTTCTTTTTTATGGCTCGAGGCCCTTCCAGTTTTCCAGGGCTACGGCCACGGAGCGCCGCATCTCCCGGGAGAACTCCGCGGAGAACTTGCGCCGGTACTCATGCTGGCCAAAGTTGGTCGCCCCTGGGAGAAAGGGCCCGGAGCCCCTGTCCCCAAAGAGCGTCTCAAAATCGGCCCCGGTCCGCCGGACATAGCGGTTTTCCTGGACAATCTGGCTAAGGGGAAAGCGTCCCGGGGCTGGCCTGGCCTTTTGCTGGGCCGTGGGATAGCCCAGGGTGAGCATGGCCGCAGGAAAGGTATAGGGAGCGAGGTCCAGAAGGTCCCGGTGGGTTTCCCAGTGCTCCATCACGTCCCCGATGTAGCAGGAGCCCAGACCCAGGCTTTCGGCGGCGAGGGCCGTGGTCTGGGCGGCTATCATGGCGTCGCTGAAGGCGAGGAGGAGGTCGGACTCCCGGGGCCTGGGCCCCTCGGCCTCCAGGGCCCCCGAATAGGCGTAGTAGTCCATCCAGCGCTGGTAATCGGCCAGGAAGATGAGGACTATGGGGGCTGTGGCTATAAAGCGCTGCTCGTCGCAGGTGTGGGAAAGCTTCTCCTTGATCCCGGGATCGGTGATGTCCAGGATAGTGTAGAGCATCATGTTGCCCGCCGTGGGGGCCCGGAGGGTCGCGGCGAGGAGGGCTTCCTTGACCGGGGCCTCGACGGGCCTCGGCTCATAGGACCTCACGGATTTTCTGGCATGGATAAGCTCGAGGGCGGGATTCATAGGGCCTTTCCTCCCGCCCTGGGGCTCGCCGAAAAGTTGGCCGCCAGGGCGGCCACCATGGCCTCGTGGTCCAGGCTGCCCAGGGTTTCCCGGATCGAGTGCATGGATAGGAGGGGGGAGCCCACGTCCACAGTCTTGATCCCCGTGCTGGCCGAGGACATGGGTCCTATAGTCGAGCCCGGGGCCAGGTCGGAGCGGCTCATGAATTTCTGGCAAGCCGTCCCGGCCTCGGCGCAGAAGAGGCGGAAGCGGGCCTCGCCCTCGGAGTCCGTGGCATAGCGCAGGTTCGCGTTGACCTTGACCGCCGGCCCGCCGTTGAGGAGGGGGGCAAAGGCCTCGTCGTACTTGTCCGGGTAGGAGGGGTGCCAGGCCTGGGCCACGTCGACAGAGATGGAAAAGGACGAGGCCAGGGCCCGGTAGAAGCCCTCGGTGGTGGTGGCCTGGAGGGCGGCGATCCGCCCCAGGGTATCCCGAAGGAAGGAGGAGTCGGCCCCTTGGATCGAGGTCGAGCCGATCTCCTCGTGGTCAAAGAAGCAGGCCACCTGGCCGTGGGGGGCCGGGCGGGAGCGGAGGAAGGCCTCGAGGATGGCGTGGCAGCCCGAAAGGTCGTCCAGGCGGTAGCCGTTGATCAGCTCCCCGGCCCGGCCCAGGACGATGGTCTTCTGGGCGTCCACAAACCAGAGGTCGGCCCCGAGAATGTCCTCGGGCTCGACCCCCAGCTCCGAGCCCAGCATGGCGGCCAGGCCCTGGCCGCCGGAGCCTTCGTCCCCGAACCGGCCGGGCAGGGCCGTGCCCAGGAGGACGGGCAGGTGGTTCTGGGCATTGTACTCAAAGCCCTTGTTTATCTCCCGGTTGAGGTGGACGGCGAGATTGGGCACGATACCCACGGGACGGTCAAAATTGACAAGGTGGTTGGCAAAGCCCCCGGCGGCCCGGATACTCACCCGGCCCGCAAGGGAGAGGGGACGGTCGAGCCAGGTGGAGACTATGGGGCCGCCATAGATCTCCACGGGGCTGCGCTCCATGCCCCGGGTGGCCAGGTTCTTCTCGAGCCTGAGCTTCAGGGCAGGGCTGTCCGTGTGGGCCCCGGCCAAGGCAAAACCCTCCTCGGCGGGGGGCCTTAGGCCCGGGCGGAAGGCTATTAGGCCCGAGCCCGAGCGCACCGTAAAATAGGACTGGCCTGGCTCGAGGAGCCAGGCTTCCCTCTCGTCGAGGCGGAGGGCCCCGGCGGCCTCCAAGGCGGCGGCCAGATTGTCCACGGCGTGGTAGGCTGTGGGCGAGGCATCCACAAAGTCGCAGAATCGTTTGATGAGGGCGGTGTTCACCTAGGGCCTCCGGCTGGATTTGGGTTCCGGAGAGGGCCCGCCAAGGCTGGCCCCCGCCGACTTGTTGTCAAAGTACAGGCTTATCAGCTCCCCCCGGATCTCCGCAAGGCGGGAGCGGAGCTCCCCCTCGGGGGCGGAAAGCTCCCCGAGGAGGGCCTCCGCGGCCGAGCCGATGCCCAGGCCCTTATCCAGGGCCAGGTGGCGCAGCCGCAGCAGGATCCTGAGGTCGGACTCGGAATAGACCCGCCGGCCCCAGGGGTCCTTGCGGGGCGAAAGGAGGGGCACGACTTTTTCCCAGTGCCTCAGGGTCGAGGCCGGTAGGCCCAGGAGGGCCTCGACCTCTCCTATCCCATAGGAGCCCATGGAGACAGGCCCCTAGCCCCGGGGGCGGCGCTCCGAGCGGGAAGACCTGAGCTCTACGAAGACCGGCACCTTGTCCAGGTCCAGCTCCTCCCTGATCTTCCTCCTGAGGAAGGAGATATAGGACTCCTTGACCGCCTCGGGCCGGGTCACAAAGAAGACAAAGCGCAGGGGGTTCGAGGAAGCCTGAGTCGCATAACGCAGCTTGAAGTGGGTCCGGGTGCCCACCGGCGGGGGCGTGGCCTCGATCCAGGCCGCGACCTCGCGGTTGAGCCTCGAGGTCTCGACCACCCTCGTGAGCTGGCCATGGACGGAGACGACCATGTTGAGGAGCTTGTCCACCCCCGTGCCCTCCTTGGCGGAGAGGGGCAGGACGGGGGCATAGGACATCTGGCCAAAGAAGTAGCGCAGCTTGTCCCGGGCCGCCTCGAAGGAGTTCTTGATCTCCGGCATCTCGTCCCATTTATTGAGGGCAAAGATGACCCCCCTGCCCTTCTCGGCGGCAAAGGCGGTGATCTTCTTGTCCTGGTCGGTCAGGCCCTCCCGGGCGTCTATCATAAGTATGACGATATCGCAGTCGTCCACGGTGCGGATGGCCCGGTTGACCGAATAGTACTCCACGGCCTCGGTGACCTTGGCCTTGCGGCGGATGCCCGCGGTGTCCAGGACGACAATGGGCCGGCCCTTCCACTGGAAAAGGCCCTCGACCACGTCCCGGGTCGTGCCCGCGATGTCCGACACGATCGACTTGTCCTCCCCGAGGAGGCGGTTGAGGAGGGTCGACTTGCCGGTGTTGGGCTTGCCCATGATGGCCACCCGGATCTCGGGGCGGCCGGGCTCGAGAGCCTTGACGGCGGAGAAGTCGAGGCGGCCCAGCATGGCCTCCTCGAGGTCGTCCATGTTGCGGCCGTGCTCGGCGGAGACGTAGAGGACGGGGTCAAAGCCCCAGCGGGCATGGCCCCACACGAGGGGATCCCTCTCCGGGCTGTCGGCCTTGTTGACCACGAGGAGGATCTTCGGGCTCCAGCGCCGCAGCAGGGAGGCGAACTCCTCGTCCTCGGGCGTGATCTCCGCCGCGTCGACGAGGAAGAGGATGAGGTCGGCGGTCTCCAGGGCCTCGAGGCTTTTTTCCACCACCAGAGCGTCGAGGCCCTCCCGCTCGAGCTTAAAGCCCCCGGTGTCGATGAGGCGGATGGGCTTGCCCGAGTCCCGGAGATGGCAGACCGACTCCACGGGATCCCGGGTCACGCCCGGGGTGGGGTCGGTGATGGTCCGGCGCTTGCGGAGCATGCGGTTGTAGAGGGTGGACTTGCCGACATTGGGCCGGCCGGCGATCACGACAACGGGAAGGCCGGTGTAGCGGATCTCCCGGCCCTCGGCCTCGAGCTCTGCCGCCAAGGCCAGCTCGGCGGCGTCGGCCTCGGCGTTGGGAAGGCCCAGGTCCTTGCGCAAGGCATCGGCCGCGGCATTGCGCTTCTCCTGGCGGCCCCGGGCAGCGGGGGCCCTGGGCGCCTTGGGGGCTTCCTTGGGCTTTTCCAGGGCGGCCGTGTTGGCGGCCCGCCTCGTGAGGGTCGAGCCAAGGGTCTTGTCCACCCTGACCTTGGCCTCCGAGAGGGGAGCCCTCTCCATGGGCTTGGCCTTGGCCCTGGCCCGGCCCGCCGCGTTGGCGGGCTTCTTGCCCGAGCCCTGCTTGGAGGTCTCTATGCCCTTGCGGGGGGGCTTGGCGACGGCCTTTCCGGACTTGGCCACCTTGCCGGACTTGCTGAGCTTGGGCCCCTTGGGGGTCCGGTCGGCGCTGGTGGGCTTGGGGGCATCGGGGTCGAGGGGGGCCTTTCCGGCGGCCTTGGCGGCCTTGCCGTCCTTCTTGGCCTCGGCGATCCTCCGGGCCGCGCCCGAGGGCCTTGTGCGGCCAGAGGCCACCTGCTTACTGCGGGCCCTCGCGGGGGCTGAGCTATCGGGTCGCTTGGGGGTCATGTCTTTACGGTCTCCATGGTGGGTGCTAGGGGGCGATGCAGGAGGAGTCGCGGCAATAGGCCGCCACTCGTTCAGAGAGATAGGCAGAGACTTCCTTCGAGGAGGACATGCCCAAGACCTCCCGGGCGGCCTTCTCGGCCTCGGCCTTGTTGACCGAGCGCAAGAGCCGCTTGACCCGGAGGAGGGAGGCCGAGGACATGGAAAACTCCTCGAGGCCAAGGCCCAGGAGGAGGAGGGCGGCGGCGGGATCGGCGGCCATCTCCCCGCACATGCCCACGGGGATGCCCGCTGCCCGGCCGTTGTCTATGGTCATCTTGATCAGGCGGATGACGGCGGGGTTAAAGGGCTCGTAGAGATAGGCGACCCTCTCGTTGCCCCGGTCCACGGCCATGGTGTACTGGGTCAGGTCATTGGTGCCAATGCTGAAGAAATCCGCCTTGCGGGCCAGGATGTCGCTCATGAGGGCGGCGGCGGGGATCTCGATCATGATCCCGGCCTTGATGTCCTCCGAGACCTCATAGCCGCGCTGCTTGCATTCCCGCCTGGCCTGGTGGAGGAGGTCGAAGGCCTGGTCAAGCTCGTCCGCCGAGGCGATCATGGGGAGCATGATCCGGACATCGCCGTGGGCGGCGGCCCGCAGGATGGCCCGCAACTGGGCGAGGAAGACATCCTGCTTGGCCAGGCAGAAGCGTATGGCCCGCCAGCCCAGGAGGGGGTTCTTCTCGTCCAGGGCCCCGAGCTCGGGCAGGACCTTGTCCCCTCCTATGTCCAGGGTCCGGATCGTCACGGGCCGGCCCTTCATGGTCTCCACGACCTGGCGGTAGGCCCGGTACTGCTCCTCCTCCCCGGGGATATGGCCGGGCTGGAAGAAGAGGAATTCCGAGCGGAAAAGCCCGATGCCCCCGGCCCCGTGGTCCCAGGCGGCCTCGGCCTCCTCGGGGACCTCTATGTTGGCCTTGAGGATAAAGGGCTGGCCGTCGGAGGTAAGGCTGGGCAGGTCGATGATCTGGGCCAGGCTCATGGCGGCTGCCCGGGCCGCGGCCTGGGCGGCGGTGGCATCCTTGAGGGCCTCGGCGTCGGGCTGGAGGAGGACCCGGCCCCCGTCCCCGTCCACGACGAGGATATCCCCGGAGCTGATGCCGGAGAGGGCCTTGCCCAGGCCCAGGACGGCCGGGAGCTCAAAGGCCCTGGCCAGGATGGCCACATGGCTCGTCTTGCCCCCCGCCTCGGTGACGATGCCCCTCACCCTGCCCTTCTTGAGGGCTATCATGTCCGAGGGCAGGAGGTCGTGGGCCACGAGGACCACATCCTCCCCCAGGGTGGACAGGTCGGGAGCCGTCCTCTCCATGAGGTGGGAAAGGATGCGCCGGGAGATGTCGTGGATATCCGCGGACCGGGCCTGGAGGCTGGCGTCCTCGATCCGGGACAGCTTGTCCACAAGCTCGGTCTCCAGGTCTACGATGATCCGCTCGATGTTGCGCAGGGTCGAGCCCAGCCTCTCCTGGAGGGATTCCAGGAATTCCGGGTCGCTCATCATGAGGAGGTGGGCATCGAAGATGGCGGCCTGGTCGGCCCCGGCGGCCTTGAGGGTCCTGTCCCGGAGCTCGGCCACCTCGAGACGAGCCTTTTCCGCCGCGGTCTCGAAGCGGGCCCACTCGCCAGGGACGGCCTTGGCCTCTATGGGATAGGAGGGCACGGCAATGTCGTCCTCCTTGAGGACGAAGGCGGGCGCCGAAACGACGCCCGGCGATGCCGGTATGCCCCGAAGTTCCCTCATCTGAATTATGACTTTACCAAATGCCGGGGGAACTGTCAAAGCCTCCCTAAGGGAGGTCAGTGGAGGACGACGGTGGGATTCATGGTCCTGCCGGTCTTGAAGACCGAGAAATGGAGGTGGGGGCCGGTGGAATAGCCCGTGGTGCCCACATAGCCGATGCGCTGGCCCATGCCCACGGCCTGGCCGGAGCGCACCGATATGGAGTTCATATGGCCGTAGAAGCTCTGCCAGCCCGAGTGGTGGGAGATGAGGACATAGTTGCCAAAGGAGGAGGAATAGCCCGTCTCGACCACCCGGCCCTCCATGGCTGCCCCGATGGGGGTCCCGAGGTCGGCGGCTATGTCGAGGCCATTATGGAAGGTCCTCGTGCCCGTAAAGGGGTCGCTTCTCCAGCCAAAGCGGCTGGAGATCCAGCCCCGGACCGGCCAGTGGAAGAGGTCGCCGTTGATCTCCCGGAGCTGGTAGCTCGGGAGCTGGGCGTCCGGAAGGAAGACGATCTTGCCGGCCTGGAGCTCGGGGCTGAGGAGGCCGTTGGCCTCGATTATGCCGTTGGCCCCGATCTCATAGGCCGCGGCCAAGCTGTCCACGGTGTCCCCGGCCTTGGCCGTGACGGCTATGCCGGCCATGGAGGGAACCTTGAGTACCTGGCCGATGCGGAGGTTCCGGGTGGATTGGATGGCATTTAGGCTGATGATGCCATCCACGCTGGCCCCAAGGCTCTCGGCGATGTTCCCGACCGTATCTCCGGCCTTGATCACATAGGCGGTGTAGTAGAGGCCCCGATCCTCCAGCTGGAGCCCCGGGTCCTGGGCTCCCAGGGCCGAGGCGGCAAAGCCCGCTCCTTCGGCGCCCAGGGCCGTGGAGGCGCCGCCCGCCGAGGGTGCCGGACTGGAGACTCGGTGGGGAGGATTGGGGAGGCCCGAGGGGGAGCCCACGAGGACGAGGGAGGCCAGCAAGACGGCGACGAGGAGGCCAAGGTTTCTTTCGGTGGCTATCCGGACCAGGAGTTCTGGCTTCTCTTGGGTCCCACGTTTTCCCATTCCCACTCTTGCCCCTTGCGCAAAAAATCAGTTGATTCTAGCTCGAAAACCCGGCCGGACGCAAGCCGAAATCCAGGAAGTCCATGTCCGGAAAGCAAATTGAAAGAATCCGGCCAGGGCTGCCCGGGAGAGAGGCCCTGGGCACTATACAAGAATCGGCCTTTCCCGGCCGGGGGATTAGGGCCTCATGCCCTCAAGCCTCGCCTTATCGGCGGCCACCAGGTTCGGAAGGGAGGCCCTGGCCTCGGTCCGGGCCTGGGGGTCAAAGGCTCGGGCCATGTCAAAGCGCAGCTTGAGCTCGATGACCCGGAGGACCGCATCTTCCAGCCTGGCCCGGGAGAGGCGGCCCGAGGCCAGGGCCTGGAGGATAGCCGCCTTGACCCGGGGGCCCGAGGAGCCTTGAGAGAGCATGAGGAGGTCGGCCCCGGCCTGGAGGGCCTCGACGGCGGAATCCTCGGGCCCCGTGCTCGCCGCGAGGGCCTTCATGAAGAGGTCGTCCGTGAGGACAACCCCCTTAAAGCCCAGCTTGCCCTTGAGAAGCCCCGTGATAGCCTTGGAGGAAAGAGTGACGGGCTTTGCCGGATCGATCGCCGGAACGAGGACATGGGAGAGAAGGACAAGGCCGACCCCCTGGGAGATCGCCGCCCTAAACCGACCCAGGTAATCCCTCTCAAGCTCGGCCCGGTCGACCTCGAGGCGGGGAAGGCCCTTGTGGGGATCGACCCCGGCATTTCCCGGAAAGTGCTTGGCCGTGGCCGCGACACCCCGGGACTCAAGGCCCTGTATAAAGGCCCCCGCGGCCCGATCGACCGTCGGGGCATCCTGCCCATAGGTCCTCTGGCCCAGGAACTGGGCATTGTCCTTCCGGGAGAGCTCAACCACCGGGGCCAGGGCTAGGTTAAAGCCCAGGGCCCTGAGCTCGGCCCCGCCTATCTCGCCCAGGGCCCGGGCATAGGCCGGACCACGGGAGCCCACCAGGGCGGCAGCGGGCAGGTGGGTCAGGCCGGACTTGAAGCGAAAGACCGGGCCCCCCTCGTGGTCGACCGCCACCAGGAAGGGCAGGCCCGCCTTGGAGTCCCTGGCCACGGCCTGGAGCCCATCGATGAGGATCCCGACACTATCCAGGTCCTCCCCTATGTTAAAGCCAAAGAGGACGAGGCCCCCGGGCCCCAACTCCTTCAAGGCCGAGGCCTCGTTGGCCGAAAGCCTGGCCTGGCCCCCAAGCCCCACGAGGAGGACCTGGCCGGCCTTGGCCTCGTCGTCGAGGCCCGCGAGGATTCTCCGGGCTTCCTGGCGGAAGGCCCTGGGAGGGGGCGGCGGAGCCAGGGCCTTGGCGGCCGGCGAGGAGGAGGGATAGCCCCCCAAAGAGGGGATGAGGGCTAGGGCCAGGACCAGAATAAGGGCCGGGCCGAGGCGCTTTAGGAGGCGGAAGCCAGGGCGGGAGGGCTGGGTCTGCACGGTTTGAGGAATCTACCCCCGGACCGGCCGGGCCATCAAGGCCTAGGTAAAGGCCTCGGCGGCCAGGCCCTCTAGGCCCTCGGCCTCCAGGAACCAGGCCCTATCCTGAGGCTCGGGAGAAATGGCTATCCGGCTGGCCAGGGCCTGGACAGCCCGGGAAAAGGGCGAGGCCGGGTCGAGGGCCAGCAGGGGTTGGCGGGCGGCTATGCTCCGGCCTACCCCCTCGTCCTCGAGGAGGAAGCCGGAAAAGCCCAGCTCGATGCCCAGGTTCTTGCGGCTGATGTCCCTTAGCCGGTAGCCCAGGTCGGCGTCCTCGGGAGCCTTGGCCCGATTGAGGATAACCTGGGGCCGCAGGCTCCGGAGGGAGGCCAGGGCCAGGTCGGCCTTGCCCGGGAAGCGCCCGGCCAGCTCTTCCGCGAAGGCCAGGAAGGAAGAGCCCGAGCCTTCGGTCTTGGCCCCCGCAAAGGCCAGGACCTCGGCCCTTTCCTCGGCCTTGGGCGGAAAGGCCGAGAGAAGGACCCGGAAAGCCGCGGTCTTGAGGAAGGAATAGGCGTTGAGGACCGAGGTGATCTCGGGATTGATCACGAGGAGGCCCTGGCTGGCCGCAAGGTAAAAGTCCACGACGTTGTACGAGGAGCCCGCCCCAAGGTCGAGGAGGACAAAATCCGCCGGGAGCCTGGCCATTTCCTTGAGAACCCGGCGCTTGGTCCCCCAGTCGAGGTTGGCCGTGCCCGGAAGGAGGCTGTCCCCGGGGATAAGCCAGAGCCGCTCCTGCCCGGTCTCCACGAGGAGGGAGGCAAGGCTTTTTTCCTGCTTCCAGACCAGGGAGCCCAGGCCAGGGTTGCGGTTCCTGATCCCCAGACAGGTGTGGAGGTTGGAGGCACCCAGGTCGAGGTCGACGAGGACGACGGTCTTGCCCAGGCGGGCGAGGGCCAGGCCCAGGTTGGCGGTTAGGACACTCTTACCCACCCCGCCCTTTCCCGAGGCGACGGCCAGGAGCCTCTGCATGGTCCCTCCAGACAGGAAGGCTCCGGGCCCTCCTGTCTGGACTGTAGCCGAGGGGCAGAGCCCGGCACAAGGCCCGCCTCTGCCCATGAAGGATTGATTAGCCCCGGTACCCGGGCTATCGTAGGGGCATGAGACTCCCCAAGCTCCCCTTCCTCCTCCTAGCCCTCCTCCTGGCAGCCTCCACCCTCCAAGCCCAGGCCCCGACTATCGAAGCCGAGCCCAGTCTCCAGGCCGGGGCCGCCAGGGTGAGCATCAGGGTCTTTAGGGATGGGGGGGAACTCAAGGGATCGAGCCCCGGGGCCGAAATCCGCCTCAATCGCCGGGTCATGGGCTATTCCCCCCTCCTCGTCGAGGCCCTGGCCCCGGGAACCTACCTCGTGGAAGTCTCGGCCCCGGGCTATCGCCCTCAGGCGGTCAGCCTCGATTTTGTCGAAAAGACCTTCTACCGCATAAGCTTTGCCCTCGAGCGGAGGATGGGCTTCCTTTCCCTCTCCGTCGAGCCGGCCGATGCCAGGGTGAGGATCGACGGCGGGGACGCCGGTCCCGGGGTGACGGCCCTGGCCACGGGCAGGCACGAGGTCAGCCTGAGCCGCTTTGGCTATGTCTCCCATAGCTACCTTGTGGACATAGCCGAGGACTCCACGGCTAGCCTTGTGGCCAGGCTCGAGCTTGCGCCCTTCGATCTGGGCGTTCTCTCCTCCCCGCGGCCAGCCTTTGACCCCCGCAACGCCGCGGCCTTTGGCTCCGCTCCCCTGGCCTTCAGGGTCAGCTCCTGGGGCTCGGGCAGCCTGGAGATCCTGGACGCCTCGGGCCTGGCCGTGGCTAGCTGGGACTTCCAGCTCTTTGACACCTGGAGCCAGCGGGTTATCTGGAAAGGCCGGGACCCGGCCGGCCTCGTCCTCCCCGACGGCGACTACCGGGCCGTCCTCGTAGCCTGGCCCAGGACCCCCGGAGAGACGCCCCCGGACACCGAGGCAAAAAAGCTCAGGCAGGACCTCGAGCTGCGCATCGACTCCCGGCTTGCCCTATCTCCCTTTGGGTCGGCGGGGGCCGTCCTGGGGCTCCTCCACTTCCCTGAGCCCGGCCGGATTGCGCCGGGCACGACAAGCTTGGGCCTCAGCCTCCAGGCAGGCCAGGGGAGCCTCAGAGGCCTGGCCGACCTGGGCTTCCAGTCAAGCCTCGCCCACTCCTTTGGCAGGCTGAGCCTTGCGGCCTCCCTGGGCCTGGGAGGCCAGAGATCAGGGAGCGGGGCGGCCTCGGGCAATGCCTCCCTGGGCCTGGCCTGGGCCCTCCGGGAGGCGGGCAGTCCCTTTGCCGCCGCCCTGGCCGGCCGGCTGGCCTGGCTGGGAGAAGCAGGGACCGAGGCTTCCTGGACGAGGGCCGACCTGGGCCAAGGCCTTAGCCTCGAGCTGGGCCTCCCCCTCGCCCTGGCCTTTGGGGCCGTCCACCTGGGCATCGATCCAGGCCTCCGCCTGGGCATAGGCCTGGGCAGCGGCGGGCCTGGCCCTAGCCTGTCGCCCCTGGCCCGGGCCGGCCTCTGGTATGGCTCCTATAGCCTCCGGGCGGGGCTCTCGGCCCTAGGGGCACCCACGGACGTGGCGAGCCTCCTCGAGGGCAAAATCCCCCTCTCGGTGGCCGCCGAGGCACACTGGGTCACGGGCTCCTCTCCCCTGGCCCTGACGGCCGCCCTAGGCCTCGACCTCGAGCCAGGCCTCGACCCCGAGCCTTCCCTGGCCCTGGGACTGGACTTCCTCTTCTAGACTCTTCCCCAGGCGGCGCCGCCGGGGGTATAGTCGGCAACCATGAAGTCCCTCGTTTCCCTCGTGCGCTGCGCGAGCTACGCAAGCCCCGGCCTGGACCGGGCCCTGGCCGAGGCTATCGAGGCCGCCGGCGGCCTGGAGGTCCGGGGAGCCTCGGTCCTGGTCAAGCCCAACCTCCTCAACGCCAACGGCCCTGAGAGGGCCGTCTCCACCCAGCCCGAGATGGTGGCGGCCATGGTCAGGTGGCTCCTTGCCGCCGGGGCCGACCGGGTCCTCGTGGGGGACTCCCCGGCCTTCCAGCCCCAGGACCTCGTGGGCCGCAAAAGCGGGGTCAAGGAAGCCGCCGAGGCCACCGGGGCCCTCTGGGCCGACTGCTCCACCGGGGTCGAGGTGGAGAATCCCGAGGGCTCCCTGGTCAAGCGCTTTACCCTGGCCCAGGCCATGGTGGAGTCCGACCTCCTGGTCAACATGCCCCGCCTCAAGACCCACCAGCTCATGTACTTCTCCGGGGCCATCAAGAACCTCTTTGGCCTCGTGCCGGGCCTCCAGAAATCGGCCTTCCACCTGCGCTTCCCCGGCCGTCCCGAATTCGCCTCCATGCTGGCCGACCTCTGCCTGGCCGCCGCCCCGGACTTCTGCGTCATGGACGGGATCGTGGCCATGGAGGGGCCGGGGCCGAACAACGGAAAGCCCCGCCGCCTCGACCTCCTCCTCGCCTCCAAGGATCCCCTGGCCCTGGACGCCACGGCCTGCAGGGTCGTGGGCTACGAGCCCCTCTCCATACCCTACATCTCCGAGCTCGTGGCCCGGGGCCCCAGTCCGGGACCCGTGCGCTCCTCCTGGATAGGCGCGTTGAGCGACATTGAATTGAGGGGCCTGGCCCTCGAGGAGGCCAGGGTCAAGGACTTTGTCCTTGTGCCCCTGCTCCGGGAGACTGACTTCTTCAAGGGCAAGCTCCCCTCCTCGATCCACCGGGTCCTCAAGGGCCTCATGGTCCCCAGGCCGCTCTTTGACCATCACCGCTGCGTGCGCTGCGGCGCCTGCGTCAGGATCTGCCCGGCCAAGGCCCTCGAGTATTCCCCGGGCCCGCGGCCCCGGGTGGAGATCGACTACGAGGCTTGCCTGCGCTGCTATTGCTGCCACGAAGTCTGCCCCGAGGACGCCATCAAACTGGTGCGGCGCCTCTCCTAGGAGGGACCATGCCAACGACCCCGCCCCTTCATAGCCTTCTCGATTTTGCCCCCCAAGGGGGCTATAGGCGCCTCGACCTGCCTCACCCTCGCAAGGAAGGGAGCCTTCTCCGCCTCGAGGCGGGGACCCTGGAGGCCTTGGCCCGAGAGGCCTTTAGGGAGATAGCCTTCCTTCTTCCCACGCGCCAACTCGAGGGCTTTGCCGCCGTCCTGGCCGATCCCGCCGCCTCGGAGCCCGAGCGCTTTGTGGCCGCCAGCCTCCTCAGGAACGCCGCCGTGGCCGCTGAAGGCGTCCACCCCCTCTGCCAGGACACAGGCTCGGCTATCGTCTACGGCTGGAGGGGCGAGGAAATCCTGGGCAAAGCCCTCGGACCGGGAAGGCCCGGCCTGGCCGACGAGGAGGCCCTGGAGGCCGGAAGGGCCAGGGCCTGGAAGGACTCAAGGCTCAGGGCCTCGACCCTCCTCCCCGGCCCCGGCCTTGGGGAGTCCAATCCCGGGGGCAACGGCCCCCTCCTGGCCCAGATAGCCTCGGTCCCGGGCAGGGACTACCGCCTCTGCTTCGCCGCCAAGGGAGGCGGCTCGGCCAACCGCACCAGCCTCTCCATGGAGGCCCCCTCCCTCCTCGATGGCCAGGCCCTGGAAAAGCGCCTGGCGGCCCTGGTCAAGGGCCTGGGGGTCTCCGGCTGCCCCCCCTATCGCATAACCTGCGTCCTGGGCGGCCTCTCCCCGGAGGAGAGCCTCCACGCCCTGGCCTTGGCTGGCCTGGGCCTCCTCGACGGCCTAGGCCCGGAGCCCAAGACTGGTTCGCATAACTTTTCAGCCTGGGCCAGGTCGCCGGAGCTCGAGGGCCTCCTTTCCCGCCTCGCGGCCTCGAGTGGCCTGGGGGCCCAGTTCGGCGGCTCCCACCTGGCCCTGGACACCAGGGCCTTCCGCCTCCCCCGGCATGCGGCGAGCCTCCCCCTGGCCTGCGGGGTGGCCTGCGCGGCCGCCCGCTCGACCCGAGCCCGGATCGACGAGGAGGGGGTCTGGCTGGAGGTCCTCGAGACCGACCCGGGCCGCTTCCTGCCCAAGGAGGAGGTCCTCCTTGAGGGGGCGGTGAAGGTCGACCTGGACAGGCCCCTATCGGAACTTGCCGCCCAGCTGGGCCGCCTGGATGCCGGGACCCCCCTGCTTCTCTCCGGCAAGGTGGTCACCGCCCGGGACAGGGCCCACGCGCGCTTTGCCGCCCTGGTCCGGGAGGGCCGGGCCCTGCCCGACTACCTCTACCGCCACCCGGTCTTCTACGCCGGCCCCACCGAGGCGGCCCCGGGCCAGGTCTCCGGCTCCTTTGGCCCCACGACCGCGGGGCGGATGGACGCTTTTCTTCCTGCCCTTCTCGAGCTCGGGGCAAGCCTCGTGAGCATCGCCAAGGGGGGCAGGTCGGGGCCCGTCGCCGAGGCCCTGGGAAGGGCCGGGGCCAAGGGCGGGGCGGCCTACCTGTGCGCGATAGGCGGCGCCGCGGCACTTACGGGCCGGGACCACATCCTCTCCTCGACTATCATCGACCACGCCGACCTGGGCATGGAGGCGGTCCGCCTCGTGGAGATCCGGGACCTTCCGGCCATCGTGGGCATCAATGGCCGGGGCGAGGACTTCTATTCCCGGGCCAAGCCTTGAGGCCGAGCCTGGGAGGGGAGACCCTCCGCTTTTCCCTGGCCTACTTTTTCCTCTTTGCCATCCTGGGCATAACTTCCCCCTATCTCCAGATCCTCTTGCGGAGCCTGGGCTATGGGCCTGCGGCGGTGGGGCTATTCCTCGCCCTCTTTGAGGTGGTGGGCATCCTGGGTCCCCTGGTCCTGGCCCGCCTGGCGGATGCCCATGGGAGCTACCGCCTGGCCCTGATATGCGCGGCCGGGGCCACCATCCTGGCCTTCCCCGTCCTGGCCCTGGTGCCTAGGGTCTGGGCCACCGTCGCCTCCCTCATACTCCTGAGCCTGGGCCTCAAGACCCTTATCCCCGTGATGGACGCCACCGGGATAACCTGGTCCCTCAGCCCGGGCCCCGGGAAGAGACGAGTCAGCTACGGTGCCCTGAGGGCCCTGGGCTCGGCGGGCTTTATCGCGATGGCCCTCTCGGTCCAGCTCCTGCCCAATTTTGACACCCGGCCGCCCTGGGTCATGGCCGTGGCGGCTATCATCCCTGCGATAATCCTCATCGTGATCTGCCTCTTCCTCCCCGCCCCGCCCCGGAAGGAAGCCCTAGCCTCAAGCCGGCCAAGCGGAGAAAGGCGGCGCTTTGATCCGGTCTTTGCCCTGGGCCTTGTGGTCATAGGCCTCTCCAGGCTCGCCATGTCCCCCTTCGCGTCCTTCCTCTCCCTCTACGCCGCCGAGGGCCTGGGCCTCCACCATGCGGGCATTATCTGGGCCCTGGGAGGGGCCGCCGAGATTCCCCTGATGATCGTCTCGGGCCTTATCATCGCCCGCCTGGGCACGATGGCCTCCATAGCGGTCGGGGCCGGGGCTATAGTCCTTCGCCTGGCCATCCTGGCCCTGGTGCCCACCCCCCTCGGGCTCTACGGGAGCCAACTCCTCCACTCCCTCTGCTATGGCCTCTTCCAGCCGGCGGCCGTGGCCTTTGTCGCCCAAAGGGTCCCCCCGGAGAGGCGGAGCGCGGGCATGGCCGTCTTCATGGGCCTAGGAGTGGGCCTGCCCACGGTCCTGGGCTCTGCCCTGGGGGGCTTTGTAGTCGAGGCCGCGGGCTACCGGATCCTCTTTGCCAGCTTTACGGTCTTTGCGGGGGCTGCCATAGGGGTCTTCCTAGCCTTCAGAAAGCGCTTCCTGGCGCGTTAGGCGGACCCTAGGTCCTTTGAAGGCCTGCCAGGGCGCGGTCGGCCAGGAGGAGGGCGCAGGCCATCAGGGCGTGGATATAGGGGGCCTTGCCCATGTTGGCCCTGACCTCGGCGGCGGGCACCAGCAGGGCGTCGACCACCTCGTTCTCGTCCAGGGCCTGGGCGCCCACGGCCTCGAGGTCGAGGGCCAGGTAGACATGGTAGGTATTGGCCTGGATCGCCGGATTGGGGGAAAGGCTGCCGGCGTGCACCAGCCTTCCGGCGCGGTAGCCCGTCTCCTCCTCGAGTTCCCTAGCCGCGGCGGCGGCCCCGTCCTCCCCGGCCTCCATGACGCCACCGGGAAACTCCAGGGAAATCGCGTCCGCCCCATGGCGGTATTGGCGCACCATGAGGAAGGAATCCCCCTCGGGACCCTGGATGAGGGGAACGACGGTAGCCCAATCGGGGGACTCAAGGACGGTAAAGCTCCCCATTCGGCCATCGGGAGCCTGGCTCGTCCGCTCGGTGACCGTGAGCACCGGGCCCTTGAGCAGGGTTGCGCGGGAAAGTTCCCGCCATTTCTGTCCTCCCGAGCCATCGCCTGCGACCATGCCGCCCCCCTAGCTGGGCCAATACTAGCCTTCGCGGGAGGGAAGGTGCAAGGCCGCCCCAGAAGGAGGCTTGCGCCGCCGGGCTCCGTGGCCTAGCATGGGTGGGGGAGGACCACATGTACGACTGGGCGCTAGAGTTTCCAGGAGCGGTGACGGTCTGCGACCGCGACTACACGATCATCTACATGAACGACAAGGCGAGTGAGACCTTCAGCAAGGACGGCGGCCGGGCCCTCCTCGGCACGAGCCTCTCCGCCTGCCACAGCGAGGCCTCCCGGGCCATCATGAGGCGCATCCTAGAGACGGGGGAGCCCAACAGCTACACCATCGAAAAGAAGGGCGTGCACAAGTTCATCTACCAGGCCCCCTGGCGCAAGGACGGCCAGATCGCGGGCCTCGTGGAGATATCCGTCGTCATCCCCCCGGAGCTGCCCCACTTTGTGAGGAGCTAAAAAAAACGTGGCCTCCCCGCTTGGGGAGGCCACGGTTCGTCATGATCTCGCTATAACCTAGACGGCCTTCCGGCCGGCTTCTATGGCCGCCATGTTCATGGGGATGAACCCGTGCTTGCTGGCGGGGAAGAAGGTCTTGAGAACGGCCTCGAGCTTGTCCAGGCTCAGGGCCCCCGTGGCCTTGGAGAGGGCGCCCATCATCACCATGTTGGCGATCTTCACGTCCCCTATGCCCTCGGCCAGCTCATTGCAGGGCACCCGCAGCACCTTGAGGTCTTTCCGGGAGGGATCCACCTTGACGAGGCTGGAGTTCACAAGGAGGAGGCCTCCCTCCTTGGCTATCTCCTCGCAGAGGGGGAGGGAGTCGAGGTTCATCACGACCGAGGAGTCCGGGGAGGTGACGAGGGGGCTCGCGATCTCGTGGCTCGAGACCACCACCGAGGCCCGGGCTATGCCGCCCCGCTTTTCCGCCCCGTAGAAGGGAAAGAAGGTGACCTCAAGGCCCTCCTTCATCCCGCAATATACCCAGAGCTGGCCGAGGGAGATGACGCCCTGGCCGCCAAAGCCCGCCATGAAGGTCTTTTCGGTCATTTTGTCTCCTCCAGGGTGTTCTTGACCTCTCCCAGCTTGTAGAAGGGGATCATGTTCTCCTCAAGCCACTCGACGGACTTGGCAGGGCTCAGGCCCCAGTTGGTCGGGCACTGGGAGAGGATCTCCACCATCGTGAAGCCCTCTCCCCGCATCTGGGCCTCAAAGGCCTTCTTGATGTACTGCTTGGTCTTCCGGGTATTGGCGGGATTGTTGACCGCCCCCCGGGCGAGGTACTTGGTGCCCCCGAGGGTCGCGAGGAGCTCGCAGACCTGGATGGGATAGCCCATGCCCGCCTCGATGGGATCCCGGCCCTCGGGGGCCGTAGTCGCCTTCTGGCCCACCAGGGTCGTGGGGGCCATCTGGCCCCCCGTCATACCGTAGATGGCGTTGTTCACAAAGATCGTGGTGAACTTCTCCCCTCGGTTGGCGGCGTGGATGATCTCCGCGGTGCCGATGGCCGCGAGGTCGCCGTCCCCCTGGTAGCAGATCACGAGGTGGTCCGGGAGCATGCGCTTGACCCCCGTGGCCCCGGCGGGCGTGCGCCCGTGGGGGACCTGGACGGAGTCGAAGTCGAAATAGAGGTCGGCCCAGATCGAGCAGCCCACGGGGTTCATGATGATCGACTTGGTCTGGAGGCCGAGCTCGTCGATCACCTCGGTGATGAGGCGGTGGATGACTCCATGGCCGCAGCCGGGACAGTACTTGGTCTGGATGGGCTTCAGGCTTTTCGGATGGCCGTAGGTAAGTTCCATGTTAGCTCCTCGCCCTGCCCGCAAGGAGGCGCTGGGCTTCGGCGAGGACTTCCTCCTCGCTCGGGATGACGCCGCCGCAGCGGCCGAAGAAATCCACCCGGGTCGTGCCCTTCCCGGCGTAGTTCGAGCCCACGGCGAGGCGGACGTCCTCGACCATCTGGCCCATGCTCATCTCGATGGAGAGGAATCGCTTGCCCTGGGCGGCAAGCTCGGCCAGGCGGGCATAGGGGAAGGGCCAGAGGCTGATGGGGCGGAAGAGGCCGAGCTCGAGGCCGAGCTCCTTGGCCTTCTCGACGGCCCCGAGGGCGACCCGGCTCGAGGTGCCATAGGCCACAAAGATCAGCTCGGCCTTCTCGACATTGATCTCCTCGAAGCGGACTTCCTGGGCCTTGATCTCCTCGTAGCGCTGGAAGCGGGCCTTGACCGAGGCCTCGAGCTCCTTGGGGTCAAGGATGCAGGAGGTGATGTGCCTAAGCTCCCCGCCCTGGCCGGCGGCCCAGGCCTTTTTGGGGAGGCTCGCGGGGTCGCGCTCGGACGGCAGGACGACACCCTCCATCATCTGGCCGATGAGGCCATCCGCGAGGATCATCGCGGGCATGCGCCACTTGTCGGCCAGGTCAAAGGCCTCGTAGGTGAGGTCGGCGGCCTCCTGGACGCTCTTGGGGGCGAGCACGAGGTGGTAATAATCGCCGTGGCCGCCGCCGCGGGTGGCCTGGAAATAGTCGGCCTGGCCGGGGCTGATGCCGCCGAGGCCGGGGCCCGAACGGGCCACGTTGACGAGGACGGCGGGGAGGTCGGCCCCGCTGAGGTAGGAGATGCCCTCCTGCTTGAGGGACATGCCCGGGCTCGAGGAGGAGGTCATGGTGCGGGCCCCGGTGGCCGCGGCCCCGTAGACCATGTTGATGGCCGCCACCTCGGACTCGGCCTGGATAAAGGTGCGCTTGCGCGCGAGCATATGCTTGGCCATGTAGGCCGTGAGCTCGTTCTGGGGTGTTATGGGATACCCGAAATAGGCCCGGCAGCCGGCGCGGATCGCCGCCTCGGCTATGGCCTCGTTGCCCTTCATGAGCTTCTTCTCTTCAGCCATTGCCAGCCTCCTTACAGCTTATAGACCGTGATGGCCACATCCGGACAGACCGTGTAGCAGTTGCCGCAGGCAATGCACTTGGCCTCGTCCAGGACCTTGCAGGGGTAATACCCCCAGGAATTGGGGCTATCGTCCGCCCCGAGGATCTTGACGGGGCAGGCTTTGTTGCACAGGAGGCATCCCTTGCACCTTTCCCTGTCCACGATTGGCTTTCCCTTGTTGGCCATGCGCACACTCCTTGAAGGCGGGACTAAAGCGCCCCGCCGCTGTTTAGGCTTTGCTTCCCGACCGGGCCCGGGCGACGAGGGAGGCAAAGGCGATGGAGGCCAGCTTGGTCTCCGCCGTGTCCGCCCGGCTCGTCAGGACTATGGGCCGGGAGGCCCCCATCACGATGCCTGCCCCCCGGGCCCCGCCCAGGTCGAGAAGGCTCTTGTAGAGGACATTCCCGGCCTCGATGTCCGGGGCCACGAGGATGTCGGCGTCGCCGGCGACCTCGGAGACTATCTTTTTTATCCGCGCGCTCTCGGCGCTCACCGCGTTGTCCAGGGCAAGGGGGCCGTCCACGACGCAGCCCTTGAGCTGGCCCCGGCGGGCCATCTGGGTGATGATGGCCGCCTCGGCGGTGCAGGGCATCTTCTCGTAGTTGACCTTCTCCACCGCCGCGAGGAGGGCGACCTTGGGAAGGGCGACCCCCAGGGCCGAGGCGGCCTCCACGGCGTTCCGGATGATGTCCAGCTTGGCCGGGACGTCGGGGGCGATGTTGATAGCCGCGTCGGTCACGAGGAAGAGCTTGTGGTAGTGCCCGCTCTCCATCACCGCCACGTGGCTTGCGAGCCTCCCGGCGTTGATCCCGCTCTCCTTGTTGAGGGCGGCCTTGAGGATCACCGAGGTGTCGATGATCCCCTTCATGACGAGATCGGCCTTCCCGGTCCTCACGAGGTCCACGGCCAGGGCGGCGGCCCGGGCATTGTCCTTTTCCTCGACAAGCTCGAAGGGGGAGAGGTCGAGGCCCCGGTCCGCGGCGATGGCGCGCATCCCGGCGGTGTCGCCCACGAGGATGGGCAGGGCCAGGCCGTTCTTCCAGGCGTCGACGGCGGCCTCGAGGGCCGATTCCTCCTGGGCCGCGGCCACAGCCACCTTGAGGGGGCCGGCGGCCTTGGCGGCCTCGATTATCTCTGCGATCCTGCGCATGCCTTCCCCTTCCTCAATAGACCTGGACCGGGGTTTCCCCGTCCATGGCCCGCCTGGCCGCGAGGGCCAGGGCCTCAAGCTCGCCTTCCCCGGGATAGGCCAGGACGGGGGCTATGAAGTCGCACATCTCGGTTATGCCGTGGACGCATTCCTTGCCGTAGGCTATGCCCCCGGTGAGGATGATCACGTCCACCTTGCCGTGGGCGGCGGCGGCCAGGGCCCCTATGGCCTTGCCCATCTGGTAGATAAAGGCCTTGTAGTAGAGGCTGCCCTCGGGATCGCCCTCCCGGAAGGCCTTTTCCGCCGTCCTCATGTCGTTGGAGCCCATGAAGGAGACGAGGCCTCCCTGGCCGGCGATCATCTTGGACACCTCGGCCTCGGTGTACTTGCCGGAAAAGCAGAGCCGGGCCAGCTGGAGGCTGGGCAGGGTGCCCGAGCGCTCGGGGCTGAAGGGCCCCTCGCCGTTGAGGGCATTGTTGACGTCCACGACCCTGCCGCCCTGGTGGAGGCCCACCGAAACCCCGCCGCCCATATGGGCCACGATGATGCTCGCGTCCTCGTAGGCCTTGCCGTTTTCCTTGCACCAGCGCCGGGCCACGGCCTTCTGGTTGAGGGCATGGAAGATGGAGATGCGCTTGAAGAGCCTATGGCCCGAGACCCGCGCGACGTCCGAGAGCTCGTCCACCACCACGGGGTCGGCTATGAAGGCAGGCACCTTGAGCTCCTCCCCCAGGGAGGCGGCGATCAGGGCGCCCAGGTTGGAGGCGTGCTCGCCATGGGCCGCCGAGAGGAGCTCCCGCTTCATGGCCTCGTTGACCCCGTAGACCCCGCCCGGGATGGGCCGGAGAAGCCCGCCCCGGCCGATCACCGCCGCAAGGCGCCCAAGGTCAAAATTCTTGGCCTTGAGGATGTCCAGGATCCGGGCCCGGCGAAAGTCATATTGGGAGGCTATCGTGGCAAAACCCGCCAGCTCCTCTGAGCTATGGGTCAGGCCCTCGGTAAAGATCTCCTTCTCCTCTTCGTAGACGGCTATCTTGGTCGAGGTGGAGCCTGGGTTGATTACCAGGAAGCAGCGAGCCATGGGCGGTCCTCCGCAAAACGGGCTTTTACAGGCTGATTATAGCATTTTTGGCAGGACCCGCAACATAAATCGTCAATAATCAAACCATGATTTTGCATATTGAAACGCAAGGGCCTTAGGGGATGAGAGCCAAGACGATTGAGGGAGAGAAAAATCAGGGGAACTGAAGGGGCTTTTGCCTAGTGGAGGCTGGTGCGCTTGAGGAGCTTTACCATATAGAGCTGGATATAGAGCTCCAGGGCCGCGTGGTTCTTGAGCTTGAGCAGGGACGGGGTGTCGGCCAGGGATGCGGAGAGGCTCTTGACCCTCTCGGTGGTGAAGTTCGAGGGTGAGAGGCTCCGAAGCACATTGCGCAGGTAATCCCTGACCAGGCTATTCACGTCATCCACCAGGTTCCGCCGGGCCTGGGGGTTGAGGAGGTTGGCCCAGCGGCCCTCGAGCTCGGCGATATACTCCTCGAGGGTATAGCCGGAGGGTACGATCTCGGCCTCGACCTGGCAGGCGGCGGTGATAAAGGCCGCCCGCCTCGCCTTGAGGGTCTGGGCTTCGGGCGGGGCGGCCTTGGCCTGCACAGGTACGGACGCCTTCTTTTTGCCCGAGCCCAGGAAGATCCGCATGATGCTCGAGAGGATGGGCACCGAATACCAGAAGGGCAGGAGCATCTTGGCGTCGACCTTGAGGGATTTCCTGTCCAGCTCGAGGAGCTCGTCCAGGGGGAGAAGCTCCCCCTTGTAGAAGAGGCGGGATATGTCCGAGCTGGCCGCCTGGGTGGCGGAAAGCTCCTCATAGACCAGGGGGAGGAGCCTGTCCTGGATCAGGGCATCCAGGAGGGGGGAGCGGGAGGCCACGAGGGCGCCCAGCTCCTTTACAAAAGCCTCGTCGTCCTCCATGGCCGGGGAGGACTGGAAGTCCCCGAGGATCTTGCTCCACTGCTGGACGAGGCGGGAGCGGCAATCGGCCCTAAGCTCCCCAAGGAGGCGGAATACCAGGGCAAAGACCTTTTCCTTGGCGATATAGACCCGCCTGCCCTGGCCCGTGGCTATGACCAGGAGCTCCGGAAGGAGGCCTTCCTCGGCGGTGGTGGTCTTTTCCTTGAGATAGGCCTCTATGTCGTCCCGGGAGAGGCGGCCCTGGACGGGCTGGCCCTGGCTGTCCCGGAAGCCCAGGACATCCTCGATGGCAAAATAAAGAGGAGGCTTGCGGAGGCCCTGGCCCAGGCTCCTCGAGGCGGACTCAAGGTCGAGGAGGCGCTTGGCCTTGCCCTTGTAGTGGGAGGCAAAGAACTCGCACAGGAGGGTAGCCTGGTAGATGCCCAGGTCCTCCGCGGCCTTTTCCTTCTTCTTGTCCAGGTCATGCTTGATATAGCTCGTCAGGTAGGCCCAGAACTGGAAGCCAAAGTCCCCTCCCCCGTCGGCCAGCTGGCCCCAGGCCTCGGTGGGCTTGGTGAGGACAGCCCCTAAGGCGTCCTTGAGCTGGCTTTCCTTGTTGGCAAAGGCATAGCTCAGCTTGTTGAATATAAAATCCTTGTTGGCCCCCTGGCGGAGGTAGTGGCGGATCTTGAGGACCGAGCATTCCAGGAGCTTTTCCGGCACAAAGGATTGGGGCACCACCAGGGGCTTGGCCTGGCCATTGAAGATAATCCGGTAGAGGGGGACCTTCGCCTCCTCCTTCCGGTCCGAGAGAATGCCTAGGTCCGTGTCTATGTTGACCGCCTGGATCCACTCCGGAGGGACTGAGACCTTGAGGGACTCCTCGTCCGGAAAGGGGATCTCCGGGGCCTCGTCCAGGCGCTTGTACTCATTGAAAAAGACCTCGGCATAGTGCTCGGGCATCACGATCGTCTTTACCTCGTTGCCCACCGTCTCCAGGGCCACCCGACGGTCCTGGAAAAGCCTATAGAGCCTGGGCAGGAGGATCGTGTCAGGATTGATCGCAAGGTCCCGGTAGATAGCCTCGGACTGGTCCGAGCCCGCGGCCTGGCGCTGCACCGCATGGGCGAAGACCTGGTAGTCTATGGAAGTGAGGCGATTCTTGTGGGCAAATGCCCTGACCAGCTGATAGACATCTATGTCCTTAGCCATGCTTCGCCTATCCTAGCCTCCACTCTTGGCAAAGACAAGCACATTCCCCCTCCCCGCCCCCTGGAAGGCGAAGGCCCTGGCGTGGCCGTGCTTAATAATCCGGCCTTTGGACTGAGGGGCCCGAAGGGGGCCGTTTTAAATCCGGCCTTTGGAAAGAGGGGGGGGGGCCGGGGAGGCCGCTCTTTATCCGGACTTTGGAAAGTGGAGGGCCCGGGGGGAGGAAACCTTTCACATTGAAAGGTTTCCTCCCCCCGAAAAAAACGAAAGCCGCATCCTGCTAGAGGAGGCGGCCATCTTGATCCGAAGATCGCAACGCAGACTATCGGGTCTTGTGCCGATTCTTTCTCTTCTTCTTCTTGCGCTTGTGCGTTGCTATCTTCTTGAGTTTTCTTTTGCGTCCGCAGGGCACTTTGCCATCTCCTTCGCGAAGCGATTCGAACTCAAGCGCGGCCTTTTGACCGCTATCCAAATCTGCTGGGCCCATTAAACCACGGCCCCCCCCCATCGTCAAGGGGTCCCTGGGGTGACCTTGGAGTCCCCCGGGGGAGAAATTTAGGTATATTATAAGGCGGTGCCAGCGCCAGAAGGAGAGACCATGGAAGTCCTGAGCCCCGAAAACCTCACCCAGAGCTGCGAAAAAGCGGTTTCTAGGGAAGATCTTGAGAAAAAGCTAAAGGGAAAGCCCGATTTTTCCCTGGAAGACCACTATTGCAAGGGAAAGGGAGCCTTTTGCCTGGATGCGGATCTCTGCGTCCAGATGGTGGCCCATGCCCACCTCCCCTCCCGTTTTGGGGACTTTGAGCTCTATGGCTTCTACGACGCCAAGGCCAACAAGGAGCATACCGCCGTCGTCCACGGGGATATCAAGGGGAAAACCTCGGTCCCGGTCAGGGTCCACTCGGAATGCCACACCGGGGATGTCCTCGGGTCCCTGCGCTGCGATTGCCGGGACCAGCTCGAGGCCGCCCTGAGCTTTGTGGGAAAGCAGGAGGCGGGGGCGGTGATCTACCTCAAGCAGGAGGGCCGGGGCATAGGCCTCCTCAACAAGATAAAGGCCTATCAGCTCCAGGAGCTGGGCTTGGACACGGTGGAGGCCAACCTCTACCTGGGCTTTCCGGACGAGGGCAGGGATTACAAGGTGGCCAGCAAGATCCTGGACCTCCTGGGGGTCAAGTCCAT
>JAKPBN010000300.1 GCA_029778945.1 Spirochaetota bacterium
GTGGACGGGGAGCTCTGGGGCCGAGGGACCCAGGACATCAAGCTTATGCTCGTCTCGGCCCTGGGGGCGGCGGAGCGCCTCCTTGGCGAGGGCTTTGCGCCCAAAAGGACCATCCTCTTTGCCTTTGGGGGGGATGAGGAGATAGGCGGCAACCGGGGAGCCGGCCGCATCGGAGCTGAGCTGGAGCGCCTGGGCATAAAGGCCTCCTTCCTCCTCGACGAGGGCGGACCCGTATCCAAGGGCATGCTCGCCTTTGCCGACCGTCCCCTCGCCCTGGTGGGCATCGCGGAAAAGGGCTACCTCGACGTCCTCCTCGAGGCCGAGGGCAAGGGCGGCCACGCCTCGATGCCTCCCCGGCGCAGCGCGGCCGGAAACCTGGCCCGGGCCGTGGCGGCCATCGAGGCCCAGCCCTCCCCGGCCCGCCTGGGCTATACCGTGAGGTCCTTCCTGGGGCGGCTCTCCCCCTACGTCCCCCTTGCCTACCGCGTGCTGTTCCGCAACCTCTGGCTCACCAGCCCCCTCGTCAAGCTGGCCTTCTCAAAGACCCCGACCACCAACGCCATGCTCCGCACCACCGCGGCCCCAACCATGCTCTCGGGCAGCCCCAAGGAAAATGTCCTGGCCGACCGGGCCTGGGCCAACATCAACATGCGCATCCTCCCCGGGGAAAGCGTCGAGGGGACCCTCAAGAGGGTGTCGCGCATCGTGGCCCCCTTCGGGGTAAAGGCCTCGCCCCACCATCCGGCCCAGGCCGTCGAGCCCCTGCCGGAGTCCCCGGTCGACCATGAGGGCTACCGGGCGATCGAGGCGGCCCTCGCGCAAGCCTTCCCGGAGGCCGCCGCCGTGCCCTTCCTCTTCAGCGCCGGGACCGACACCAAGCACTACCGCAAGGTGACCGAGGCCATGTACCGCTTTAGCCCCATCGCGCAGACCAGCGCCGACCTGGCGGGGATCCATGGCCGGGACGAGCGGGTCGAGGTAGGCAACCTGCGCCGCTGCGCCCTCTTCTACAAGCGCTTTATAGCAAGACTCTAGGCTGGAACGGAAGCCCAGGCAGGAAAGAGCAAAAAGGCAGGGAGATACAATGAGGATAAGGATCAATCTATGGATTATTGCGGCCCTGATGGCGGCCCAGGCCCTGCTCGGCCTATTCGCGGATGTCTACCGGGACACAGGCTGGATCAGGGACACTTGGCTAGGGAATGACCTAATCACCCTGGGGATCGCCGTCCCAGTCTTTGCCGCATCGATCGCCAGCTGGCGCAGGATCGGGAGGATCCTGAGCCTGGGCGTCCTTGGCTATTCCATCTACAACTATGCCTATTATCTGCTCGGTGCGGAGATAAACAGCCAGTTTCCCCTTTATGTGGCCCTCATGGTCCTTTCCATCATAGGCCTGGCAAGTATCCTTTCCACGAGGAACGAGCTCCATGCGGAATTCGATACCCCGCCTGAGGGCAGGGGCTTTGTCTATCCCGCGGCGATTTTCATTTTCATCGGAGTGGGCCTGGGCGCGGTCTGGCTCCTGAGCTGGGCTGGCTATATCCTCCTCGCAAAGCCTCTGCCCCAGAGTAGCACCGTGTTTCGCCTGGTCGCGAGCCTAGACCTTGTGCTGATGGCCTTCCCCCTGGTCGCGGGAGGGATCCTCCTCCTCCGGAGAAGTCGCTTTGGGTTCCTCATTAGCGCGATCATCGGAGTCCAGGCCTTTCTCTACCTTCTCGTCCTTTGCCTAAATTCGGCGCTGATCTCGATCAAGGCGGGGGCCTTTCCTGGGGAGCTGCCTGTATGGGCGGCCTTGCTGGCGATCGAGGGATCCGGGATCCTCCTTTTCCTGGCCCGGATGCGAAAAGAGGCTTCCTAGAAAAGACAAAGGCCGGCCTCAAGAGAGACCGGCCGTTTCATTATGCGATACAGCTAGCTAGACGGATCAGCCCAGGGACTCCTCGGAGGCCTGGGTGGCCGCGCCGGTGGAGGCGGTCAGGGAAAAGGCGCAGGAGCG
>JAKPBN010000317.1 GCA_029778945.1 Spirochaetota bacterium
GTAAAGGGCGTCGTGGAGATCATAGAATCCGTGTCCTACTATTTCTCCAACACCCTTTCCTTCCTCCGGGTGGGGGCCTTTGCCCTCTCCCACGCCGTCCTCTCCTTCATCGTCTTCGCGATGGGCGACCTTGTCCGGGCGAGGGCGCCGGCCGGCCTTCTCTGGGAGATTGTCATTGTCATCATCGGCAACTCGGTCATCCTCGTCCTCGAGGGGATGATCGTGGCCATCCAGGTAGTCAGGCTCAACTATTACGAGTTCTTCTCCAAGTTCCTCACCGAGATAGGCGTGGAGTTCTCGCCTTTCCGCTTCGAATACCGCAAGGAGTAGCGCCATGAACAAGAGACTGTTTGCCCTTTCCTTCCTTGGCCTCGCCGTCGCCGCTGGCCTCGCCGCCCAGGTGGACCACTCGGCCGCCACCGTGGCCGTCGAGTCGGCCATGTGGAAATACATAGCCGCCGCCCTGTCCGTCGGCATCGCCTGCGTGGGAGGCGGCCTGGCCGTGGGCAAGATCGGGGCCGCCGCCATGGGCGCCATGGCCGAGAATCCCGAGCTCTCGGGCAAGGCCCTTCCCTATGTGGGCCTGGCCGAGGGAATCTGCCTCTGGGGCTTCCTGGTGGCCCTCCTCATCCTCCTTCTCTAGGACGGTCCGGGCGTGGCGGACTTTTTCTTCATCGGAGAGGAGGAGCTCCTCGTGGCCTTCCGCCTTGTGGGGGTGGCTGGCCGGGCCGTCCTTGGCCGGGACGAGGCCCTTGAGGCCTTTCTCCAGGCCACGGGCCAGGCCAAGGCAAGCTCGTCCGATGACGGCCTTCCGGCCCCGGAGACGGGCAAGGGGGCCAAGGTCCTCATCCTCAGCTCGGAGGTAGCCATGTCCCTTGAGGGCGAGGCCAGGGCCTGGCAGTTCCGCGGGGACTATCCCTTGATCGTTGAGGTCCCCAGCCCCGGGGCCGGCCCTGACGAAGGGGCGTCCCTCCTCAAGGCTATCCGAGAGGCCGTCGGCATCAGCATCTAGTGTCCCGTGCCCTCCCATCCTGCGGACCTGGGCCTTTGTGAGGAGCTTTTGATGGAAGAATTGGCATCTACAGAAGTCATAGAGACCGAGATCCTCGACGACGCCCGCAAAAAGGGAGAGCGAATCCTGAGGGACGCCGAGGCCGAGGTCCAGCGCCTGGGTGCCGAGGCCGAGGCGAGGCAGGCCACCGAGCTGGCCGCCCTCGCCAAGGATTTCGAGAGCCGGATCCGGCTCCACCGCCAGGAGAACGCCGCAAGGCTGCCCCTCGACAAGGCCAGGATGCGGATCTCCTTCCTCGACCGCAGGCTGAGGGAGGGAGCCGAGGCCTACCTTTCCCGCCTCGATGCTCAGGCCAGGGCTAGGCTTATCGCCGGCCTCCTTTCACGGGCAGCCTCCCTTCTGGGCCCGGCCGAGCTCTCGGTCGTGGCCCGGGGCCTTGGCGAGGCGGAGGCCGCCAGCATCCTCGCCGCGGCCCTGCCCCTGACCCGCATGAAGGCTTTTTCCGCCTCGGCTAGCCTCGCCGCCGACGGCCTTGTCATTGAGACCCTGCCGCCCCGCATCAAGGTCAGGGCTACCCTCGACCTGGTCACGGATGACCTGCTCGACCAGAGGCGGGGCGAGCTCTGCGCGGCCCTAGAGGGAAGGGAGTCCGGAAGATGATTGAAGGAAGAATCACAAGGGTCTCGGGGCCCGTCATCCACGCCCTGGGCCTAGGCGGGGCCGGCCTCTACGACGTGGTCGAGGTCGGGGAAAAGCGCCTGGCCGGAGAGATCATCAAGACCGACGCCAAGGGCGCCACCATCCAGGTCTACGAGGAAAACACCGGGATGAGGCCCGGGGAGCCCGTCTATTCCTTGGGCCGGCCCCTCTCGGCCCTCCTCGGGCCCGGCATCATGGGCTCGATCTATGATGGCATCCAGCGTCCCCTCTCGGCCCTCAAGGCCGTGTCCGGGGACTTCCTCGTGCCGGGGGTCAAGGGCGACCGCCTCGATCCGGCCAAGCGCTGGCATTATGTGCCCGCCCTCAGGGAGGGCGACCGCATTGGCCCGGGCAGCCTGATCGGCAGGGTCCAGGAGACCAGTGTCGTCGAGCACCGGGTCCTTGCCCCTCCCACCATCCGGCCCAGCCTCCTTGCAAGCTCGGTCCCCGAGGGGGATTACACGATCGAGGAGACGATAGCCGTGACCGCCCGGGGGGAGAGCCTGAGGCTTGCCCAGGAGTGGCCCCTCCGCAAGGCGAGGCCCTCCCTCAAGCGCCTCGCCCCCACCGAGCCCCTCCTCACGGGCCTCCGGGTCATCGATGTCCTCTTCCCCATCTCCAAGGGCGGGGCCGCGGCCGTGCCCGGAGGCTTTGGCACGGGCAAGACGATGACCCAGCACGCGATCGCCAAGTGGTGCGACGCGGACATCATTGTCTACGTGGGCTGCGGGGAGCGGGGCAACGAGATGACCGATGTCCTCCAGGAATTCCCCAAGCTGGTGGATCCCCGGACCGGCCGCTCCCTCATGGAGAGGACAGTCCTCATAGCCAACACCTCCAACATGCCCGTCGCCGCCCGGGAAGTCTCGATCTATACGGGGATCACCCTCGCCGAGTACTACCGGGACATGGGCTACGGGGTCGCGGTCATGGCGGACTCGACCTCCCGCTGGGCCGAGGCCCTCCGGGAGCTGTCCGGCCGCCTCGAGGAGATGCCCGCCGAGGAAGGCTTCCCCGCCTACCTCCCGACCCGCCTCGCGGAATTCTACGAGCGGGGAGGGCGGGTCGAGACCCTGGGCTGCGGTCTTGGCTCGGTGTCGATCATCGGCGCCGTGTCCCCTCCCGGAGGCGACTTCTCCGAGCCCGTCACCCAGCACACCAAGCGGTTTATCCGTTGCTTCTGGGCCCTGGACCGGGACCTGGCCTATTCCCGCCACTACCCGGCCATCTCCTGGCTCGATTCCTATTCCGAGTACACCGAGGAGCTCCTCGGCTGGTGGCAGAAGGTGGATCCTGAGTGGGCGCCGGCCCGCAGGGCCTGCATGGACCTCCTCAAGAAGGAGCAGCGCCTCCAGCAGATCGTTCGCCTCATCGGTCCCGATGCCCTCCCGGACGAGCAGCGCCTCGTCCTTGTGACCGCCGACCTCCTCAAGTCGGGCTTCCTCCAGCAGTCCTCCTTTGACGAGGTGGACAAGTATTGCCCACCGGCCAAGGAAGTCCTCCTCCTCCGCATAATCATCGAGTTCCATCGCCGGGCCGAGGCCGTGATCAAGGCCG
>JAKPBN010000322.1 GCA_029778945.1 Spirochaetota bacterium
ATAAAGGCCCCCGAGGCCCGGGGAGAGAGCTTGTCGTCGACGGCGAGCTTGACGATGGCGGCCAGCTTCTCGTGGATGGCGGCCCTGGCCTTGGCCAGGGCGTCCGCCGTGGTGGCGCCGTTCTTGACGAGATAGGCGCCGTATTCCTCGATGGGGTCGGCGTCCTGCCAGAGCTTGATCTCCTCGGGGGTGCGGTAGCTCGAGGCGTCCGAGGGGGAGTGGCCGGAGATGCGGTAGGTCAGGACGTCGAGGAGGACAGGGCCCTTGCCGCTGAGAAGTATCTCCTTCTTGCGGGCCGTGGCGTCGGCCACCGCGAGGGGATCGTAGCCGTCGACTCTTTCGGCGTGCATGTTCTCAGGGTTTACGCCGGCGCCCACCCGGGCGAGGATCTTGTAGCCCATGGTCTCGCCGTTGGTCTGGCCGCCCATGCCGTACTGGTTGTTGAAGAAGTTAAAGAGGACCGGGGGAGCCCCGCCGACGGAGGAGGGCCAGAGCTCGCGGTACTGGTCCATCGCGGCCATGGACATGGCCTCCCAGACGGGGCCGCAGCCCATCGAGGCGTCGCCGATGTTGGCGATCACGATGCCCTTCTTGGCGTTGATGCGCTTGAAGAGGGCCGCCCCCACGGCGATGTCCGCGGAGCCTCCGACGATGGCGTTGTTGGGCATGGAGCCAAAGGGGGTAAAGTAGGCGTGCATGGAGCCGCCGAGGCCGCGGTTAAAGCCGGCCTTGCGGGCAAAGATCTCCGCCAGGGTCCCGTAGAGGACAAAGTTCTCCGCCAGGTCCTTGATCCCGGTATACGAGGCCTTCTCGGCTATCCCGAGGGTCTCCCCTCCCAGGAAGGACCTCATGATCTCCTCGAGCCTGGCCTCGTCCAGGGTGGCGATCGCCGAGTAGCACTTGGCGAGGATCTCCCCATGGCTGCGGTGGGAGCCAAAGATAAAGTCCTCGACCCCGAGGGCGGCGCTCTGGCCCACGGCGGCGGCCTCCTGGCCGATGGAGAGGTGGGCCGGGCCCTTGTGATTGTACTCGATCCCGTTCCAGGACCCTTGGGTCTTGAAGGAATTGAGCATGGTCTCGAATTCCCGGATCGTGGCCATGTCGTACCACATCCGCCAGAGGCGCTCGGCGCCGAAGGTGGCCTTTTCCTTCTTGAAGTCCCTCTTGTACTGGTTGATCTGGATCGGGGCTATCTCGAGCTTGCCGCCCATGCGGACCTTGGCGGGATCGATGATGATGGACTTGGGCATATGCTACTCCTCTTTCCTGTGGGGCTTATTCGATTTCCCAGGCGGCGTCTCTTATGAGCTCGTAGACCGTGGGATGGGGGAAGACGAGGGCGCGGACGTCCTCGATCCTGAGTTCCTGCTCGATGAGGGCGGCTCCACCCCAGATCGTCTCCGAGGCATAGGGGCCGACGGCGTGGAGGCCGAGGATCCGGCCCGATGCGGCCTCGGCGATGACCTTGACCGCGCCTTGGGCGGCAAAGCCGTTTTCCGCCGCGAAGCGACCGGAGAGGCGCAGGGGCAGCTGGGCCTTCTTGACGGCGATGCCCTTGGCGGCGGCCTCCTGCTCGGTCATGCCGACCCCCGCGGCCTCGGGTATGGAAT
>JAKPBN010000330.1 GCA_029778945.1 Spirochaetota bacterium
GCCAGGCCCGTCCAGCCCAGGCCCGAGGAAAAGCCCTTCATGGCCCTGCCATAGGTCCCGAGGACGAGGAAGGCCCCCGCCAGGCCGTAGAGGGCGCCGGAGATCGCCATGGGGGCGCTCACATAGAAGCGGGTATCCACCCCGCAGTAGCGGGCGAATTCCGTGTTCCTCCCCACGAGGCCCAGCTCAAAGCCAAACCGCGTCCGGGCCGTGACAAAGGCCGCGAGGAGGACGATGGCCAGGGCCGGGAAGATGGCCGTGGAGAGGCTCGAGGGCGGCAGGAGGCGGGCAAAGGCGAAGGCCCCGGGTATGGAAGCCGTAGCCTGGAAATTGCTCGCCTTGTCCTGGAGGGGACCGGTTATGAGGAAGTCGCAGAGATAGACCGTGGTGGCCGAAAGGAGGAAGGAGGAGATCAGCTCGCTCACCCCAAGGCCCAGCTTGAGCCTGCCCGAGATCCAGGCAAGGAGGGCCCCCGCGGCCGCCCCGGCCCCGGCCGCGGCCAGCCTGGCAACGAGGGTGTCGGCCCCGGCCAGGGAGGAGGCGACAAAGCTGGCCACGACGGCGCCCAGGTAGACCTGGCCCTCTCCACCCAGGTTGTAGTTCCTCGAGGCGAAGGCCATCCCGGCCCCAAGGCCCGCGAGGAGGAGGACGGAAAACTCCGCGAGGAGGTTGCCCAGGCTAAAGGCGTTCCGGAAGGGGCCGGCAAAAAAAAGCCACGAGGCCAGGGGAAAGTCCGAGCTCAAAAGGCCAAGAAGGACAAGGGCCACGAGGCCCGAGCCCAGGAGGGCCAGGGCCAGGGAGAGGAGCCTCGAGCCGGGGCTGGTCCAGCGCACCTCGATCATGGCTGGCCCCCGGCGGTGTCCAGGCCGAGCATGGCCCGTCCAAGCCGGCCCCGGTCGACCTTTCCGTCGTTGTCCACCTCGAGGACGAGGCGGCCCCGGGAGAGGATGCCTATGCGGTCGGCAAGCTCGAGGACCTCGTCGAGGGTCGCGGAGACGAGGAGGATCGCCGCCCCCGCGGCCTTGGCCGCGTGGATGCGTTCCCGGACAAAGGCGGCGGAGGAGAGGTCAAGGCCCCAGGTGGGGTTGGAGAACAGGAGGAAGGAGGAGGAGCCTGAGAGCTCCCGGGCCAGGACAACCTTTTGGATGGTTCCCCCGGAGAGGGTACCCAGGCGCTGCTCCGGGACGGCGGCTATGCCATAGCCCTCGATGGCCTCGGCCGCAAAGGCCTCGATCGCCCGCCGGTCCGCCACGCCCCGGGGAAAGAGCCGATCCCGGTCGAGGGCCGCGAGGTTGTCCGCCACCGAGGAGTGGAGGGAGGAGCCCCGATGGAGGCGGTCCGCGGGGACATAGCCGACCCCGGGCCGCCTCAGCCTGGGCAGGGGCTGGCCCGAGAGGAGGACCTGGCCGGAGCTCGGCCGCTTGGCCCCCGAGGCCAGGGCCTCGAGCTCGGACAGGCCATTGCCTGAGATCGCGCAGACCCCGAGGATCTCGCCGGCGCAGACCTCGAGGGAGAGCTCCGAGAGGGCCGGCTGGCGGGTCCGCCTCCGGCCGAGGGATACCTTGCGCATCTCAAAGACCGGGCCGGAGCAGGCCTTCCGGGCCTCGAGGGCCAGGCCCGCCCTAGCCGGGCCGGGCCCGGCCGGCCTGGCGGCTCCACTGGCCGTCCCGGGGGCCGCCCCGGGTCCTAGGCCAGCCTGGACCAGGTGGATGTCCCCCATCATGAGGGCCGCAAGCTCCCCCTCGGGGACATCGGCGACCC